>CAMAZK010000117.1 GCA_945863205.1 Akkermansia muciniphila | reverse complement strand
TGTCTTCCATGGAAAAGGAGGCGACAGATTCCATCCGGGAGAACGCCCGGCTTTACGACATGCTTGGCCTGGCGGAATACGAGGCGATCGAGACTTTCCAGCGCTGGCGCCGGGTCTAGTCCGCCGACTTTTCAGGCCTGCCGGTGCTTCTGAGCGTCGCGTTGCTTGCAGGTGCCGGAGCGGGACAGTTCCTCGCAATGCGCCTCGATCCGCATGCTCATCAGCTTCGGCTGGAGGAATCCGAGGCGGCGGGTGATGCAGTCGTGCAGCAGGGCCACATGCTCGTCCTCAAACTCCACCACCCGGTCACAATCCAGGCAGATGAGGTGGTTGTGCTGCGGTTTGTCGAGGAAATTGGGGTCGTAGTGGATCTGATCGCGTCCGAGGTCCACCTGCCGCAGCAGCCCGCACTCCACGAGGAGGGTCAGCGTCCGATAGACGGTGGCCCGGGAAACGGTGCTGTCGATCTTCCGGGCTTTGTCGAGGAGTTCCTCGGCCTTGAAGTGCTCGTCACTGGAGAAGGCTGCCTCCACAATCACATCCCGCTGCTTGGTCCGCCGCAGGCCCTGGCTGGAGAGGTGTGCGTCGAGGCGTTGTCTGATCCTTTCGTTCATGAAGTCAGTCGAGGTTAGCCATGGCGTCCACCATTAGCAAGAAGGCGCTCCTCTTTATGGGCATGTTTTGTGAATTTGAGGTCGATGGGATAGGAAGACGGAGGTGCCGGGAGTGGAGGTTGGGAGTGTTTTCAATGAATGCCGCTTCACGTTCGGGAGCTCGGGAAAACAAGCAAAGTCGGCCAGTCAGGGGCAGGCGAAAGACTGCAGAGGTGAATAATTTTGAAAAACATATGGATTTTATGGAAAGTGTTAATAAGTTTGCTGTTATTGCCTGATTCTCTGCATGCCTTTACCTTTCGCATTCTCCACTCAACGCCAGTCCTCTGAGGCCGTTTCGCCTCTGGAGGGAGCGGGTGACGTTCGTCTGCAGGGCATGGACCGGGTTCCTGTGAACATCTATTCGGAGCCTCAGGAGGGTGCGGCGGGTGGCGCTTTTTCCCCCGTGGCAGAAAACACTCATCACGCGATGGCCGACGACGACCGGACCATCATCGGGCGCCTCCCCCCCGCTCGTTCACCGAATTTCCGCCTGGCACCTGCGGCTGCGGATCTGGCACCGGCGGCGCCCCCGCAGCGGGCACCTTCCAGCCCGCTGCCTCACCCGATGGAGGATCTCTCTGCCCAGTTGGAACAGCTCCGCAATGACGTTTTCGGCATCGCAATGAGCGTCAGCGCCCTCAACGACCGGCTCGATCGTCTGGAGCAGCGGGCTCCGCAGGGGCCGCAATTGCAGAATGCCATCACCACCATGCAGGGGCAGATCGAAACTTGGCTGGAAAATCACCTCAGCACTGCCGTCGAGCACTGCATGCACCGCTTGATGACACCGCCTGCCGCCTCTCCCACAGCCGCCGCCTCCTGATCTCCCATCCTCACTCCATCCATGAACTCACTCCGACTGCGCATCCTTTTCCCGCTTTGGTTGTTCGGCTTCCTGCCGGCCATGGGCGCCACCCGCATGATGGGCCATTCCTTGGACTGGTTCTTCGGCATCACGGGGGTTCTCCTCGGCGGCGGAGTCTTTCTGGCCTCCTACCTCATTTCTGGCTGGCTGCTGAAGCCTACGACTGCCGTCATGAAGGGCACCACCGCCGTTCTTCGTGGTGTGCCGCCGGATGCACAATCCGCCGAGTGGCTGCCTTCCGATTTCTGGAAGCTCCGCTGTGACATCAATATGATTTTCGCCAAGCAGCGCCAGGCCCTCAATTCCGCCGAGCAGCATGCCTGCCAGACGGCGCAGCGCTTGATGAATGCCGAGCGCCTCCTGCGCGAGGCCTTCACCGCGCTGCAGGGCCTCTTCGCCGCGAGTGACGAGGGCGTGCTCGTTGTCGATGCTCAGGGCTCCGTGATCGCATCCAACGCGAAACTGGACGATTTTTTAGGCCAACCCGTCGAGGAGCTGGCCGGGCGGGATGCATCCCGGGCGCTCGCCGCTCTCGCCGACAGCTTTCAGGAGACGTCCGCCGTCTCCACCTGGATCGAGGCCACCACCGGCAGCCTCGAAGGAAATGACGAACTGCCGCCGCTGGTTGCCAAAGACAAGCGGGTCTTCTCCCTCCGCTCCAATCCCATGCGCACCGAGAATGGCGAGATCATCGGCCGCATTTGGATCGTCAAAGACAGGTCCGAAATCCGTGTGCTCGAAAGTCGCCTTCGCGAGTCCCAGAAGATGGGAACCATCGGCCAGCTCGCCGGTGGCATCGCTCATGACTTCAACAACATGCTGACCGCCATCCGCGGAAACCTCACGCTCGCCGAACTCACGCCGGTCGAAAATCAGGCCGCAGTCCGCGACAAGCTGCAAAACGCCAGTCATGCCACCACGCGGGCGGCGGAGCTCGTCAAATCGCTGCTCGGCTACTCCCGCCGCTCCTCCGGCACCAGCGTCCGCAAGCCCGCCAATCTCAAGCGCCTGCTCTCCGACGTGAAGAACCTCCTCAAGCACAGCGTCGATCCCAAGGTCACCGTGCAGATGCGGGCTGGAATGGACGCATCCTACGCCGTCGCCGATTCCGCCCAGATCGAGCAGGTCATGCTCAATCTCAGCCTCAACGCCCGTGATGCGCTGCCATCTGAAAAAGGGATCATCGAGATCGGAGTCGAGAACGTCACGCGCAAGTCCATCGCCGCCTCCGATGGCGCCGGCGCAGACTCGCAGTTCGTCATGCTCGTCGTGCGTGACAACGGTCACGGGATTTCAGAGGAGCATCGCCTCCGCATGTTTGAGCCGTTCTTCAGCACCAAGAAAACAGGGAAGGGGGACGGTCTCGGCCTCTGCACGTCGCAGGACATCGTTCGCGACCACGGCGGCTGGATTGAGTTCGACAGTGAATTCGGCCGCGGCACCGAGTTCCGGGTCTTCCTTCCTCGTGTTGTCGATCCCGCCAACGTCGAAGATGAAGGCCCCGTGGACAACGGTCCCACCATCGCCGCGCCGGCGGGCGGTCAGACCACCGTTCTCGTCGTGGACGACGAGGCTCCCGTGCGGAACATCGCCACGAACATCCTCGGCTTCCTCGGCTACCGGGTTCTCGAAGCCTGCGACGGCCAGCAGGCGCTCGACATCGCCCTGCGCAGTGGGGAGAAGATCGACGCCATTCTGCTCGACATCTACATGCCCGTTCTCTCCGGCCGCGACACGTTCAAGGAACTGCGGGCCGTCGGCAATGACGTGCCCGTCGTGGTCTGCAGCGGTTTCGTAATCGATCCCGACGAGTTTGTCCTGCTCAGCCAGGGGCATCCGCCGCCCGTCGATATCATGCTGAAGCCATACTCCCTGGACGGTCTGAGCAAGGCGCTCGCGAAGGCGATCAATCATTCCGAAAAGCAGGATCAGGCACGCGCCTTCGAACTCACGGTCCCGGAGCGCAAAACTGGAGTCGAGGCGGCGATGGCATCCTGAACCTGGCCGTCGCCGGACGGGATCAAGCGAAGCCGAGAGCGTCCGCGAAGTGATGCGCCACGGAGTAGAGCAGCCAGACGTAAAACGCCCAGCCGATGAAGATGCAGAGGGCGATCATCGCCAGCAGAATGAAGAGTCCGGCGTAAAAGCGCAGCGTGCTGCGCTTCACCTGGTCCTTGTGGCCTTCCTGCCAGGTGGTCAGCAGCCGCAGATTGCGGCTGTTGGATTTGAAGAACGCGGAGCCTGCCGCGCCGAGGCCGGGAACGAGGCCCATGAGGAAATTGATGCCCATGTTCAGGGTCATCCGCAGGAAGACGGGGATCGACACTCCGCTACGCAGCGCATCCAGCAGGATGATCACGCCCGCGCCGGAGGCGGCGGTGTCACCCACGCCCGGAATCAGCGCGAGGATCGGGTCCAGGCCGATTCTAAAGTCAGTGCCGGGGATGCGAATGAACTCGTCGAGGTACTTCGCCAGGATCCGCGCCGCTGCACGGTCGGCAGGATCCTTTCCCGCCGCCAGCTTCGCGGCGATGGGGTTCACCACCGGCGGCAGCACCTCGTCCACACGAATTTCGGGGTCGGGAGGAGGCATGGTACCGAGGACTGGAAGGTGAAGACGTGATGCTAGACTCCAGGATCGTGCCGCTAGCTCTTGTTGGGCAGATCGACGAGCATCTGAGCGTTGCTGGGATAGCGCTCCAGCAGGGAAATGACCCTCTGGATGGCCTCGATCGGCTTGTGACCGGCCAGACCTCGGCGCAGCATGTGGATCTTGTCGAGTTGGAAGGCCTGCAGCAGCAGTTCCTCACGGCGGGTGCCGGACTTGAAGATGTTCACGGCCGGGAAGACGAACTGCTCGGCGATCTTCCGGTCCAGGACGAGTTCCATGTTCCCCGTGCCCTTGAACTCTTGGAAAATGATCTCATCCATGCGGCTGCCGGTTTCGATCAGCGCGGTGCCCAGGATCGTCAGCGAGCCTGCGGTGCGGGTGTTGCGGGCCGCGGCGAAGAGGCGGCGCGGGATTTCCATCGCACCGACGCCGAGACCGCCGCCGATGGACGCCTTGTTGGCCCCGCCCAGGTTGTTAAATGCACGCGCCATTCGCGTGATGGAGTCCATCAGCATAAAAACGTGCTCGCCGCACTCGACGAGGCGCTTTGCACGTTCGATGGCGAAGGTGGCGATGCGCGTGTGGCTCCGCACGTCCTGGTCATTGTTACTCGCGAAGATTTCCGCGCGAGGCAGCGCACGTTTGAATTCCGTGACTTCCTCAGGCCGTTCATCGACCAGCAGGATCATGAGGTGCACGGCTTCATGATTCTCGCTCACCGCTTCGGCGATGTGTTGGAGCATCGTCGTTTTCCCAGCGCGAGGCGGGGCGACGATCAATCCGCGCTGACCGCGGCCGACGGGGGCCATCATGTCGATCACACGGGTCGTCAGGCGGTCTTTGTTGGTTTCGAGCTGGAAGCGCTTGTTAGGGTTCACCGCCTTCAGTTCTTCGAAGATCGGCAGGTCGCGCATCGCCTCAGGAGCGCGCTGGTTCACTTCGGTGATCTCCGTCACTTGCGGGCCGCGGGGGCCTTTGCACTGCACGCCGGTGATCTCCATGCCTTCGCGCAGGCAGTACTTGCGCATCAGGTCGGCGGGCACGAACGCGTCCTGGGGATGTTGGGCGAAGGACTGGCCGCGCCGGCGTAGGAAGCCGTAACCCTTGGGAGACATCTCAAGAATGCCGCCGGCGGGCTCAGGCGGGCCGAGCGGTTTCTCGGGCTCGCGTTCGTACTCACGCTCCTGCTCACGATCGGCGGAGCCGCGTGGTTCGCGTGGTTCGCGTGATTCCTGGCCATTCCGGGGGTGCGGCGGGCGTTCTCCGTTTCCATTGCCGCCGCCTCCTCCTCCGGCTCGGCGTTCGGCCCGGCGCTGTTTCCACCGGTCAAACTTGGCCTTGCGCCGTTCCTTGGCGGTCATCTGGCGCAGTTGGCCGTTCTCGTCCATCACCATGTTGCGCGGGGCCTCGTTTTCCTGAGACGTGGCGTCTCCGTTCTCCGCAGATGCCGGGTCATCTGCCTGTGGAGCCGATGGCTCGGGCGCCGGGGCGGGGGCTGGTTGAGAAACCGGAGCTTCCGCCGGAGCAGGGGACGGTTCCGGCGCCGCGACGACTTCAGCCGGCGCTTGCCCGACTTCATCCGCAGGCATCCCTGGGAGTTCCTCCATGGAGCTTTCTTCCACGGCTGCAGGCTTCTTCTTGGCCGCCTTGCGCGCCGTTTTTGCGGCAGGTTTCTTCGTGGCCGCTTTTTTCGCGGGAGCTTTTTTGGCTGCGACTTTCTTGGCAGGGGCTTTGCGCTTGGCTTTCGATTCCAAGACGGCGGTTTCAGCGGCCTCGCTGGGGGTTTCTTCGGGCATAAGGGTCTGGGGAAAAGGTGTTAGTCGAGCTGATCGGCGATCGAGTCGTCGATTTCGAAATTGGCGTGGATGTGCTGGCTGTCGTCGTAGTCGTCGAGCACGTCGTAGAGCCGGATGAGTGACTTTGCCGTTTCGAGGTCGCTGACGGTCACGAGGGTCTGCGGCTGGTAGATGAGGTTTTGGCCGTTGGGGGAGAGATGGTTCTCCCGCAAGGCGCTGGCCACCTGGAAGAGCCGCTCCGTCGGCGTGTAAACGATCCATTCGTCCCCGGAATCTGCGATGTCGTCCGCGCCTGCTTCGAGCGCGATCTCCATCAGCCGGTCTTCGGTGGCGGCGGCCTTGTCTAGACGGATTTCGCCGAGCCTCTGGAACATGTAGGCCACGCTGCCGGAGTCGGCGAAGGTGCCGTTGTTTTTGGAGAGGAGGACGCGGATGTCGTTGGCGCTGCGGTTGCGGTTGTCGGTGACGATTTCGATCATCATCGCCACGCCGCCGGGGCCGTAGGCTTCGTAGAGGATCTCTTCCAGGGCGGCGCTGGCCAGTTCCCCGGTGCCCTTTTTGATGGCGCGGTCGATGTTGTCGTTGGGGACGTTGGCGGCCTTGGCTGCGGCGATGGCGCTGCGCAGGCGTGCGTTCATGTCCGGGATTCCGCCGCCCGCCTTTGCAGCCAGAGTGATTTCCTTCGCGAGCTTGCTGAAAGCATTGCCGCGTTTGGCATCAACGATGGCTTTGCCACGCTTGATTTTGGACCATTTATTGTGGCCTGCCATGGGTGAGAACGATGTCGGTGGGTGGTGTGCAACAGCCACACGGGCGCCGGGCCTTCCTGGCGTGGGTGTTACGGTGAGTTTGAATGGGGAGCGGCATCGCCGCGGTGTGTTCCAGGAGAAATGACGGCCACGCCACGAGTGCGGGGTCACGTTTCATCAGCGTGTGAGCCGGAGAAACATCGGCAAGCCTGCCGGGAACATCACCAAGTGTTCACCAAGTTGAGAGAACTTGGAACGGCGGAGTGTGCTGGCTGCGCGACGTTCTGGCAAGAGATTTTTCGCGGGCCTGCGGAAGATTGCAGGGCTCTGCGCTTGCGGTCTTTGGGCTACCCTTGTCACTTCTTGTCGCCCGGCGCTTGTTTGTCGTCGAATTCCAGCACCTTGGGCGGCGTGGGGGCCGGGCCGTCCCAGAGGAAGTGCTCCAGCCGGATCTTGGTGGCGCGGTTGTGCGCTTCGGCGGCTCGTTCTCCGGGCTGGCGTGCGATCTGCTCGGCAAGCCGTGCCGCAGGCTCCCACTGGCGCGAGGCTTCCAGCAGGTCGATGCCGAAGAAGCCGGCCTTGGCAAACCAGGCGTAGTCCGCCGGCGTCGCGGGCGGCGTCATCTCTGCGGCGTGCCGCACGTTGTAGCAGGCATCGAGCGCTTCGGCGTCACGCCCGGCTTCGTGTTGCAGGGAGGCCAGGGTGAATCCTGCGCGCGCCTTCCAGACGAGCGGTAGCGACGGGTCGTCCAAAAACTCTTCGAGAAGGGTCACGCCGCTGTCGAGCATCTTGGCATCTGTCCGGCCGAGGACGAGCAGGACCTCGGCCTTGTCACACAGCGTCATGCGGATCTGCTCCACGTCGAGGGGGCGCATGGCCAGGATCTTGTCCAAAGTGGCAAGAGCGGCGGCGTGGTCCCCCTGCTGGCGCTGGGAGACGGCCTGCTGCCGCCGTGCGGCGACGGCCAGTGTGCCGCCTTTGGCCGCCAGTTCGTCCCAGATGGCGGAGGCGCGGGTGCGGCCTTCCTCGCTCATCACCGATGAGGCGCAGATCGCGGCGAAGTAGAGGGCGGTGTCTGCGTGCGGCGTTTGGGGATAGTCGCGGGCGATGATTTCGAATTCGGTGCGTGCGTTGGCGAAGTCTTCCTCGCGGTAATGAACGCTGGCGATCTTCAGGTGGACTTCCGGGGCGAAGAGGCCCCGGGGCCAGCCCTTGAGATAGTCGCCCGCGGCGGTCAGCAGGCCTTTCGCATCGCCCGCTGCGTCGAGCAGCCACAGCCGCGTGAATTCGACGCGCTGCTTCATGTCGTCCGCCAGAGTGCCGCCGGTCAGCAGCTCCAGCGTCGCGCGGGCATCGTCAAGGCGCGGCGGGGAGGCCTGCAGCAGCCATTCCGTGAGTGCGACGCAGGCTTCGGCGTAGCGTGGATGGGCGGCATGGGCGCGGATGAAGGCGCGCAGGCTCTCTTCGGCTCCCGGCTTGCGCTGTGCGGCCAGAAAAAGGGCTTTTTCGAGCTCCAGCGTGGCGGCTGAATCTTCCGTGTCTCCGGCGTCTCCGTCCGGCCCGGAAACGACGGCCAACTGGCCGAGCAGAGTCTGGTAGAGGCCGAAGTCGCCCGCGAGGATGGCGGCCGTGCCCGCGTTGTAGAGGCCGCGCCGCCGTTCACCGAGGGTCCCTGCGATGTTGGCCGCACTTTGAAACGACTCCATCGCCTGCCAGTGGTCGCCGCGCCCGAACTGGATGGAACCGACGGTGAAGTCGATCTCCGCGGAGTCTTTCCCGAAGCGCTGCCGCCACGAGTCCGCCAGCGAGAGCACGCGTTCCGCCGCGCCGAGATGCGCATGGAGCTCCATGGCCAGGCGCATGGCGTCACCGGTGAAAGGATGATCGGGCACGAGCTGCAGGAAGGTTTCCGCCAGTCCGGCGGCTTCTGCGTCTCTGCCTTCATCGGCCAGCCACTCGGCGGCGAGCAGCAGCGCGTGCCCGCGAAAGGCGAGGGTGGCCGCTTGCAGTGCAGGCGGTGGTTCTGGGGCCTGCTGAGCGGCGCTGCCGTAGGCGATCCAGCGCAGGACCGCCTCCGGCAGCGGCGGCGCGGGTGTTTCCAGCCGCCTCGTCTGCTCCAGCAGGGCGAACGACTCCGGCCAAAGCTCGCACTCGTCCGTGGCATCGAGGAATTTGACCAGATGATCGCGGGCCTTCACGGGGGCTGACTCATGGATCATGACCGCCGCCTGCAGCAGTGTGGCGGCATGATGCAGACGCCTTCCACCGCCAGGGGCGGCAAGGAGCTGGTCGAGTGTCTTCCGCGCGGCTTGCGCATCTCCCGCCTGTAACTGACTGCGGGCGAGCAGGTAGCTGCTCCGCGTGTCTTGGTCGTCTGCGGGCTCCACGGCGGGGGCGCGGCCCTCCTGCAGGTCGATCTCCTGCCGCAGCAGCAGCGCCCGGGAGCGGATGGTGGCGTCCGCAGAAGAGGTCAGGTGCGAGAGTTCGGCGCGGGCGGCCTCGTGCTCCCGCAGGGCCGTCAGGATCTGGGCCAGCAAGAGAACGGCACGCGGAGAGCGCAGGGAGGACTCGTCGTCAGTCAGCCATTGACGTGCGGCGGGAAGATCACCAGCGAGTGCGCAGGCCTCGGCACGCCAGAAGGCTTCCTCCTCCAGTTCATAGGCCTCCGCCAGCGCCTGCACGGGAGCGGACTGCCCGGCGCGTGTCCATGCTTCAGCGCCGAAGGTGGCCAGCCTACCGATGTCGTCCTTGCTCCAGTCTTTGCGCTGGAGGAGGCGCTCCGCCTTGACGGCAGCGACGCCCGGCAGACCGTCGGCCAGCGCCTGGCGGGCGGAGAGGAATTCGCCCTCACTCTCCAGTTCCGCCGCCGACGAGCGGCTGGCGACCAGGATCAGGCAGAGGAAGAAAAAGAGGCAGCGGGGCATCGACATGCGTCCGGGAGCGTATCGCAGCCTTCAGGGAGAATCCAGAACAGATGCGCCGGTTAGACCCCGCCCTGCTTGATCGCGGTCATCCCTGCGAAGGCGATGGCACCGATGATCACGACGACGTAGGCGCAGATCATGACGATCACCAGGATGCCGGCATATTTCCAAAAGCGGCGTTGTTCGTTCAAAGCCGCGTCAAGGTCGGCCACGGACATCGAGGTTCTCAGAGCGCCGATGCGGGTGCCATAGGCCCAGAGTTTGACGGCGGGGTAAACGTAGAGAAAGGCCAGCGCACCATAAATGACGGCGATGATGATCAGCGGAGCGCCGCCAAACGCACCTGACTTGTTCACGGCTTCCTCGACGGGGCCGCCGATGGCGCCCATCACTCCCATTCCTGCGGCGACGAGCAGCATCAGACCGACGCCGAGCCAGAACATCACAGAGAGGAAGCGCACCCACGGCTTGGTGCCGACGAGCACCGAGATCGTGCTGGGGGAAACCGTGTCTGCAGAGCCTGCGCCGGCGCCGTAGGGGTTGGAGGTGGGAGCGGAATAAGGGTTGGCGGGTGGGGCTTCCATGGTGGGGTAGGAGTGGAGTTTGAGGATGAGCGGACGGCGTCTGAATTCGCAGAGGCTTTTTTTGAGGCTACGTGATCAATTCGGTGGTTGTCAAAACCAAAGCTTCCCGCTTCAGTAAACGGAAATGGCGGCCACACGCGCGGACACCCTCCAATCTGTCGAACTCGCCGATGGCGTGGAGATCCGGCTTCGTGTGGCTGGACTGGCCGCGCGGAGCATGGCTTACACGCTCGATCTGCTGCTGCGTCTGCTGATCTACCTGGTGATGTTTTTCGTCTTCATGCTGCTGGTGATGCCTTCCATCGGCAAGGAGCTTACGACAGGCCTGTTTCTGCTTTTCCTGTTCTTCATGGAGTGGTTCTACAACGTGTTTTTCGAGGCCGGAGCCAAAGGTGCAACCCCCGGCCAACGCTCCATGAAGCTGCGGGTGATGAGCGTGACCGGCGGACCCGTGACCTTCGCGCAGGCGGTGATGCGGAATTTTCTGCGCGTGGTGGATTTCATGCCCGGCCTCTACCTGACCGGCATCGTCTGCATGCTTTTCACGAAGCGTTTCCAACGTCTCGGGGATCTGGTGGCGAACACGGTGGTGACTTACGTCGAAACGCCGCCGGTGAAGCAGCCGGACGTTAGAGTCCAGGCGGAAAGGCGTGCGCCGATGCAGGTGCTCACGCGGGAGGAGCAGGCGGCGCTGCTGCAGTTCATCGAGCGTGCGCCGCACTGGGCGGACGAGCGGCGGATGGAGCTGGCGGCCATCGCGGAGCCGCTGACGGGTGCGCGTGGTGTGGATGGTCTGCGCAAGCTGTGCGGCATGGCCTTGTGGCTGCAGGACCCGGAGGGCAAAAAGGAAGAGCCTCCGCCGCTGAAATCTCCGCCCTTGTTCATCTCATGACGCCGGCCCAGTTCGAAAAAAACATCGAGCCGCGCTGGCAAAGACTCGAGAAGCTCCTGCAAAACGTCGAGCAAGGAAAAGCGGGGCAGGACGCCGTCGAACTGCCGGCGGTGTTCCGCCAGGTGTGTCATGACCTCAGCGTGGCGCAGCACCGGATGAGTCCGCAGCGGATCACGCAGCGTCTCAACGGCCTCGCGATCCGCGCCTACCGCGTGCTGGAGCGTCGCGGTGCGGGCGGCTGGGAGACCTTCATCCGGCTGTTCGCGGTGGATTTTCCGCGGGCCGTGCGGGCGGAGTGGAAGCTCTTCTGGTGGTGCACGGCGCTGTTTTACCTGCCGGCGGTGCTGCTCGCAGCCATCACGCCTTCACATCCGGAGTGGGCCATGGCGCTGCTGGGGCCGGAACAGATGATCATGATCGAGAGCATGTATGGCGAGTCGAGCACGCCCTCCGACTACGTCCGCGACAATTTCGGCTCCAGCTTCGCGGCTTTTTGTTTCTACATCTGGAACAACGTGGGCATCGACTTCAAGACCTTCGCCGGAGGCATGCTGGGCGGCGTCGGGGCGCTGTTTGTGCTGCTCTTCAATGCGTTCTACCTGGGGGCGGTCTTTGGCTACGTCCATTACTCTGGCAATCCGCTGACGCTCTACACGTGGGTGATCGCCCACGGTGCTCCCGAGCTCACCGGCATCGTCATCTCCGCCATGGCGGGGCTGCGGGTGGGGCTGACCGTGCTGAGTCCGGGACGCCTGAGCCGGCGTGACGCCCTGGTGCTGTCGGGGCGCAAGGCGCTGCCGCTGCTGACCGGTGCCGCCGTGCTGACGAGTCTGGCGGCTGTTTTGGAGGGCTTCTGGTCGCCGTTGGATCTCGGTGCGCCGGTGAAGTTCTCTGTCGGTGCGCTGTGCTGGCTGGCGGTGGGCGGATTTCTCTTTCTCGGGGGAAGGGAGCGCCTGAAATGAGGCTGGAGGACATCACCGTGGAGCTGCGTCCGCGCCAGCCCTGGGAGGCCGTCGATCTCGGCTGCGCGATGGTGCGGCGTGATTTCGGCCCGCTGCTGCTGCTCTGGTCGTGCACGGTATTTCCCGTCTGGGCGCTGATCTGCGTGCTGATGCGCTCGGTGCCGGAATGGATTCCCTTGGTCGTCTGGTGGCTGAAGCCGCTCTATGACCGCGTGCCGCTGCATTTCCTGAGCCGCGCCACCTTCGGCGTGAGGCCGGGTTTTGCGGAGACCTGGAAGGCGTGGCCGCGGCTGTGGATGGCGAATTTTTTTCCCGCGCTGCTGTGGCGGCGGCTGTCCTTCATCCGCAGTTTCGCGCTGCCGGCGCAGATGCTGGAGGGGCTGCGTGGTGCGGCTGCGAACCGCCGCGTGCGCACGCTTTCCATCGACGGCGGCGGCTCCGGCTTCATGCTGACCTACGCGTTTTTGAAGATCGAAAGCGTGGCCGCGCTGGGGCTGATGTGGGGCACCTTCGACCTGCTGCCGGAAAGCGTGATTCCGGACATCGGCGGCATGATCGAGGCGATGGACTTCGAGAGCGGCTTTTCCCCGGGCTTCTACT
>CAMAZK010000116.1 GCA_945863205.1 Akkermansia muciniphila | reverse complement strand
CGCCAGGTCTCGTTCGCCAGGAGCACACCCACGTAGTCGCGGTGAATCCTGTCGATGGCGTGGATGGTGAGGATCTTTTCCGTGTGCTCCTGAAGCTCCGCCAGCGGCACGGGCGGCACGAGTTTCTGATCCTCCGCGTAGCTGCGCACCCAGCCGAGGATCTGATCGCGGTCCTGCTTCGTCTGCGGGATGTTTTTCTTCGGCTGCCGGATACGGCGGTTCAGGCCGGGGATCGGCGGCGGAAGAGAGGCAGAACGGACGGCGACGGTGGACATGCTTGAAGGGGGACGAAGGAACGAAAGGGATGAGGTGTGTAAGCGGTCTTAACCGCCTTCTGGGGGCGCAGTCTTGCAGTTATTGCGCTCGGATGCGCGAATCTTGCGCACAAAAAACCGCAACATCACGAGCGCGGAGGAGGGTGAAACAGGATCAGACCACGGTCCCCTGGCTCTTTTTCGGCAGGGTTTTCTTTTTCGGTGCGCTCTCCGGAAGCCCCTCTTCCTGCAGGATCGTGTCCTGTGGAAGCGGCTCAGCACCCGTCTCGCCTTCCGGCTCAGGTTCGGCGAAGGGGACGGCCTTGCGGTAGAGGGTCAGCCGGGTCTCAAATTCGTTCTTCAGCTTCTTGCGGTCATCCTCCGGCAGGTCGGCATCCTCCTGGAGCAGCGCCAAGGAGCGCTGCTGCCAGAGCTCAGCCTCCTTGAACTCCCCATTGCGGGCCAAGGCGGCCGCCATCGTGTCGATCATCTCGTAGGGCTGCTCGTCGCTCTGCGCCAGTTCGGCCACCAGCTTCAGCGCCCGCCGCGCCAGCAGCACGGCGGTCTCACCGTTGTGCAGATTGTCCTCCGGGCAGGTGGAAAGGAACCACGCCAGGTTGTTCGCAGCCCAGGGGTCCTCGGAGCGGGCCGCGCGCCGGTACCATGCACCGGCGCGTCGGTAGTCCACCGGCACCCCCTGCCCTGTGTAGTACATGTTTGCCAGCCGCGTCATCGCTGGCACGAAATCCTGCTGCGCCGCCTTGAGATACCAGAGGGCTGCCTTTGCCGTGCTCTTGGGCAGGCCGTCGCCGCGCTCAAGCTTCGATGCATAGGCCGTCTGTGAGGGCGGATTTCCCTGCTCGGCCGCTTTCTTGAACCATTCCGCCGCCTTCGCGCCGTCCTGTTTCACCCCGCGACCCTCCTCATACATGGCCGCCAGACTGTGCTGGGAGAGGGCAAACCCGAGGTCCGCCGAGACGCGATACCACTCGGCCGCCTTCGCCAGATCCTTCTTCACGCCCACGCCGTCTTCATAAAGCGTGCCCATGATGTGCTGAGCGCGCAGGTGCTTCTGCTTGGCGGCCTTTTCGACCGACTTCACGCCTTCCGTCAGATTCTTCGCCACGCCTTCCCCGGTGATCATCCGCAGCCCCAGCTCAAACTGAGCGTCCGCATCTCCCCGATCTGCCCAGGTCTTGAGTTCCTCCGCATCCACGCGCTGGGCCAGCAGGGACGGGCCTCCGGTCAGAATCGTGAACACCGACAAAACAGCTGTCAAAAGGGTGAAGCGCTTGGGAATCATGCGTCAAGTTACGTTTGGCGACCGTGCTCTCAACCATCAAAATGAGCCCGGGTTCCAAATGCAGTCAAAATCAGCCCCGCCGCCCGTCCGCCGGGCGTGGCAGCGCGAAATCCCCGGAGGGCGGCAAAGTTTGCTCGCCCCGTCCGCGTTTTTCGATGTAATGAGCGCCATGGAAGCCGTCATCCCCGCCGAACCCGCCTTCGCCCCCGTGGCCAGGAAGGTTCAGGCCTGGGTCGTCCTCCGCCGCTGGCTCTCCGTGCTGCGGATGACGCTGATTCCGGCGTCCCTCGGCCTGCTGCTCCTGAACCTCGCCCTGCTGCGCGGTTCCCTGCTGCTGATGCCCTGGCTCGGCCTGCTTCTCTGGCTCGGGGGAGCTCTTCTTTACGCTTGGTGGCGGCGTCCGGGGGAATTCAGCGCCCTCGCCCTCTGGGATCACGCCGCCGGCCGTCGGGAGGCCTTCGCCTCCGCGTGGTGGTTCGAGCAGCGCCGCGAAGACAGCGACTCCGCACGCGCCCACATCGCCTCCCAGCGCCAGCTCCTTCCCGGCGCACTACCCGCCCTCGCACGCGACCTGCCGCTGCGCCCCGACCGCTGGATCGCCCTGCCCCTCCTCATTGCCATCATCGGCAGCTTCATCAGCATCGTCACCGCACCGCCCTCCGACGCCATTCCCATGGATGCGGAAATGACCCGTAAAGCCGCCGACGAGGCCAAAAAGCTCGCCCAGACCGACTGGGAGAAAAAGCAACTCGCTGGCCTCCTCGAAGACGAACAGAAGCAGGTCGAAGACCTCAAACAAAAGCTCCAGAAGACCGCCGAGGACCTGGCCAACGCCGCCGGCAAAGACGCCCGCAGCGTTCTGGCCGACCT
Organism: Akkermansia muciniphila; assembly: GCA_945863205.1. Lineage (GTDB taxonomy): Bacteria > Verrucomicrobiota > Verrucomicrobiia > Verrucomicrobiales > Verrucomicrobiaceae > Prosthecobacter. Next base: position 10,243 of record CAMAZK010000116.1, on the reverse strand, counting down.
CGAACGCCGCGCCCGCGACGCCGAAAAGCTCGCTGATGAACTCAGTCGCAGTCAGGACGACTGGGCCTCCTCAAAACTCGTCGAAGCCCTGCGCCAGCACACCGACACCGCCGACCTAGGAGACTCCGTCGCCGCGAAAGACAGCCAAGCAGCAGCGAAAGCCGCCGAAAACCTCGCCAACCAGCTCAAATCCCCCCAGCTCAGCAGCGATGCCAAACAGCGCATGGCCGAGACCCTCCAGGACGTCTCCCGGCAGGCCGAAGAAGCCGACCGCCAGCGCACCGTGGGGGCGAACGTCCTTTCAGCTGGCGACCAGATGCAGCAGGGGGACGCACCCGCCGCCGGCCAGGAATTCCAAAAACTCGCCGAAAAGCTACGCGATCTCTCCCTTCGCGAGCAGGCCCGGAAAGAGCTGCAGCAGCTCGCCGAGCAGCTTCGGAACTCCGGCAGCAGCATCGCCGGTCAAAACGAAACCGGCGGTGCCATGCAGCAGATGGGCCAGGCCGGTCAGGACTCGCAGGGAAATCCGCAGGGGCAGACGACGCCCCAAGTCGGCCAGGCGCAGAATCTTCAGCAGAGCCTCACCCCGCCCGGAATCGGCCAGCAGGGGCAGCAGAACCAGATGCAGCCGCAGAACCAGCCCGGCGGCGGCCAGGGGCAACAGCAGCAGCAAATGATGACCATGGGCCAGAGCCAGCCCGGGCAACCCGGGCAGCAGGGCCAGCCCTCCGGCGGCCAGCCCGTCCTCACCGCCCCCGTTCCCGGGGCCCCGCCCCCCGATCCAAACGCGCCCCTCCTCCTCATGCCCCCTGATCCCGACTCGCCACCGGGTGAAAACGGGCCTCTCATCGCCCTACCCGGCTCAGGCAGAGATCCCGGCGTCGGCAAAGCCGACCTCAACAACAGCCCCACCTCCAAACAGGCCAGCGCCGGCGAAAGCGTGGTCCAAGCCCAGCAGAACAGCGAAGGCCGCAGCACCGTTCGCAGCGTCCAGGGGGCTCCCCGCAGCGAGACCGGCACCCGCGCCGCCACCCAGACCGCGCTGGACGCCATCCAGGCCGAAGAAGCAGCCCTCGACGAATCCGCACTTCCCCCCGCCCGACGCGAGCAGATCCGCCGTTACTTCAACGAACTCCGCCGCCGCTTCGAGCCAGAGCGCTGAGAAACCGCGTCCGCGCTGGGTGGCGTCAGGGAACCACGCCTCAGGGTCATCCCGGCGAGGGGCACGTCACGGCTCCGATTTTGATCCCAAAGCACGTCCGTTCAGTGCATTCGCCCCCGACCGTCTCTGACCCACACAAGGGCAGATCTATGGCAGAAAGTGGGCATTCGAAGCGACTTGGATCGCATTCGAAGCGACTTCGATCGCGTTCGAAGCGGCTTGGATCGCGTTCGAAGCGACTTGGATCGCATTCGAAGCGACTTGGATCGCATTCGAAGCGGCTTGGATCGCATTCGAAGCGACTTGGATCGCGGTCGAAGCGACAAAGAACGCTCCCGAAGCGGCAAAGATCGTCATCCAAGTCGGTCATTTTTGAGAAAAACGGGCAAGGAGCAGGGGCGGTCCGTGACAGACAGCGGCTGGCGCGAGCACGACAGGCCAGAAGGTGGCCTTGAATGAATGGCACTGAATTAAGCCTGCTTTAAGACGAGAAACGCCTCCGATCTTGATCCTCCACGATCCTTCATTCAGTGCCATTCGGCTCAGCACGAGATCCCATTCCAGCACCCGCCTTCCCGGAGCACGGGAGAGCACCATCATGAGGGCACAAAGGCACACTTTCAGCGAGACTCAGACCCTCCAACTCACGTTTCCCACCCAAAACAGCCATTTTTAACGACAATCACGAATCAGAATGGCCAACTTAACTCAAATTTGGCAAGTTTTTGATTGTGATTCGCCATTCCACATGCACTTTTGCTGTCGAATTCACAATTTTCACCCCAATCATCATGAGTGATCAAAAAATGGACGGCGCGCAGGCGCTCATCAAGACCCTCGCCGATCTCGGCATCGAATACATCTTCGGCTACTCCGGCGGCGCGGCGATCCCGATCTTCGATGCTTTGGAGACGGTCAAAACGAACATGAAGTTCATCCTCGTCCGCCACGAGCAGGGTGCTGTTCACATGGCTGACGGTTACGCCCGCGCCACCGGAAAGCCGGCCGTCGTCCTCGTGACCTCCGGCCCCGGCGCTGGCAATACCGTCACCGGTCTCATGACCGCGCAGATGGACAGCGTGCCGATGATCGTCCTCTGCGGTCAGCAGGTCACCTGGATGCTCGGGAAGGATGCCTTCCAGGAGGCGGACATCTTCAACATCACGGCCCCGGTCGTGAAGCATAACTTCCTCGTGAAGAGCTCGAACGCGCTGCCCCGCATCGCTCGTGAGGCCTATCACATCTCCACCACCGGCCGCCCCGGTCCGGTGCTCATCGACATCCCGAAGGACATCAGCCAGGGCCCCTTCACCGGCACCTTTGACGAGCCGATGGACCTGCCCGGCTACCACCCTGAGGAGAACTTCAAAATCGATCAGGCGGGCATTAAAGAAGCCGCCCGCCTCATTTCCCAGGCCAAGCGCCCCATCATCCTCGCCGGCCAGGGAGCAATGATCGCCCGTGCGGACAAGGAACTGCTCATGATAGCCGAAACCCTCGGCTGCCCTGTGACCACGACCCTGCTCGGCAAGGGCGTCTTCCCCGAAACGCATCCGCTTTCCCTCGGCATGCTCGGCATGCACGGCACCGCGTATGCGAACAAGGCCATCTGCGAGGCCGACCTCATCTTCAATGTCGGCTCCCGCTTCGATGACCGCATCATCGGCAAGCCGCACATGTTTGGCCGCAATGCCAAGCTCATCCACATCGACATCGACGCGGCGGAGTTCAACAAGATGATCAAAGTGGACGTGACGATCAAAGGCGATGCCAAGGCCGCGCTCAGCGATCTCCTTCCGCACATTGAAAAACTGCCGACCGAAGACTGGCTGGCCCATCTCGACGGCTACAAGAAGAAATTCCCGCTCGGTTACAAGAAGCAGGGCGGTCTGCGCATGCAGCAGGTCATCGACGAGCTCTACCAGCTCACAAAGGGCAAGGCCATCGTCTCCACGGACGTGGGTCAGCATCAGATGTGGGCCGCACAGTTCTACAAGAACGACTCCAGCTACCATTGGCTCAGCTCCGGTGGTGCCGGAACGATGGGCTTCGGCTTCCCCGCCGCCATCGGTGCGCAGCTCGCCTGCCCGGACAAGATCGTCGTCTCCATCTCCGGTGACGGCGGCTTCCAGATGACCCTCTTTGAACTCGCCACCGCCGCGATTCATAAGCTGCCGATCAAGATCCTCATCCTCAACAACAGCTACCTCGGCATGGTGCGCCAGTGGCAGGAGTTGTTCTTCGAGAATCGCGAAAGCGGCGTCGATCTCATCGGCAATCCCGACTTCGTGAAGCTCGGCGAGGCCTATGGCATCAAAGGCTGGCACATCCGCCGTCCGGCCGATGTCGAGCGTGTCCTGCAGCAGGCCCTCGATTACAACGATGGTCCCTGCATCATCGAAGCCGAGTGCATCAAGCTCGAAAACGTCTTCCCGATGATCCCGGCCGGTGCCGCGCTCGAAGACATGCTCACCGAAGCGCCGAAAATGAAAATGGAGAAACCCACCGGTTCGACCTAGCAGCGTAGGACAGGCATTCTGCCTGTCGCGTGTGTCGCGGGCATCCTGCCCGCTTCCCGGTCACCATGAAAACCAACCGCATCATCCACGGCGACGCCCTCAAGGAACTCCAAAAGCTCCCCGAGTACGTCGCGCAGGCCATCATCGCCGATCCGCCTTACTTCAACGTTCTCGAAGATGAAGCCTGGGACACCCAATGGAAAACAGCCGCCGACTACCTCACTTGGTGCGAGGCGTGGGTGGCCGAATCCATGCGCGTCCTGCGCGATGACGGCCTAGCCTTCATCTTCGGCCAGCTAGGCAAACGCGAGCACACCTTCATCCACCTCATGTCACGGCTCACCCAGCAGCACCAGTTTCACGATCTCATCATCTGGGATCGCGCGGTGGGCTATGACGAGCGGCGGGACAGCTTCACCCCGCAGTACGAGATGGTGCTCGTCATGCGGAAAGGGGAAAAGGTGAAGTTCAACAAAGACGCCGTGCGCATCCCCTACGATGCCAAGACCATCGAGACCTATCTCAAAGACAAGCGCTACAAGGACATGGACGCCCGCCGCGCCCATCTCGAAGCGGGCAAGTTCGCCACCAACATCCTCCGCGTGCCCAGCTTGAAAGGCATCTCAAAGGAAAAGTGCGGCCATCCTTCGCAGAAACCCATCGACCTCATCGAAAAACTCGTCGCCTGCTCCACGGACGCAGGCGACCTCGTCATCGATCCCTTCCTCGGCTCCGGCACCACCGCCGCCGCCGCCAAGAACCTGAACCGCCAATGGATCGGCATCGAGAAGGACGCCGCTTACATCCAGATTTCCGAGCAACGCCTCGCCGCGCAAAGCACCCTCTTTAACTAAACACATCCATCCCATGAGCGACCGCATCCCCGCCACCACCGATAAAAAGCCCGCCCCGCTGGCCGACATCATCAACATCCACACGCTCAGCGTCATGGTGAACAACCAGCCCGGCGTTCTCGGTCGCATCTGCGCCGTGTTCAGCCGTCGTGGGTTCAACATCGAATCGCTCGTCGTCTCCCAGACTCGCGATCCGCGCTTCAGCCGCATGACCATCGGCATCAGCGGTCATCCTGAAGGCCTGCACCAGATCATCATGCAGGTGAACAAGCTCATCGACGTCATCCACTGCGTCGAGCACACCGACCGCGACGCTGTTTCGAAGGAAATGGTGCTCATCAAGATCGCCGCCGGAGCCGGGGAGCGCACCGAGATCCTCCAGATCATCGAGCACTACAACGGCAAGACCGTCGATCTCCAGGAGGACAGCCTCATCGCCCTGATCAGCGGCAACACCGACAAACTCGACGCCGCCGTGCGTCTGCTCACGAAGTTCGACATCGTCGAAACCGTGCGCACGGGCAAAGTCGTGATGGCACGTGGCTTGGCAGAAACGTAGGCCCAGGAGAAGTCCGCGCCGTTTGCTTGCGGCGCGGGCAAATGACGAAACCAGAATGACGAATGACGAATCAAATCCGAATGTCGAACGCCCCAAAGGCATCGCATGTTCGTTTCCCAATTCGGGCTTCGGCATTCATTCGTCATTCTGATTTCGTCATTCGTCATTTTTCATGCGCATCCTCCATCTCACCCCCGGCACCGGCAATTTCCACTGCGGAAGCTGCCTGCGCGACCATGCGCTGATCAAGGCGCTGCGCGTGCGCGGGCATGATGCGCTGATGGCGCCGCTGTACCTGCCGTTGGTGACGGATCGTGAGTTTGGCACGCAGGAGCTGCCGGTGCAGATCGGCGGCATCTCGCTGTTTCTTCAGCAGAAGTTCCTCTGGTTTCACAAACTCCCGAAGTTCGTGCACCGCTGGCTGAACTCGCCCGACAACCTGCGAAAGGCCGCGAAGCGCATGGGCATGACCAGTGCGAAATCCCTCGGGGAAATGGCGCTCGGCAGCCTTCTGGGCGCTGAAGGCCGCCAGTGGGGCGAGTGGCACAAGCTCATCGAGTGGATTCGCGCCGAAAAGAAGTTCGACGTCGTCTCCCTCAGCAACAGCCTGCTCACCGGACTGGCCCCGGCGATTGAGAAGGAGCTCGGCATCCCCGTCGTCTGTTCGATTCAGGGCGAAGACAGCTTTCTCGACACGCTGCCGGAGCCGTATCGCGAGCAGTGCTGGGATGCGATGAAGAAGAACGCGCAGAGCATCCGCCGCTTCATCTCCCCGAGCCGGTTTTACGCCGAGCAGATGAGTCCGCGACTGGGGGCCTCCGCAGAACAGATGCAGGTCATCCCGAACGGCATCGACGCCAACGCCTTCACCACGGCCGCTCCCGACCCGAACTGGCCCATCATCGGCTACTTTGCCCGCATGATTCACGGCAAGGGCCTCACGACGCTCGTCGATGCCTTCATCGAGCTGGCGAAGCGGGGCACCGTTCCCAGGGTAAAACTGCGCATCGGCGGCGCGAAGACGCCTGTCGATGAATCGTACGTCGCCGGACTGACCGCCCGGCTCGTCGATGCCGGACTGTCGAAGCGCGTCGAGTGGTTCCCCAATGTCGATTTCAAAGGGAAGGTCCACTTCTTCCACGATCTCACCGTCTTCAGCGTCCCGGCCACTTACGGGGAGGCCTTCGGGCTCTACGTCCTGGAGGCTGCCGCCAGCGGCGTCCCCTTCGTCCAGCCCGATCACGGAGCCTTCCCCGAACTCGTCGCCGCCACGGAGGGCGGCCTCCTCTGCCCGCCGGACGACGTGAAGGCTCTGGCGGACGCGCTCGAAAACCTCCTGCTGGACGACGAATTGCGGGAAAAAATGTCCCGCGTGGGTACCACCCGGGTGCGCCAGGAATTTTCCGCCACCCGCATGGCGGAACGTTTTGAGGCCCTGCTGCTTGAAGCCGCCAGTGCTTCCGCTTAAAGCAGGCATTCCATGCAGCCCCACGCCCGTCCATGACTTCCATCAGCTTTGTTGATGCCGTCCGGCGCTCGATCCACAACGATCCGCGCTACCACCCCGCCGCCTACGAGCTGGTGCGGGACGCGCTGCACATCGCCGCGAAGAAGTTTCGCGATGAAAATGCCGACGACCAGCATGTCAGCGGGCAGGAACTGCTCGCAGGCTTCCGCGACCACGTGCTTTCAGAATACGGCCCCATGTCCCTGATCCTCCTCGATCAATGGGGACTGAAGCGCGGGGAGGACGTGGGCAACATCGTGTACAATCTCATCGGCGTCGGCTACTTCGGCAAAAACGACGGCGACAGCCTCGAAGACTTCTCCGGCGGCTACGACTTCACCACGGCGTTCAGCGAGCCTTTCCTGCCATCGTCGAAGCGGCAGATGGCCTGATCAGGCCCGGCACCGCTGCTGAAACTCGCGCACCGCCTTCGAGTGCGGCTTCATTTCGGCCAGTTCCTCGATCAGCTTCAGGTCGATGCCCGGCAGCACCTTCCTCCTGCTCACGGGCTGGTAGCCCTTTCCGCTGAGCACAAAGGCGTGCAGCTTTTTATTTTCCCAGATCCAGACCTCGGAGGCCTTGATCTCGCTCCAGAATTCCAGTTTAAAAAGGCAGGGAAACATGCCCCCCGTGACGTGTGGCCGCAGGACGTGCACGGCGGCGGGACCGTGGTGGAGCTGGCAGTACCGCGACAGGCATGGACCGAGTTTATCCGCGCCCTCGTGCGGTTTCAAACGCTCTCTCCGCCTTGCCCATCCCGCATCCTGCGCCATGTAATGCGCCTCCCATGCCCACTCTCCGCAAAGCCAGTTCCACGAAAAGCCTCCCTCCCACGGTCACCCCCGTCACCGACGCCACCATCACCACGCTGCCGAATGGGCTGGAACTCATCATCCGGGAGGACCATGCCCATCCGCTTGTCAGCGTGCAGGTGTGGATCAAAGCCGGCAGCCTGCAGGAGGAGCAGCACGCGGGGGCGGGCATCGCCCACTGCGTGGAGCACATGCTCTTTAAGGGCACGGGTAAACGCACCCCCGCCCAGATCAGCCAAGGCATCCAGGCGCTCGGCGGTTACGTGAACGCCTACACCTCCTTCAACCGCACCGTTTACTGGATCGACGGCCTCGCTGAGCACGCGGACGGCTATCTCGACATCCTGGCCGACATGGTGCAAAACTCGAAGCTCGATGGCGAGGAGCTGACCCGCGAGATGGACGTCATCCGCCGCGAGATGGCCATGGATCACGATGATCCCGGCAGCACCATCCAGCACCTGCTCCAGTCCACAGCCTTCCGCCAGCATCCCCTGCGCCATCCCATCATCGGCCATCGCGAGGTCTTCGACCAGCTCACGCGTGAGGACATCGCGGGCTTCGTCCGTCGGCACTACGTTCCCAACAACGCCTTCATCGTCATCGTCGGAGACGTGGACACTGCGGCGACGATCAAGTCCGTGACCGCGCTCTTCGGCGGCTGGAAACGCCGCGCCTTCGAGCCCGTGCAGCTTCCTTTTGAACCGCGCCAGCAGGGCACGCGCTTCGCCGCGAAGAACTTCGCCACCGAGCTCACACGCGTCGCCTTCGCCTGGCAGATCCCGGGGGACAGTCACGCCGACAAGCCTGCGCTCGACGTCCTGGCGTTTCTCCTCGGCTCAGGCCGCAGCTCCCGGCTCTACCAGGAGCTGCGTGAGAAGCAGGCGCTCGCGCATTGGGTCTGGGCCGGCGCATGGTGTGCGCCGGAGTGCGGCCTGTTCTCGGTGGAGGCCGAGTGCGACCCAGCCGACAGCGCAAAGCTGCGCGAAAGCATGAAGGCGGTCATCGAAAAGATGCGCACCACCGGGCCGAATCGTGCCGAGCTCGAAAAGGCCGTGCGGGCCACACTCAGCAGCCAGGTGCGCACCTTGAGCACCGTGAAAGGGCAGGCCGGCTCCATCGGCCATGGCTGGCTGCTTGCAGGCTCCCTCGAATACCAGCAGCGCTTCCTCTCCGGCATCCGCTCCCTCACGCCGGAACTCGTGCGCGATGCCGCCCGCCGCTACCTGCTGCCTGAAAACATCAGCACCGTCATCGTCGGTCCCGATGTCGAAGCACAGGGTGACGCCGCCGAAGGCCGCCAACCCACCCGCGCCGAGATTCACCACTTCAAGCTCAAGAACGGACTCACCCTGCTGGTGGGTGAGAATCCGCGCCTGCCGCTCGTCAGCCTGCGTGCGAACTTCCTCGCCGGCGTGCCTGCGGAAACCGACCTCTCCGCCGGCGTCACGCAGATCTCCGCCCAGATGATGCTCAAAGGCACGAAGCGCCGCGCGACAGCGGCCATCGCCTCCGAACTCGAAAACCTCGGCGGCCAGCTCAATTGCGGTGCCGATGCGCACCGCTTCATCGTGGGGGCCGACGTCATGCTGGGGGACGAGGCCCAGGCTCTCGATCTTGTTTCAGATCTCATCCTCAACCCTTCCCTGCCCCAGACCAGCCTCGCGGACGTGAAGAAGCGCCAGATCGCCAGCATCCTCGAAGAGCAGGAAGACCCGCTCACCGTCGCGCTGCGGAAAGCCCGGCGCGAGATCTTCGCAGGACAGCCCTTTCACCGCACCGGCCTCGGCAGTGAGGAAACCGTCGCCGCGCTGAAGCTGGCCGATTGTCGCGACATGATCCGCGCCAGCCTCACCACGCATAACGGCGTCATCTCCGTCTTTGGAGCCGTGAAGGCCGCCGAGGTGAAGAAACAGGTCGAAAAGGCCTTCGCCAAGCTGCCGAAAGGCCCCCGCCACGCCACGCACAGCCGCACCTATCACGCCAGCAGCAAGCCCGGCGCCTGGACCGAACATCTCGACAAAGAACAGGCCGTCATCGTCGTCGGCTTCCGCACCGTCGGCCTTGAGGATCGCGACGTGCATGCACTGAACCTCATTGACGAAGCCTGCAGCGACATGGGCAGCCGTCTCTTCAACCGCATCCGCGAAGAACTCGGCCTGGCCTACTACGTCGGTGCGCAAAACTTCGCCGCCATGGGAGCGGGCGCCTTCTACTTCTACGTCGGCACGGATCCGAAGAAGGTGAAACTCGCCGAGAAGGAACTCATGGCGCAGATCAACGACCTCGCCGCCAACGGACTCACCGCCGATGAAATCGACCGCGCACGCGTGACGTGGCGCAGTTCCTGGCTGCGTTCGCAGCAGGGAAATCCCGGCATGGCGGACAACCTCGCGTGGAATGAGATCAACGGCCTCGGCTGGGATCACTTCCAGAAGCTCCCCGGCATCATGGCCGACATCAGCTCGAAGGAAATCCAGCGCATGGCCGCCAAGTACTTCGGCGAGAAAAAAGCCTTCATCGTTCGCGTGCTGCCGAAGTGAGGCGAGGGATCGAAAGCCTTTCCGGCGGGAATTTTTGCTCGGATTGAAAAAATCTGAAATTCGTCACCAAACTTGGCCCGGCTGCTGCTCTATGGATTGGCAGGTTGGGGCGAAAGCCACAAGCAAAAATCTCCCGGGTTCGCCTGGGGAAACACACAACGAGCTGGGGAGTCACTTCATGGTTGGGGACTCTCCGGTCACCTAAAGGCCCGGAGGAATTGTGGTTGGGTTCCTCCGGGCCAAGTTGTTTCCAGACCACAGGCTCGTCGCTGAAGCCCGAAACGGAC
>CAMAZK010000115.1 GCA_945863205.1 Akkermansia muciniphila | reverse complement strand
GCCGCCTTTGCCTTGAAACGCTCGAGCGTGGCTGGACGTGCCTGTAGGGCGGTGTGAATGGCGTAGTGCGGCAGATAGACGAGGAAGGGCCTGTCCTTGTTCTTCTCCATGAACTCGCCCGCCGCCTGGGTCAGCGAATAAATGCCCTTCGGATTTTGGTCGTTCTTTTCCTTGTCCTTCCAGCCGTGGAAGGACTCATGCACCACGTCGAAGCCCTGTTCCGCCGGTTCGGCGCCGTCTTTGCCGTCGAGATGCCATTTGCCAAAGATGCCCGTGACGTAACCCGCCGCCTTCAGCGCATCGGCAAAGGTGATGTTGTCCTGCGCCAGGCCGCTCTTGTTCGGCACGGGCACGAGTCGCTGCGAGGTCTTCGGCCCGCGATCCGTGCTGCCGACGGCATAGACGTGGTGACGCGGCGCGTAGTTGCCGGAGAGCAGGCAGGCGCGTGATGGAGCGCAGTTCCCCGCGGCGGCGTAGCCATGCGTGAAGACCATGCCCTCCTTCGCCAACTGGTCGATGTTCGGCGTCTCCATGAAATCGCTGCCCTGATAGCCCACATCCTTCCAGCCGAGGTCATCGGCGAAGATGAGGACGATGTTTGGCTGCGCTGCGAATGCGGCTGCGTGGATGAAGCACAAGGAAAGTAGAAGTGTGGGGCGCATGGTGAGGGATGGTTGAATAAAAACGGACAATCCCACCGATTCAGGGAGATCACGGATGGATCTTGGGGGGAATAAAATCGGTGGTGGTTCTGAATCGGTGGGATTTCATTTCGCCGCCTTCTCGGCCTGGCGTTTGGCTTTGCGTTTCGCTTTTTCGTCGTCGGTCACTTCAGCTTTACCCCTCTTTTTATCGCCGCCGAGCACGGGGACGTTGGTGGTGGGCAGATGCTTACCGAGTTCGGCCTTGATCGCGGCGTGTTCGGGTTTGGCGGCGAGGTTCGTCCATTCGCACTCGTCGTTGGCGTGGTCGTAGAGTTCCTCGCCGCCGTCGGAGTAGCGAATGTAGCGCCAGCGGTCGGTGCGGATGGCGTGGTTGTTCTGGCCGAAGGTCGTGATGGCCGGATGCGACCATTTGGCGGCGGGATCAGCGAGCAATGGACGGATGTCATGCCCTTCGACCCACGCGGGCTTCGCGATGCCAGTAAGTGCGCAGAAGGTGGGATAGATGCTCATGAAATCGACCGGCTGCGTGCAGACGCCACCCGGCTTCGTCGTTCCTGGCACCACCCACATGAAGGGCGCGCGCGTGGCCTCTTCCCACAGCGCAAATTTCCGCCAGTGCTCCTTCTCGCCGAGATGCCAGCCGTGATCGCCCCAGAGGCAGATCATCGTGTTCTCGCGGTGCGGCGACTTCTCATACGCATCGATCACACGGCCGATCTGCACGTCGAGATAGGTGATCGTGGCCAGGTAAGCCTGCACCGCCTCTTTCCAGCGACCGGACTCCAGCATCTTCGCGTGATCGCCCTTTGGGTTCGCCATTTTCAAACCGATGGCCGGAACGTCATCGAGATCGCCCTCCTTCGTCGGCGGCAGTTGGATGTCGGCCAGCGGATGCATGTCAAAGTACTTCTGCGGCACGTTCCAGGGCATGTGCGGCTTGTGGAAGCCGATGGTGAGGAAGAAGGGCTTGTCGTGCGGCTTGCCGAGCTCCGCGATGCCGTAATCGGCGATCGAGGTGTCCGAAACCGTCGCATCATCCTCGCTCTCGATCGGCCCAAAGGCGATGCCGCCAACGCTGCGGTCATTGATCTTGGCTTTCGTCTTTGTTTCGTCGGCGATGGTCGTCCATTGCTCCGGCCAGCCGAGTCCGCCGTGCCAGAGCTTGCCGATCCCGAGCGTCTCGTAACCGGCGTTCTTGAACTGCATGACGAGTGACTCCTCGACCTTCAGTCCGTTCACAAAGGGCTGATTGTTGTCATAGATGCCGCTCACGCCGGGGCGCTTGCCGCTGAGCAGCGCGGCGCGGGACGGATTGCAAACCGGCGCGGCGCAGTGCGCGTTCGTGAAGGTCACGCCCATCTTCGCTAGGCGGTCGAGATTTGGCGTCTTCGTCTGCTTATTGCGACCAAAGTGGCCGATCCAGTGGTTGAGGTCGTCGATGGGGATGAACAGCACGTTCATCTTGGACGGTTCGGCGGCGCTGGCAGGTGCGCAGCCAAACGCGAGAAGGGCGGGAAGCAGGAGGCGAAGTTTCATGGTTGGAATGGAATGCCGCGTGAGAACGTGGAAGGCGCGTCGGGCTTGCTACTCGTTCTTCTTTTTGCCCCTCGCCTTCTTCTTCGCGCCCTTGCTCGGCTGCTCGTCACTCTTGCCCTGGCGCGTGTTCGCGAGGTTTTCGGTCTCCATGCCTTTGTCCTTCTGCTGCGCCACCCACGCATCGAGCTGCGCCTGCAGCTTCGCCTTCGTCCCGGCAAACTCGGGGTCAGCCGCGAGATTCTTCATCTCCTCGGGATCGGCTTGCAGGTCGTACAATTCCTCGCCGGGGCGTTTGAAGAGCCACTTCACGCGGTCCGCCAGTTTGTAGTCGCTCTTGGCGTCCGCCTGCCAGGACTCGATGGGCTGACCCTTGTGAATGCCGCCTATGGTGTAGGTGTTCTCGGGCGCGAGATTGCGCACCAGTTTGTAACGCGTGTCGCGCACCATGCGCATCGGGTAGGCCTCGATCGCTCCGTTCGTGCCGATGGTCGTGTGCTGGGCGAAAACGTAATCGCGCAGCGTGTCGGTCTCGCCGAGCAGGACCGGCAGGAAGCTGCGGCCATCGAAGCCGACGGCGCCGTTCGCGTCCGGGCAGCCCACGTCGATTTTCGTCGGATCGATACCGGCGGCGGCAAGGAAAGTCGGCGGCACATCGACATACTGCATCAGCGCCTGGCTGCCGCTGCCGGGCTTCACTTTACCCGGCCAGCGCAGAATGGCGGAAGCGTGAATGCCGTTGTCATACACGCTCCATTTGCCGCCATAAGGAAAGCTGCTGCCCTGCTCGCTGACGAACATCACCACCGTGTTCTCCGCCTGCTGCGTGTCATCGAGCAGCTTCAACAGCGCGCCGACCTGCTCGTCGAGCTTGCTGATCTCGCCGTAGTAGGCGGCGAGCAGTTCGCGGGTGATCTTGTTGTCGTGCAGGTAAGGAGGGATCGTGAGCGTGGTCGGATCATACCTCGGCCCGCGTGTCCACGGGCCGTGCGGATCATTTGAGGCATAGACCATGAACCAAGGCTGCGCCGCATCGCGCGCGACAAACTGCTTTGTCACCGTCAAATCATCCGCTCCCTCGATGTGCTCATAAGGAAACGACGGCTTCGGCCCCACATGCTCCTTGTTTTGCAGCGCCACGCGGTAGCCCGCGTCCTTCAAGTGCGTGAACAGGCTCTTCGTGCCGTCATAGACCCGCGTATGATTCGGATAAGCGCCGCTGCGGATCGGATACAGCCCGGTGTAGAGCGCATGCCGCGTCGGCGAGCATGTCGTCGCCGGATTGAACATGCCGCGCAGGTGCATCGACTCCGTGCGCAGCTTGTCGAGGTTCGGCGTTTTGACTTCAGAATTGCCTTCGTAGCCGAGATCCCGCCAGCAGAGGTCATCGGCGATGATGAGGAGGAAATTTGGCTTCTCGGCTGCGATAGCCGATCCGCAGAGGATGAGATAGAGAAGGAGGAGTCGTTGCATGGTGCGTTGGTTGGCTTGGATTCAGTCTTTGGGGAAATACAGGTGGCCGCCCTTCTTGGCGGCTTGATGGGCCTCGTGCGTGTCCAGCGGGATGCCGGGATCCCCCTGTGCTGCCAGCCAGCGATCGAGCTCGGCGCTGAGCTTCGCCTTGATCGCGGAGTGCTGCAGATCTGTCGCGAGATCGGTCATCTCGGCGGGATCGGCGGCGGTGTGGTAGAGCTGCTCGGCGGGGCGGCGGATGTAGCGCTTCACCAGCGTGTAAGTCGCAGGATTGTCGAGCGCGGTCGCCATCCAGCTCGACCAGTACGGATTGTGCGCCGTCGCGCCGCCCATCAGACCCATGAGGTGCTTTTCGATGTAGATCTCCTCGGGCAGTAGATTGCGAATGTAGCGCCACTCGCCGTCGGTGACGCTGCGGATCGGATACGCGGGGCCTTCCGGGATGTTGTTGTGCGCGGCGTAGGCGTAGGCGCGGTGCGTCTGCTTTTCACCGCGCAGCACGGCGGCAAAGCTGCTGCCGTCAAAGTTGTGATCCGTCTTTGCTTCCGCCACATCGAGCAACGTCGGCGTGACGTCGGCGTATTGCACCAGCGCCTTCGTGCGCGTGCCGGCGGCGACTTTTCCCGGCCAGCGGGCGATGAGCGTGGTGTGCAGGCCGGTGTCCCAGCAGGTCCATTTGTTGCCGGGGAACTGGGAGCCCTGCTCGCTGGTGAAAAGGACGAGCGTGTCCTGCGCCGCACCGCTTTCTTCAAGCGCGGCGAGGATTTCGCCCACCTGCCCGTCCATGTAGGTGATCTCGGCCAGGTAGGAGGCGAAGTCCTCCCGCGTCTTCGGCGTGTCGGCGATGTTCGGCGGCAGCTTGAGCTTCTTCGGCGGATACTTCGACCTGTCGCCCATGACCCACGGCACATGCGGCTCCGTGAGCGCCACGACGAGACAGAACGGCTGAGCCTTGTCGCGCGAGATGAATTCCTTCACCCCGGCGAGGTCATGCGGGTTCGTGGGAGCACGCACCGCGTTGGCATCAAAGCCGGGCACGTCTTCAAAGGTGAATACCGAACGCGGCGTCACATGCACCTTCCCCGCGATGCCGGTGCGATAACCCGCTGGCGCGAGGTGCTGCGGCAGGCTCTTGGTTTCAGCGCGACTGGCGCTGTGATTCCACGCGCAGCCGTTCCGCATCGGCTGCTGCCCGGTATAAAGCTCCGCACGGCACGGCTGGCACATCGCGGAGGTCACATACGCCTTTTCAAAAACCAGCCCCTGTGAGGCCAACCAGTCGATGTTCGGCGTGATGGCGTTCTGCCCGCCATAAACAGGGAGATCACTGAAGGTGCAGTCGTCCGCCATGATGATGAGGACGTTCGGCGCTGCCGAAGCGAAGAGCAGAGGGCAGAGGGCGAAAAGTTGAAAAAGGTATTTCATGGTTTGGCTTCAGGATGCTTGGCGAGGATAGCGCGGAGTTGTTTGACCACGTCCGGTTGTTCGGCGGCGAGGTTTTTGGTTTCGAGGGGATCGATCTCGTAATCGTAAAGCTCCAACTCCGCTGATTCGGCAGGTGCGCCGGGCTTTTTCCACTCGACGAGGCGATAGCGCTCGGTGCGGATCGCGCGGCCCATTTTCGCCTTCGGATAAGCGTGATAGGCATGGTCGCGCACACGCGCCTGCGGGTCTTTGAGAACGGGCACGAGGCTCACGCCGTCCATCGGCTGCGGCCCGGCAGGTGCGGGCAAACCAGCGAGTTCGGCCAGCGTGGGGAAGACGTCCACGCTTTCGGCAAGTTGGCGCGTGCTGCTGCCGGGCTTCGCCACGCCGGGAGCGACGAACAGCAGCGGGATGCGATTCGCCTGCTCGTAGTTGGTGTGCTTCGTCCAGATGCCCAGATCGCCAAGGTGGAAGCCGTGATCACCCCATAACACGACGAGCGTGTTGTCCGCGAGGCCGAGTCGATCCAGTGCATCGATCACCTTACCGATCTGCGCATCGACGAAACTCGTGCTCGCATAGTAGCCGTGAATGAGCTGGCGCTTCAACTCCGGCGAAAACTTCGGGTCCGGCCCTTCCGGCACCGGCTTGTAGGCTGCGATCTCCCCGCCGCGCTTCTGCGCGACCTTCGGTGATCCGGCGGGATGTTTTTCAAACTGCGGCATTGGCAATTTCGCGGGATCGTAGAGGTCCCAATACTTCTTCGGCGCACAAAACGGCAGATGCGGCCGCACAAAACCCGCTGCGATGAAAAATGGCTGCTCCGTTCGTGCTTTCGCCGCCTGCAGCCGCCTCATCGTCTCCGCCGCGATGCGACCATCCGCGTAGTCGTCATCCTTCGCTGCGGGCGACTCAAACGCCGCTCCACGCGGCAGGGATTTGATCTGGTCGAGCTGTTGATTCGTGAACAGCGCCTCCTCGCGCGTCAGCTTGCCTCCGTCCGTGCTCGCCGGATCGAGGTACTCGATCACCTTGTCCTTCAGATGCGGCACGCTGAACGACTCCGGATCGCCCTCGTTGCCATGGCCGATGTGGAAGACCTTGCCGAGCGATTCTGTGCGCCAGCCATGCTTTGCGAAAAACTGCGGCATCGTCACCGCATCCGGCACCAGCTTGCGCAGGTGACTTCCCAAGCCATAAAGCCCCGTCGAAGTCGAATGCGACCCCAGCATCAGCGTGAAGCGCGACGGCGCACACACCGCCTGATTGCAATACGCCAAGTCAAAGCGCATGCCGCGTGCAGCTAGCCGGTCAATGTTCGGCGTCTTTGCCGTCGTGTCGCCGTAGCAGCCAAGCGTCGGCTTCAAGTCATCGACGAGGATGAGCAGCACGTTCGGCTGAGCCGAGAGCGCCGCCCCTCCCGCCAGCATCGCGAATGAAAAAATGAATCGGATCATGTTCCCAATGGGAACGCAGCCAAGGTGACAGGCTTTCCCCCACAAATCCGCCGCCACCTATCCAATCGGCACATCACCGATTCCACGCCTGCTTCACCTTCGTCTCCTCCAGCATGCGCTGGGCGTCGAAGTGCGGGTTCTCGCCGGGGATCGGGGCGGGAATGGATTTCATCCAGGCCTGGAGTTTGGCTTGCAGGGCCTTCGCGCGATCCTTTTCGGAATCGGCGAGGTTCTGGGTTTCGCCGAGGTCGGTGCGGAGATTGAAGAGTTCGAGTTTGTGACCGGTGTGGTAGCGCGGTTGGTCGTCGAACCAGTCGCCGAAGGACTCGATGAGCTTCCAGTCGCCCTCCCGAATGACGGCGCAGGGGGTGACGCACCAGCGCAGCTCGTAGAACGGCATGTAGAAAAACAGCGGGCGCTGCGGGATGCGGCCGCCTTGGAGCAGGGGCAGGAGATTCATGCCGTCACAGACGGGAGTGTCTGTGTCACGGCCTGCCGCAGCGAGCAGTGTGGGCATCCAATCGGTCACATGGACCGGTGTTTCGATGACCTGTCCCTCTTTGACCTGTGCGGGCCACCTCACGATGCACGGCACGCGGATGCCGCCTTCATACGCACTGCCTTTGCCAGCGCGGAGCGGGGCGTTGTCGAACTCCTCCAGCTTCACCTTCAGCGGCACGCTGCCGTCGGTAGGATCGCCGATGAGGCCCGGCGGCGAATACACCGTGTCCACGCCGCCGTTGTCGCTGAGGAAGACGACGAGCGTGTTCTCCCGCTGCTGCGTTTCATCCAGCGCGGTCATCAGACGGCCGATGCTGCGGTCCATGTACTCGATAGCGGCGAGGTAGGTGGCATTGAACATGCCCGACTCGGGCGCTCCAGCATCGCGATGCTTTTGAATGAGATCCGCCGGTGCGGAAACGACGCCATGCAGCGTGTGATGCGCGAGGTAAAAGAACCACGGCAGCCCGCGATGCACCCGCATGAACTGGATCGTCTGATCGGTGAGATGATCCACCCACTTGTCGCCCTCGTTCTGCGAGCCGGGTCCCCGCGGCGCGACGAAGTCGAAGCCAAACGCTTCACCAGCCTTAAGCTGAACGTAATCGCCATCCGCACCGGTCGTGAGATGCCACTTTCCTGCCATGCCGGTGGCGTAACCGGCTGCACGCAGCGATTTCGGCAGATTCGGCATCTCACGCGACAATTGCTCCCGATAGGCCGGCTCCGCCAACCGCGCCCACGGCGATCCATACCAAGGAATGACATGCCACATGCCGTTGCGCGCTGAGTGCTGTCCGGTGAGCAAAGCCGCGCGTGTCGGCGTGCACTGCGACATCACATAGGAATCCGTGAAACGCGCTCCTTCGGCGGCGAGGCGGTCGAGATTCGGCGTGGGCACCTTCTTCGAGCCGTAACAGCCGAGCGTGGGCCAGCCCTGGTCGTCAGTGAGAATGAGGAGGATATTTGGCGGCTTCGCAGCCAATGACGAAACCAGAGCCGAGCCAAGCGAGACAGCCAGCACCGCGAAGCGTGTGCTGCTCCGAAGGAGTGAGCGAAGCGAAGCCATTCCGAATGACGAAACGAGGAGCAGGAGAGGCTTCATGGCGTGGCGGAAGAGAATGGCCATGACGGTGGCAGCTTATTCCGGGTGCAGCCACTCATTGCTTCGCTCCCGAGCGCCGGGCCTCAAGGTGTGTTGAAACATCGCGCCAGGTCTCCCAGGCGACGGTTTCAAGATACTTCGCGGTCTCTTCCTCCAGCGTGGCCGTTTGATTCATCGCCATGTGCTTGAGCATCCACTTCGCCATCGCTGCCTGATACGCGTCGGGTTTGAATGCGGCCAGCTTCGCTTCGTCCGGCTCATACTTGCCGTGCGGCCAGACGTGGAAGGTGCGCGGCAGTTTGCCGACGGGTGATTCGCCGGTCAGCGCAGCGTAGAAACAGGCGAGGTTCAGGAAATGACCGGCATCACCGGGATGAGAGTTGTCGTTCGGGTGCTGAAGCGCGAGTTCGGGCCTCTCGGCATAAACGCGAGCCCACGCGGATGAGCAGGGCGCGAAGAGCTTGATCCTGTTCTTCACGGCGAGGTCAAAGATGCGCCGGCGGCCTTCGGCTTCACGCTCCGCCTTTCCCCAGCCCATCTCATAAAACATCGGCTCGCCACCTGCGGCGCGGATGGCCTCGCAGAACTTTGTGACCGCGGAGGCATGATCCGGGCTTCCTCCTTTGGGTGCGTCATCGCCCATGATGAAACGACACACTACCATCATCGCGACGATGTCCGGCTTCTCGGTCTCGATCTTGCCGAGAAAGCTCTGCCCTGGCTTCACGCCATACTCGTAGCGGTTGAATCCAGGCTCCAGATACACGCGGATGTCGCTGCCGCTGCGTCCCGCCGCTTCAGGAACGACCGGTCGTTCGATGTGGTCGGAGATCTTGCCATCCACGACCTTTGCGACCTCCCTCGGCAGGTCGTTCCAGTACATGCTGCTGCTTCCGGCGAAGAGCAGCTTCAGCGGTTCGGTGGCGTGAAGGCCGCCAAGACTGACGAAGATGAGAGAGAGGAGCGTTTTCATGAAGGAGTGAGACAGACACTCTTGTCTGTTCTTCGGAGTTTAAGAAGCAGACAGGAGTGTCTGCATCATGCCCGTGCTGTCGGCGAAACGCTCCTGCTTCACGCCGGCCTGCTGCGCCATCGTGAGCCAGAGATCGGCTAGCGGACGTTTGCCTTCAAAGTGGAAGTGGCCGCGCTTCCAGCCGCCGCCGGCGATGAGGACTTCGAGGTCGGCGTAGTTGTGCTGGTCGCCATCGCTGATGCCGCTGCCCATGACGAGCGTGGTGCTGTCGAGCAATCCGGTGGCTTTGAGACGCTCGACGACGTGCGCGTAGAATTCCATGTGGAAGCGGTCGATCTGCGCGAGCTTCTCTTTCGCTTCGTCGCCCTTCGTGTGCGTCAAAACGTGATGATTCTGCGGCTTGTCGAAGAGGTCGTGATACATGCGCGGGCTGTCCCAGCGCTCGGGGTCGATGAGCAGGGTCGCCACGCGAGTGAGGTCGTTTTGAAAGGCATGCACGAACAGATCTGCCATGAGCCGCAGGTAGTCGGCGCGTTTTTCGGGAATGCCGGGCGGTTCCGGCAGCGAAGGCTTGCGGATGCGCGTGGACGCGGCCTCTGCACGCTGGATGCGCTGCTCGGTGGCGCGCACGCTGTCGAGGTATTCGCCCAGCTTGGCCTGATCATCGCGGCCCATGCGGCGTTGCAGGCTTTTGGCGTCGGCGAGGATGACATCGAGCACGCTCTTCGTTGGCCCGCCTCGGCTTTGACCAAAGAGGCGCTGAAACACGGCTCGCGGATTTTTCTCCGTGTTCGCTGCGTAGCCGGGGCCATACCAGGAGATGCACTCGAAGTATTTGGTCTCCTTGTTGTCCACGAAGTCGTTCGCGCTGAGTTCCAGCGACGGCAGGGCGCAGTCGGAGCTGATCTGTTGGGCGATGATCTGATCCAGCGTCGTGTTTGTCGGGAATCCGCCATCCAGCGTCTCCTGCGGCGCGGAGGACGTGAGCCAGCACGAGCCCGCCTGCGCATGCACGCCGGTGCCTGGCACAAACTGGCGATCGAGGCCGGTGATGAGCGTCACGTCATCCTTGACCGCCGCCAGAGGCTGGAGCGTCGGTGTCAAACTGAGCGGGTTAAAGCCCGCGACGACCTTCTCCGGCATCAGTGCTTTCTGCCAGTAGCCGTTGGGCGTGTAGATGAAGGCAAAGCGCTGCGGCGCTGCGGGTGCGGCTCTCGTGAGGCTTTCGAAGAACGGAAGCCCGAACGTCACGCCAGCAGCGCGCAGGAAGTGACGACGGGTGAAGGTGTGGCCAATCATGAGCTTTGATGCAACGTGGTCGAAGCGAATCTCCTGACAGCATCATCTGCGATCAAGGGGACACGAGGCCGAAAGCGCCATCGCGCAGGCCCTGCGCGCCGCCTTTGATGTCGGGTGGCGTGTAGCTGTGGACCTCGTTCCAGCTCTTGCCGCCATCCGTGCTGCGCAGGATGTTGAAGCGCGGTTTGTCGATGCTGATGAGCGTGCCGGAATCGCTGGCGATGATCTGACCCGCAGGCACGGCGGCAGGGAGATCGCGCCAAGTCTTGCCATCGGCGCTGGCGCGGCTCGGTTTGCCCGCGAGCCAGAACTCGGCACCCACCACGCTGAGTGTGGCGCGCTTCGTGCCGGTGGCATGGGGGCCGTCCCAAGTATCGCCGCCATCGCTGCTGGTCCATGCGTTGGAGGCATCGGCGTCGGTCATCACGAGGAGCTTGCCGTTGGATTTCAAAGTGCCGCGTCCGGTGGAGGCATCGAGCCCCTTCGGTGAGAGCCATTGCCAGCTTTTGCCGAGATCATCGCTGGCGAAGAGATTTCCAAACTTCAGACCTTCCTTGCCGCGATTGTCACCCAGCGCGAGGAATCGCCCGCTCGCATCGCCGCAATAGACGGGACCGACGTGATGCGTGCTGAGCTTGTAGCCCCGAGCATCATTCTTGAAGGCACCCCACATGCCGAAGGTGTCAAAGCTCGCGCCCAGATCGCTCGTGGCGGTCATTGTCATGTAACCGGCGGCGACAAACGCGCCCTTGCCCGCAGCGATACCCCATGTTCCGGGCATCACGCGCTCATCACCCTTGCCCTCCGGCAGCTTGGCCTTGCCATGCGTGAGGTGACGCCAGTTCACTCCGTCATCGGAGGCTAGATAAATCGTCGCGCCACCCCAGCCGACGCCGACAACAAACACACCGCCGCCATAAGCCACCGTCTTCGTCGCCCACGGGCCATGATCCGCCCCCGGTGCGGCAAAGAAGGTCTGCTTCCACGTCTTGCCATCGTCCTTCGAGACGATGATCCTCGCTCCGTGACCGACCACGGCAAAAGCCCCGACCTTTGGGTCAGGTTTGAGATCGCCACCGAGCGGGATGTCGTTACGGATCTTCGCATCGGCAGGTGATTCGTCGGCGGCAAAGGCGCGCGTGGTGAGAAGGAGGACGGTGAGGATGAGCAGGGGTTTCATGGAGTATTGCGGACGTGGGTGAAGGGATAGCTTTTCACGATCTCGACGATCACACGGCTGAACTTCCAGCCGTCGGCTTTCGCGGCGGCTTCGATCTGGGCGATGACGGGCATGTCGTGGACTTCGAGCGGGCGATTGATGGCGTAGCTGAGCAGGTGCTCAATGAAGCCGCGGGTGAATTCGTGCGGGTCTTGGGAGATGAGTTGCTTGAAGCCTGCAGGACCATCAAAGGGGCGGTCCTGCCACTCGCTTTTCGCGTCGGCGTTTGCGTTCCAGGCACCGACGGGATCGAAGCGCTCCAGGGCGAAGCCGGGCGGGTCGAGCCGGATGTGGCAGGAGTAGCAGGCGGCTTTGTTGCGATGCGCCTCGAACTTCTCGCGGATGCTCATCTGCTGCGCAGCTTCCTTGGTGTCGTTCTCGATGGCGAAGGCGACCTTCGGCTCGGAGGGCGGGCGATTGAAGATGGTTTCGAGCAGCCACGCGCCGCGCTTCACCGGGCTGGTGCGAAAGGGCAGCGAGGTGACGACCATGGGCGCAGCCATGGTCATGAAGCCGCCGCGGTTCGCATCGGCCAGGTTCACCCGCCGCCACTGGCTGCCGCTGTCGTTCTTCTTTTTCAGTTCACGGTTGCCATCGCCACCGCTGACTGCCGCGATGGATTCATCGCCAAAGGGAAGGCCGTAGAGCTTGGCGAGCCCGGGATTCAGCCAGGTGTAGCCGGGAGTGATGAAGTCCAGGATGCTGCGATCCTCCGCGAGCACGGTTTCAAAGAGCAGCAGCGCCTCGACCATGGCGGAGCCGTGCAGCGTGGACTTGCCCTGCGGACCGGAGTAGAACGAGGGGAAGAGATCGCGGTCGGGCTTGGAGGTGTAGAGCTGATCGAGGCGGAGCCACTGCACGGCGAAGGACTCGCTCAGCTCGCGGGATTTCACGTCACGCAGCAGGCGGCGCGTCTGGGCTTTGAGCACGGCGGGTTCGTGCAGCTTGCCGGCTTTGGCGAGCTGCAGGAGTTCGTCGTCCGGTGTCGAGGACCAGAGGAAAAAGGCGAGCC
Organism: Akkermansia muciniphila; assembly: GCA_945863205.1. Lineage (GTDB taxonomy): Bacteria > Verrucomicrobiota > Verrucomicrobiia > Verrucomicrobiales > Verrucomicrobiaceae > Prosthecobacter. The sequence continues at coordinate 144 of CAMAZK010000115.1, read as the reverse complement.
GCGTGGCCAACTCGGCATCTTCGAGCGGCGCGACCTTTTCCGGGCCGGGGATGCCGTTGGCCTCAATGTAAAGAAAGCTGGGCGATGCGAGCACGGCGGCTACAGCGGTTTTCATGGCTTCGCTTTCGGGCTTCGTCTTCTTTT
>CAMAZK010000114.1 GCA_945863205.1 Akkermansia muciniphila | reverse complement strand
GGGCGTGCTGTTCACCCCCGTCGTGCTGCTGTCCTCTCCGAAAGCCCCGACCACCAGCGTGTCTCCCGACAAAGCCACGGAACCACCGAAACTGTCCAACGCCGTGACTTGGCTGGCCTTGAGGTAGGCCTGCTGGCTCCACGACGTTCCGTTGCGTACGAACACATACGCCGCTCCGGCAGCGTTGGCGCTCGTGTTGGGCGTGCTGTTCACCCCCGTCGTGCTGCTGTCCTCGTTATAAGCTCCGACCACCACCGTATCTCCCGACACCGCGACAGAGGCACCGAACCATTCATCGCCCGATAATTGGTGGGCCTTCAGGTAGGCCTGCTGGCTCCACGTCGTACCGCTGCGCACAAACACATACGCCGCCCCGGCACCTGGGGCGCTCTCGTTGGGCGTGCTGTTGATCCCCGTCGTGCTGCTGTCCTCTAAAAAGCCCCCGACCACCACCGTATCGCCCGACACCGCCACGGAGCGCCCGAAACCGTCATCCACCGAGACTTGGCTGGCCTTGAGGTAGGCCTGCTGGCTCCACGTCGTACCGCTGCGCACAAACACATACGCCGCCCCGGCACCGGAAGTGCTCTCGTTGGGCGTGCTGCCCACCCCCGTCGTACTGCTGTCCTCGTTATAAGCTCCGACCACCACCGTGTTGCCCGCCACCGCCACCGAGTAACCGAAATTGTCATTTAACGTGACTTGGCTGGCCTTGAGGTAGGCCTGCTGGCTCCACGTCGTCCCACTGCGCACGAACACATACGCCGCCCCGGTAGCGGAGGCGCTCTCATTGGGCGTGCTGCCCACCCCCGTCGTGCTGCTGTCCTCTCCGTAAGCCCCGACCACCAGCGTGTCGCCCGACAAAGCCACGGAGATACCGAATTGGTCTTCCGCCGTGACTTGGCTGGCCTTGAGGTAGGCCTGCTGGATCCACGTCGATCCACTACGCAAGAAAACATACACCGCCCCGGCATTGGAGGCGCTTTCGTTGGGCGTGCTATTCACCCCCGTCGTGCTGCTGTCCTCCTGGTAAGCTCCGACCACCACCGTGTCTCCCGACACCGCCACAGAGATACCGAATAGGTCCCCTGCCTGCGTGGTGCCCACGGCGTTTGGCTTCAGGTAAGCCTGCTGGGCGATGGGGTCGATGGTGATGGGGTAACGTGCGGAGCTTTCGTCCACCCGCAGGATGATGCCGCCACTCGGCCCGGCGACAAAACGAGAAGGCAGCACCTTCCCGTCGGCATCCCAGACTTTCAGCCCGGCATAGGTGACCACGGGCGCGCCTTTGTCGTCGCGGAAATACACCGTCTGGGTATCCGCTGCCACACTGGCCTTCAGCGTGCCGCGTGTGCCTAGCACCATGTCCAAAGACGCCTTGGCCGCAGCTCCCTGCGGCCGCCGGGCCACAATGAAGCCGTGTTCCAGACCACGCTGATCATTGATGAACCACTCCTGAACGTCTGCATTCCACTGGTAGCTGAGGCGCTGGCCCTCCGCCTTCACCGCAGGCTGACCTCCAACCGCCGTCTGCTTTTTTCCGAAACCGTAACTGCGCAGTTCCAGGCCCCACTGCCAATCGGCAGCCTTTGGCTTGGCCGTGAAGCCGCGGCCATCAAACTGAGTGCTCCACTGCTGTGCTTTGTTCTGCGCCTGCCAGGCTCCGCCTTTGACCGGCTGGAAGCTGTGCTCCCAGGCCGAGTGCGCCGCGCGGATGCTCGACCAATCCGATTTCTCCAAGCCCTGAGGCACCTGGTCCGGGGAGGTGAGCTGCTCGGACTTGCCAGGCGGGGCTGCAGATGAGTCCTGGGGCACTGCCAGCAGCAGGGCCGCACTCAAGAATGGTAAGCCACGAAACAGTGGACTAAGAACGCGGCGCATCATGGTCATCAAGGGGGGGCTTCTGACAGGAAAACATCAAAGGGGGAGGCTGGCGGTGAGGGCCTGGAGGGGAGGACATGCCAAAGGGCTGCGTTTGAGGAGGGAAGCCGAGCCCCCATCATCGGCGGTAGAGCAGAACATCCCTAAATGATGGATGAAGCCCTCCGGCGCAGACTGGCCGAGAGCGGTGCTGCCCAATGCACGCGACAACACGGTCCCTGCGGAACGAGTCCAAAGGGCCGTGCCAAAGAGGGCTATCAATGCCACGGCGATGTGGCATTTCAGTCGAGAGGGAGGCGGCATGATCGGGAGTAGGGGGGACAGCCGCAGTTCCGGTATATGCCTCCCCCAATAGACTAGCCTTCACCTAGCAGGACTCACAGCAACATATGCGACATAATTGGGTTAACCCACAGTGGTTATCCAGCATTACGCCTACAAAATATAACCTTTTTTGACGCTCCGAAGCAGGCAGCCCCCTCATTGCCCTGGCTCAGCTGGCAAAGGTGGTGGATCTGATATAGGACCTAAGATCTCTGCCATCTTTGACCATCCATCGGGCATCAGAAAGCCCGGACATCACCGCCACAACACGCCCGAAAACTTCTTTGCCATCACTCGGCGATGCTTGATCTTCTTAAACGGGGGTGAGGCCCGTGAAGGCGCGGGCGAGGCTGCTAGTGATGGCTTATCAAGTCACGGGTTGCAGAGCGTCCGCCAAACACCTCAACTCCCCACCATAATCAGCGCAGAAGAGCTGGTGGGCGAGGATCCTCGGAGGGAGCAGCTGCCGACTTATGTCCCGGCGGAGGAAACCCAGACAGGAGGGAATGCGACCCTCGGAGCCGTGCTATCGTTCGTCAGCATCATCATGCTGGCACTCATCCTCCGCCTCGCCGTGCCGAAGGAGGACAGCGCCCTCGAACTCGGCATTCTGCTGGTGGCCATCGGCTCCGCGCAGATCTGGTTGATCTTCAATTTTCTGAAGTCCTTCAGAAAGTAGGCTGCCGCAGACGGTCAGGGCTGCAATTCCTTCAAGCCGGGGAATGACAGCTTTTCAAAGAAGGCCTAGGTTGGCGCTTCACCATGACCCACGCCGTCCTCAGCCTCCTCAAAGAAAGCCGCCACCCCATGCACATCGACCTGATCGGTGTGGCGGGATCAGGCATGAGCGGGCTGGCGCTGCTGCTGCTGGGACTCGGCCACAAGGTCAGCGGATCTGACAAGGCGACGACGCTGGAGACGGAGCGGCTGCAGAAGCTGGGCTTGCAGTTTTTTCACGGCCACACGGAAAAGGAGGTCGAGGACTGCGACATGGTCATCTACTCCAGCGCGATCAAGCCGGGGAACGAGGCCTACGAAGCGGCCTACAAGCAGGGCATCCCGCTGGTCCGCCGCGCTGAGGCGCTGGCGGCGGTCATGGCGAACAAGAAAGGCGTGGTCGTCTGCGGCACGCACGGGAAGACAACGACCTCGGCGCTCACGGCCCATGTGCTGCGGCAGGGCGGGCTGAAGCCGAGCCACTACGTCGGCGCGGAGATTCCGATCCTGGGCTCGAATGCGCACTGGGATTCCGAGGGCGAGCTCTTCGTGGCCGAGGGCGACGAGAGCGACGGCACGCTGGTGAATTTCCATCCGCAGCACGCCATCGTGCTGAACATCGAGGCCGAGCATCTCGACTTTTATGACGGCATCGACGCCATCAAGGCGGTGTTCCGCCAGTTGCTCAGCCAGACGCCCGGCATGTGGGTTTACTGTGCCGAAGATCCGGTGGCGTGCGAAGTCTGCGCCGGTCCGCAGGGCGTGAGCTACGGCTGGAGTCGGGGTCATGACTTCTCAGCGAACATTTTGGAGATGAAGCCGGATCACACCGACTTCGAGGTGTATGAAAAGGAAACGCTGCTCGGCACTGCGACGCTCGGCATTCCCGGTAGGCACAACGTGAGCAACGCGCTCGCGGCCATTGCGCTGGCCAAGCGCTGCGGGGTGACGTTTGAGGCCATCCAGCATGCGCTGAAGAGCTTCCGCGGTGCGAAGCGTCGTTTCGAGATCCGGCATGCGGGCGAGCATTTTGCCGTGGTGGACGACTACGGCCATCATCCGAGCGAAATCGCCGCCACGCTGGCCACGGCGAAGGGGCTGAGCACGAAGCGCATCGTCTGCCTTTTTCAGCCGCACCGCTACAGCCGCACGCAGCTGCTGAAGAAGGAGTTCGGTGCGAGTTTTGGCGATGTGGACGAGCTTTTCGTCACGGATGTCTATCCGGCCAGCGAGAAGCCGCTGCCGGGTGTGAGCGGTGAGACGATCCTGGAAGAGGTGCGCCTTCAAAACAGCCGCACGAAGACCGGCAGCACGCCGACGATGTTGATGGCGCGTGACAAGGTCGGCAACGCGCTGCGGCCCGGCGATCTGCTCATCACGCTGGGCGCGGGGAACGTGCATGAGGTCGGGCGCTGCATCGCGCGTGACCTGCCGGTGCTGGAAAAGCTCTGTGCACTGCTCGATGCGAACGGCGGCGGTGTGGCGCGGCTTTATGAGCCGATGAACCGGCACACGACCTGGCTGATCGGCGGTGCCGCCCAGTACTGGATCGAGCCGCGCACGGAGGCGGCTTTTGCCGAGGTCGTGCGCTATTTGCGCTCCGCTTCGGTCCCCATTCGCGTGATCGGTCGCGGGTCCAATCTACTCGTCAAAGACGGCGGCATTCGCGGTGCGGTCATTCATCCCGCGAAAGGTGATTTCGAAGCGGTGACGGTGAACGGGAACGAAATCACGGCTGGAGCCGGCGCACGACTCAAAAAGATCGCCAGCGCGGCCCGCAACGCCGGAATCGGCGGTTTTGAGTGGATGGAAGGCATCCCCGGAAATCTCGGCGGCGCGATCCGCATGAACGCCGGCGCGATGGGCACGGAGACCTTCGACCAGATCGTGAGCGTGCGTTTCATCGACACCGACGGCAGCCTCAGAGACAAGCCGCTGGCCGAGATCACGCATCACTACCGCAGCGTGCCGGAGTTCGAGGAGCGCTACGTCGTTTCCGCCGTCCTGAAGGGTTCCCCGGCCCCGCAGGACGAGATCGACACGAAGCTCGCCGCTTCCCATCACAAACGCCGCACCAGCCAGCCCGTCGGCGCGAGCGCGGGCTGCACCTTCAAGAACCCCGAGGTCTGCGGCGCAGGCAAATTGATCGACGAACTCGGCTTGAAAGGACGCAGCGTGGGCAAGGCGATCGTTTCCGACGTGCATGGCAATTTCATCGTCAACCAAGGCGGTGCCAAGGCCCGCGAAGTCCTCGATCTCATTGCGCAGATCAACGAAGTCGCTCAGGAACAGCGCGGCGTGCAGCTCGAGATGGAAGTGAAGGTGATCGGCGAAGACGAGCCTCTGCCGCTGTGATTTGATGCCTCATGAAAGACAACAAAGCTCAAGCTTCGTCTCCGGGTCATCTAGTTTCTCTGTTGGTGGTTGGATCGGTGGGGCCGTTTGTTCTCGTTTTCGTCACGCCTTTCGGCCTGCTGTTTATCGGACCAGCGTTTGGAATGATCACGCTTGCGATGTCTTTTTTTGCGCTGCGCCGGGGAACCTGCGGCCACTCGCTCTGGTTTGCAGGGTCGGTGATCGTATCGGTTCTCAATTTGGCGGTCCTGTGCATCGCAGTCCAGGTATGGCGGGAGTTTCTGAATGATTAGAGGTGACGCCTTCCTGCTTCCTCGTTCCCGCCCGAGAGAAGTCACATCCATTTTTTTCGTCTCCCGTCGTAACTGTCCTCATTGGCAAAAAGACCCGGATGCCTTTTTTGCCGTGCTGGGCGTCGGCTTCGGAAGGAGAGCTTGATCTCGATGTTGGTGCTGGAGCTTGCGGATGAGCATGGAGCCTAAAGACTGGCGGCTGGTAGCGGAGTTGGCGCTGCTTTGCCATCTGAATGGCAGTCGTCTCCGACATGCTTGCGGCAGGCAGTGCGCCGAACACATTCGGCCTGCGGGTGGCACGAATGGGATCGGATCGTCGGACGTGAAGGCGATCGACCATCAACGGCTCATGGCTTCTTCGCATGGAGCTCGCCGAGCATATTGACCAAGGCGTCCACCATCTTCACGGAGGCGTTGAGTTGGACCTTGTTGACGCCGATCCAGGTTTCGTAGCCGCCGAGCTTGTGCTGCGCGGGCGTGGGCAGGTAGCCGTGGGAGCCGTTGGCGATGGAGATGTTCATGAGCGGCCGGATTGGGCTGCGCTGTTTGAGTTCCAGGCCGATCTCGGCGAAGACTTCGAAGGGCATCGCGGCCACGGCGAGGTCGCCGATGCGGTGCGTTTGCACGACGACGTCGAGGGTCGGCGGCATTTCCGGCGAGGCGTAGGCGAGCACGGTGCTGTAAGTGCTATAGCGGCTGGTGCTCATGGGCTTGATGCGCCGAGCCTTCACCGACTCCGCCCACGCGACCTCCTCTTTCGTCGGATAGCGCCGCTCAAAGGTGAGCGTGCGCTGCAGCGAGGTGAGCTTCACATGATCGTGCCACTGGAGCGTCTTGTGCGCCTCCATCACTTTGTCCGCGCACAGGTTGGCCACCTCGCGGGCTTTTTCGAAGGGCTGATACTTCTTCTTCGGCTGCGGGCCGCGTTTGGTCAGTTCCTCGTCGGAGTAGCGCTCCAGGTTGTTCACGTCGCCGCTGGTGCCGTTGGCCATGATGCCGACGAAGGGCGGATCTTGATGCCGGTCAGCACCGAGCAGCTCGCCCACGCGGTCGGCAAACATCGCGAAGTAGTCGGCCGAGATCGTGTTGGGCGTGATGCCGCCGACATAGTGCAAACCGTAGGCCGCCATGAGCGAGATCGGCTTGCCGGAAGTCGAGCGCACCGAGAGGAAGGTGATCTGCGGATCCACGGGACCGGCGGGCTTCATGAGGCCTTTGTAGCCGGGGTTGGTATCGACCACCTCCACATTGTCGTGCGCGCCATACACTGGAGGGCTGCCGGGCTTGAGGAACCATCGGCGGTTGAAGACCTGCGTCGGCTCCTCGGCCACGCCCCAGGCGATCTGCGCCGGTTCGAGCTGGTTGTGAGCACGCAGCACGCCATCGGCGATGCGGCGGGCGAGGAAGGCGCGGTAATCGTAATATGCCAGACTCTTGTCCTCGTCCAAGCTGACGCCGCCGGAGGTGTGCGTGTGCGTGGCGGAGATGAGCACGCACTGCGGCGGGATGCCCGTGGTCATTTCAATGATCTGCTTGGCACTTTCAGCGACCTCCGCCGAAATGTGCCGCAGGTCGCACACGACGAGCGCCAGCTTGGCCTGGTCGTCGTCGAGCACCAAACAGCGGGCATGCAGTTCGTCGTGGACATGAGTCGCTGGCGGACGACTCGTGCGCACCTTTAGATCGGCACTGATGGACGGCGTGATGACGCTCGTCGCCGCACCCGCGCGAAACACCGGTTCGGCGGCGGCAAGAATCGGCGATGCGAAGGCCAGACAAAGTCCTGAGGCGATCAGCAGACGTCGGGTTGTGCCGAGGAGCTTCACGTTTGATTTTGGAAGCCGGATGAGGGGTGAGTCGGGTGTCGTCATGCCGTTTCAACGGTGAACTGCGGCGCTTTTCTGCCTGCTGCGCCTGGATTTCAAAGGGGTCGTCACCCGGCTCTGCCCGGGACACACGTCGATCAAGGAGAGGCAGGACGTGACAGGACGCGCATGACGGGGTCGTTGAACATGGAGCCTGATTTACCAACATGAACGCCTTCTCCATTCTCATCGTCCTGTTGCTCGCATCGGTTGGCTGTCTGCGCGCCGCCCCCGCAATCGTCGATGAAACCGGCGCGCATGCCGAGATCGTGATTGCAGAAAAACCGACGCGCTCGGCGAAGCTCGCGGCGGGTGAGTTGCAGACCTACGTCGAGAAGATCACCGGCGCGAAGCTGGCGATCGTCAGCTCGCCGACGAACGAGCAGTCGCTGAAGATCTTCGTCGGCGAAAGCGAACACGCGCGTCGTGTCGGCGTCACGGCCGAGGGCTTGGAGCGCGACGCGTTTCGCATCGTCTCTGGTGCGAATTGGCTGGCGCTGGTGGGCAACGACTGGGATTTCACGCCGATCGAGCCCTGGGGGCGTAGCAACAATGACTGGCAGAACAACAAGCAGGCGGAGTGGCAGAAGCTCGCCGGGCATCCCTGGGTGAATCCGGTCGGGGCCACGATCTACAAGGACTACAGCAAGCAGCTCGACATCTGGAAATTCGACCATCGCGGCTCGCTGAACGCCGTTCATGCCTTCCTGCGAGATCTCGGCGTGCGCTGGTACATGCCGGGGCCTTTGGGCGAGATCCTGCCTGACTTGAAGCGCATCGAGCTTCCCGAGGTGAATCGAACCGAGCGGCCGGAGTTTGAAGTTCGCACGGTGAGCCGCCCGATGCTCAGTTCGGCGTCCATCGATGATGCGCTGTGGTATTTGCGCATCGGTGCCAACGATCAATACGGCGTTCTCCACCACGGGCAGCGCTACGTCACCGAGCATCCGGACCAGCGCGCCAGTCATCCCGAATACTATGCGATGTTGCCCAACGGCAAGCGCGACACCGAAAGCGAGAAGGCCAATGCCTGCCTATCGTCGCCGGGCTTCTTCAGGGAGATGGTCGCCTATTGCCGACTCATGTTTGACCACTACGACATGCCCATCGTCTCGGTCATGCCGCACGATGGTTTCACGCATTGCCAGTGCCAGGATTGCAAAGGCCAGGCGACGCTCGACCGCGATCCCTCGGGCCATTCATCCGACTACGTCTGGGGGTTTGTCGTCCGCGTGGCGAACGAACTCGCCAAGACGCACCCGGACCGGAAGGTCTTCAGCGGCGCCTACAGCACCTACCGGATGCCGCCGCTCTCCATCGACAAGCTTCCGGACAATGTGTGGGTGCAGATCACCAACGGCCGTCCCATCCGCGAGATGGATGACGCGACGCACGAAAGCACCGCCGAACTGCGCCGCGAGTGGCAGGCGAAGACGAATCATCCGCTCTCGGTGACGCTGAACTACACGCCCTTCACGGATCGCGGCGAGTTCCGCCCGCAATACTGGTCGCACATCATCGCCCGCGGATTGCGTGACACCGCCGGCACGGTGTGGCGCGAGGATGTCTGGCTCTCCAGCGGCAAGGGCGGCCTGCATTTCCCCGGCATGAGCCACCTCAACCCCTACGTCATGTCGCGGCTGTGGTGGGATACGAAACAGGATGTCGATGTCTTGCTGAACGAATACTACCCGCTCTTCTACGGCCCCGCCGCAGCGGAGATGAAGGCCTTCATCGAGCATTGCGAGAAAAACTACGCGAAGCTCGGCGGCGACGGCGACCTCACGCGCACTGCGATCGCGCTCTTCGACAAAGCGAAGGCCGCCGCGCCAACTGACTCGGTCTTCGGCCAGCGCATCGCCCTCGTGGATGAATTTCTCGTCACGCTGCGAAACCGCGCCTCGCAGATCCGCGCAGATCGGCCTGAGGGACTGCCCGAGTTTCGCGTGATTAACATGGCCCAGGACAAGTGGCGCGACGTGCGTGACACTCTGGTCATCGACGGTCGCATCGACGAGCCCTTTTGGACCTCCTACAGCCTGCGCGGGCAGTTGAAGGACGTGCGCACCGGCGCCAAGCCGAAGCTCCCCAGCGAATTCCGTGCACGCTGGTGGAATGGAGCGCTCTACCTCGCCATACGCTGCCAGGGCGAGCCCGGCGTGGCGCCGATCATCGGCGGCAGCCAGGATGGTGATCCGGCGATCTGGAATGGCGAGCACCTGGAGTTGCTCATCGAGACCGACAAGCACTCCTACTATCAGATCGTCATCAATCCCGCCGGCCACATCATCACCATGGACCGCGGCACCGACAAGGCGCACTGGTCCAAATGGTCGGCGCAGGCCGAGGTGGCCACGCATCGCGGATACGACTTCTGGTCTGTGGAAATGAGGCTGCCCGTGACCGCGTCCGACGAAGATCCGCTGCATCAGATCATCGGCAGCATGCCCTTCAAATCCCGCGCCGATGTGCTCGCCTCTGGCAAAGGGACCAGTCTGCCGTGGTACTTCAATCTCTTTCGCAAACGGGCCGGCAGCCCCGACGAGGAAACCACCGCCTTCTCTCCCCTCGGACCCGATGCGAAGACCTTCCACGACACGCTGAAGTTCGGTGAAATCTACGTGCAGTGAGTGGCATCGTTGTTGCGGTGGCTACCTCATCCCCGCCTCTGCTTGCCGTTGAGCCGCATCTTGTCAAAACGGCCATTCCAGCGGCACCAACTAAAAGCTCACCACCGATTTAGCCGAAGAACCCTTCCGGCAGACTTCCCCTGCAGTTGAGTGCTCGCGATCCCGAAGTCGAAAGGCAAAGCCCATCCTCTGGGGCGCGAACACCTCACCCGCTGGTTGCTTCGGGAATTGTTTATCTTGGCGAGTATCGCATTTCGTGTATTTTTCGTGCATGGCGACAAAGACCATCACCTTGGAACTCGATGCCTACGAGAAGCTCCGGCATGCCAAACGAGGAGGCGAGTCCTTCACGGAGGTGGTGCGCCGTGCGGTATGGGTGGACGCTCCGGCGACTGGCGAAGCATTGATCAACTACTTCCGAGGCGGCGGAAGCGGCACCAGTGACAAGTATTTGGACGCCGTGGAAGAGGCGGCCAAGCATGACCCCATTCCCGATGATCCATGGGCCTGATCCTCGACACGAATTTCATCATCGTGGCCGAACGCGAAGCCAAACGCGGGATCACGACGACGATTGACCGCTTCTTTGAAGGCAGGTCGAAGGAGAGTTTCTACATCACCTTCACCGTGGCTGGCGAGCTGGCCTGCGGCCAATCGGCGAGTCCAAAACGAGACTGGGAGCGCCTGTGCCGTCCCTACCCGATTCTCCCCTGGTCCGGTGATGTCTCCTGGCAGTACGGCGAGATCTATCGGGCGCTGGCCGCCATAGGACAACTGATCGGAGCCAACGACCTGTGGATCGCCGCCACCGCCCTGGTGCATGGCATGGGAGTCGTCACCAACAATGTGGAAGAGTTTGGTCGTGTCCCTGGTCTGACCGTGGTGGACTACTGAAGCCACTTTTTCTACGTGCAGTGAGTGGCATCGTTGCTGCTGACAGTGCGCATGGCGTTCTTTCCTTTCCGCAGGGTGAAAGTTGCCCGTTCCCGGTCCGTTTACGCGCCACTCATGATCTCTCGCAGAAAACTCCTCCATCAAGTGGCCGCAACCGCAGGCGCGGCTTTTGGGTGCCCGTTGTTTCCGAACATCGGCCAGGCGGCATCGCTTGCCTCCGGTGGCGGGCCGAAGCGGGTGATCTTTTTCATGCAGAATCAGGGCTTTGATCCGGCCACCTGCATTCCGGCGGGCATGAAAAACAGCGGCTCGCTGGCGAAGGCCAAGCTGCCGGAGCCGATCCAGGCGCTGGAGCCTTTCAAGGAGCGGCTGCACATCATCAACGGCCTGCACGGCCTCCACACCAGCCCGTCGCACAGCGCGTTCTTCGGTGCGCTCGGCGGTTATCGCGGCAGCGACGGCGTGCCGCCCAGCGCGTCCACGATTGACTATGAACTGAGCAAGGTGCTGCCCGAGACGCTGCTGCCGCATCTCTGCATCGGCATGGATTCGATGGAAAACATGAAGGCCAAGCCCACCGTCGCGAATTTGTCGGCCAGCGGCGCGGGCCAGCCGATCTTCATGCATTCGAACCCGAATCACCTCTACCAGATGCTCTACGGCGGCATCTCGGACGGAGACATCCGCAAGCAGCATGAGGCGCGGTCGAGCATGTTCGACCGCATCGAGCAGCTCGCCGCCGCTCACGGCAAGGCGCTGCCGATGGAGGATCAGCAGCGCTACGGGCAGTACGTTCAGGGCTTCCAGGACATCAACGGCCTGCGGTCACGCCTCAACGGCGTCTCCGATCATCTGCGGAACTTCGCACCGAAGGTCGATGACCGTTACACCAAGCCCGAGTTTGAAACCGACTGGCATGATGTGCTGCTCGACCTCGGTATCTCGGCGATCAAATCCGGCATCACCAGCGTGCTGACCATCGGCTCGGGCCGTGGTGAAATCTTCGGCTCATGGAAAGGCATCGGCGTCGAGGAGCAGGGCCACAATCTCGGCCACATGAAGCAGCCGGACAATCCGATCTGGATCAAGATCCGGCAATACAACAGCCGCATGCTCGTGAAGCTTATGGAGGAGCTGGAAAGCGTGCCCGAAGGCAGTGGCACGATGATGGACAACACGCTCATCGTTTACACCAGCAACAACGCCGACGCGCAGCACACCAGCGGCGCCACCTGGCCGGTGATGCTGCTTGGCAACTGCGGCGGCATTTTCAAAACCGGCTGCTTCACGCAGCTCGACGGCACCCGTCCGATCAACGCGCTCTACGCGACGATCCTGAAAACCGCCGGCGTCGAGTGCGAACGCTTCAACATGAGCGAGAAGATGGCAGCGAAGTTCGACTCCGGCACCGGCCCGCTCCGAGAGGTTCTGGTGTGATTCGCACGTTCCTTCTTTGCACCTTCGCTCTGGCGGTCCCGGTCCGTGCCCAGCACTGGCCGCAGGCGTCCGGGCCGAATCTGAATTGGAAAGTCGAAGGGGCAGCGCCGCCACTGGAATGGTCGGTGGTTGGCGGGAAGAACATCCTTTGGCGCACGACCTTGCCTGAAGGCGGACAGAGCGCGGTGACGATCTGGGGGGATCGCGCCTTCGTGACGACGCATCGTCCGATGGATGAAACGAGCGACCGGCTGGAGCCGAACATTGTCGGTTACTGCCTGGATGCGAACACGGGCAAGATTCTCTGGACGGTTGATCTTCCAGGCACCGATCCGGTGCAAACGGCAGGCATTTTCAGCGATGCGACCGCCTTTGCACCGATCACCGACGGCGAGCATGTCTGGTTCTTCAATCGCTGCGGTTCGATGGGTTGCTTTGACTT
>CAMAZK010000113.1 GCA_945863205.1 Akkermansia muciniphila | reverse complement strand
TCGGCCTTGGCCCGCTCGATGTCCTCGCGGCCGGCGGCGTTGAAGAGTTCCATCTCGCTGCCGCTGGGCAGGCCTTTTTCGACGAGCGTCCAGATGGCGCTGTGGGCCTTGTCGGCACGGCTGGTGAGCTGGTAGCGCCAGCCGCCGATCTCGTGATCCATGGCGAGGTTAAGCTCGCGCTTGGTCCGGTCGGCCTCGCTGAGCTTTTCACGCAGCACGTCGAGCACCTGATGCTGCAAACGATCCTCCCACTCCTTCCGCGCTTCATCCGCGGCAGTTTTGAAGCGCTCCAGCTCATGCGTTTCGAGGTCTTCGCGGCGCTGGTCGAAGGCGGCGTTGTCCTCCGCGTCGGCATCGAGGGCATCGCCGAGGTCGGCGTGCACGGTGACGAGTTCGCGACGCTGCTCATCACGCAGGCGGCGTGCCTCTTGCGCACGCGTATCGAGCTGAATGGCGAGCGCGGCGGCCATCTCGATGGATTTGCGCCAGCTCGTGGCCTTTTGACGCTCGGCGCTGATGCGCGTGGTGATCTCGTCGTCGGAAAAACCATGCACAAGCATGCGCGAGGCCTGGCGGGCGATGCGGGTCTGCTCCTCCTGAAACACATCCTCCTGGATGGCTTCTTCGAGTCGCGATTGCTCGAGCGTGAAAGCGGTGATGGCGGTCTTGAGGCTGCCGATGCGTTCATGGATGCCTTTGAGCGTGGCTTTTTGCACGCGGAGGTTTTCCATGGCCTTCTCGTGATCCGGCGTGGCGAGGAGGTTCCACGTCTCTTGCAGCTCGCGAAGCTCTTCGCGCAGTTTGGGCAGGCGCTGGACCTCATCGGCACCTTCGGGCGCGGTGAAGCGGTCGAGATGGCCTTCAGCGCCACGGTTTAAAAAGGCGCGGAGGTCATCGCAATCGCTGCGCACCTCCTCGATGACGGCGTCGGTCTCGCGAAGCTCGTTCTCACGCAGGTCACGGAGGCGGCGCAGGCCTTCCTCGCCGAGCGTGAGCTCTTTTTCAGGCGTGAGCTTCACACGACGCGGCGGATCTTTGAGCCAGCCATCGAGCGAAATCGCCCGCTCGTGCTTGTCGAGCTGCGCGGCCTTGTTCACGGCGACGATGCCACCGAGCAGGTGATCGAGCACCTTGCCGGCGAGATCGTGCTTCGTCTCCACCATCTCACGCAGCGAGCCTTTTAGGACCTTCGTGGAGGTTTGCGCGGCTTCATCGGGATGAATGAGCGGCTCGTGCGGATTCTGCGTCTGCTGCGCCTGATCCCACGCGGCGCGGAAGTCCTCGGGAATGACGGCGCGGCGATGGATGCCGAGCACGGTCTCGATGAGCGGCCACCATTTTTCCGCGCTGGCCTTCACCTCGACCACGCGACCGAGCGCGACGGCTTTTTGTCCGCGGGAAAGCAGCGCATTGAGCAGCGGTGAGGGCGTGGCGTGGCCTTCGCGGAGCTGCGCGAGGTCTTTGTGCAGCGCAGCCTTGCGCAGCTCATGCTCGTTCAAGCGGGCCACCACCGGCTGGAGCTGCTCGTTCGCCTCGTCCTTCAGCCGCATGTAGGCACGCGCGGTATCGCGTGCGGCGGTGAGCGCCTTGCTCTCGTCCTTGCTCTGCATTGCGGAGATGGCGGCGGAGGCCTCGTCGAGATTTTGCAGGCCGAGTCGCGACGCGTGCAACGTCCAGTCCTGCCAGCGCCGCAGATGGGCGCGAATGCGATCATGCAGGCTGCTGGAGGCCGCGTTGAGTCGCTCGATCTCGCTCTCGAGTTCGCGGCGGCGGCGGTCGATCTCTTCGAGCTTGAAGGCCTTGTCACCCAGCGCGGCGCGGGCGGATTCCTCGGCGTGTTCGAGACGTTCGCGCTCGTGGATAGCCTGCTCGTGCGCTTGCAGGTTCTCGGAGTGCTCGGCGCGTTTGTCTTCGAGTTCGGCACGGCGGCGATTGAGGCCTTCGAGCGCTTCTTCGTGCTTCAAAGCATCGCTGAGGTGCGAGTAGAGCGCGGACTCGCGTTTCGATGTGAGCCAGTCTTGATGATGCGCGGAGATGCGCTTCAGGCGCTCGAGCTGGTCGTACATTTTTTCCAGCCTCTCCTGCGCACGGCGATGCGCATCGACGCTGGCCTTCACCGCCTTCACATCCGGCATGCCGGGCTCGAGCAGGAACTCGCGCACGAATTTTTCGAAGTTGCTCTCCGGCTCGAAGGCCATCGCGCGGGGCAGCGTCTTCGCCATCTGCTCGGCGTCGAAGCCGAGGTGGCTGCGCAGCGCCATCTCATCGCGGTAGGTCTGCTGGCGATCCCACACATCGCCGTCGAGCTCGCGCTTCACGCGGGTGCGGAATTCATCCTCGGGCAGGAATTGCATCGCCTGCGGTCCGGCGTCGCTGTTGAGAAAATCCTGCCACGCGAGGCGGCGTCCGGTGCGGAACCAGATCGTCGAAGGCTTCGCCGTGGGGCTTTCATACTCGATGCGTGCGCCCCAAGTCTCGCGACGCGGCTCCTCGCCGTCTTTCGCGGGCCAGGTGAACTCCAAGCCAGCCAGCGTGACGCTGCTGGGTCGCAGGTAGCGCTCCGCACCATCGCGGCCGGTCGTGTTTGTGTCGCACAGGCAGTAGCCGCGCAGCGAGCGACCGCTGCCCGCACCGGCGGCGGCTTTGTTAAACTTGCTCTGCTGCTCGCCGAGCATGACGAACTGGATGAGATCGAGCAGCGCGCTCTTGCCGCTGCCATTCGCGCCGGTGATGAGCGAGAGACCGGCCACGTCGATGAACTGTCGGTAGCCATACCAGTTCACCGCGAGGATGCGGCTCAAGGTGATGCGCGGGGCGCTCATGCGGCCACCTCCCCGTCTTCCGCGCTGTCTTTGACCGGCTGATACTGCTCCACGCGCTGCTGCCACGCGGCGATGTCATCAAACGGGATCACGCGGGCCAGCGAGGGCAAAATCTCGATCTGCATCTCGCCCGCCTGCGTCATGCCCTCGGGCCGCAGCGTGCGGATGAGGCGATGACGGCGGATGCGTGCCAGGCAGGCTTCGATCTGCGATTTTTCCGGCGTGCTGATCTTGTCGAAGTACACCTTCAGCGCGGCCCAGAGCTGGTCCACGGTCACGATGACCGCCTCCTGGCTGCCGGTGCTGATTTCATCATCGTAAAGCCGCCACAGCGCCAGCAGCACGAGCGTCTCGTCCTTGTCAAAACGGCCCAACAGCAGGCACGACTCCGTGCGCGGCCTCGCCTGCAACAGCGAGCGCTCCTCATCGACGATCAACTCCAGCGCCAGCGGCGCGAGATAGTCCTCCACATGCGTGCGATAGTGGTCGCGGGCCAGCAGATACAGCTCCCGCCCGCCGCCCTCATCGCCCAGCAGCACCCCACGCCCCAGCAACTCCGCCAGCACCTCCCGCAGCGCCGCGCGATCCGAATCGGGCACCTCACTCCAAAAGGAGCGCGGCCAAAGCGGATCGGAGGTGGTGGAGGTCATGGGGGCGTGAGAGGTAGAAGAGGCTGGGTGCGTGGCAAGATGAAAGGCGGCGTCAAGCTGACTACACCTAACGGCAAACCGACTGCCCCAAGTGTTACTTGCCGATGAAACCTTGCTGACGCAAAACTGCTTCCAAATCCGCTTTGAGTCTTTGAAAAGCCTTCAGATGAAGCAGTGGACTAAAATCACAAATCGAAGAAGCGACCCGCTGAACACTATGTGGGATGTCAAATTTACGTCTGTGGCGGCCTTGAAGCTCGGTGGCCTGGACCAAGACATCACGCAAGATCATTTTGGGGTCGGACAGGCCCTCCAACGCTTTCACCTTGGGCAATTTTAACTTCACCAGCCCGTGTGGATTGCCTGCTGCAAGGCGGATTGCAGGCTCGTCAAACAGCAGCCATGCCTCCATCATTCGAATCGGGACGACCGCGACTGTCTTCACATCCTGCGACGCCAGCAAATGGCTGAGTTCATCGCTGACAGCGCGAACTTCCCCATGGCGTAATTCTGGAGGCTGGGCTTCCGCGTCACGATGGATGAACAAGATGTCCGCAGGGAAGTAGTCGAGAGCGAAAAGAACACGCTCGCGGAGGTTTGACGGCTTTTGAGGCGCGCGCGAAATGTCCGCCCACATTCCCTCAACTGGCAGGCTGCCAGCGAGTTGAGATAGCAACCAGTCCAAAACAGGCATCAAAGCCCTGTCAGAGGTACCGTCGCCCAGCAGGGTATATCGGAGATGGATTCGTTGCTTCGGCATCAGAGATTCAGTTTCAGTTGTTGAAGATCCTCCCTTTGGCCGACCAGCTTGCGACGCGGTCGCGTCGCAAGCTCGGCGCTTGCATCATTCATTCCGTTCGCGTTGGACAGGTAGTCGAGGAGCTCGCCTTTGTGAATATGTCGGGAAGTATCATCATCACATTCCGAGCGCCACGTGTGATCCAAATACCTGAACTCCAGACCGTTGCGGAGGCCGCTTCCCACGAGCAGCTGTGCTCTTCGGGCAAGAACCAGGGAGTCATCCGGGATCTGGCGTACGACCTGTGGTGAATGTGTGTTGATGATCACCTGCCGTGGAGGGTTTGTTTCATCGACCTCCATGTGGATGTCCGTGGCGATGTCCTGCAACAGATTGATGATGGCAGGGATGCGCTGGGGATGAATTCCATTCTCTGGCTCTTCCAGACAGATGACGTTTCGCCCGGATGAGTCATGCTCAAGGACCGCCAGAGCTAAGAAGCGCAGGGTCCCGTCTGAAAGTGCCTTTGCAGGATACCAGACTCCTTGGTTGTCACCGGCGCAAACAGTGAGCGTGTCACGCTTTTCGTCGTGATCCACCTTCAGAGACCGTAGATTGTCGATCAGCATGCTGAGTCGATTGGAGATCGTCGCGTAAACTCGGGCCTCCGCTGCTTTAGCCTCCTTGGCCTCCATGCCGGGCTTTTTCGCTCGCTGGGCCAGGGCATGAAGAGTCGCCGGCAGATGCTCGCCCTCCTGAGAGAGCATGTGAGGTGCATTAACGTGGTCTGGCTCCCGAAGAGACGAAGGTTCCAATTGCAGCAGCATCCAGGATTCCATTTCCCGCCTGGCACACAAAGCCGTAGGACTTTCAGAAGCATTGGCGATGGAGAGCACCGTTCGGGGGGTGCCTGCCGCAAGAGTCTTGGGGCGGCCGCTGCTGCCACCATCCTGATGCATCCGAATGATGACCTTGCCTTCCTCGGTGGCGGTTGAAATAAAGGCGGCCGTTCTGTGGGCAATCGTTAGGACTGACTCTCTCCAAGCCCGTGCATCACGAGCAAACGGCAGATGAGATGCGGCTTTGGACTTGGGAATGTGATCGAGCTCTTCTTTGACAATCTCAATAGACTCCTGCCTAAGCCCATTTGAGCCATCTAAGCGGTGTTTTAGATCGAGGCGGTAAACGAGAAAGTTGGCCGTGGCATGTGCATCTGCACCCAGATCATCCGTAGCACGCACTGGAGTGATCATCTCGACTTCGAAACTCATCAGACCATGCTGGTTCAGAGCGTCCCGTGAGAACAGGTCGCGAATTTCTGAGGGGCGGCCGCCCTCGTCGCGGACCCGTGAGGCGGCGTCCGCCAAAGTCATGCTGGCTGTGGAACTCAAAAAGCGAATGGCATCGAATAAATTCGATTTCCCAACGCCATTGAGACCTGCGATGCAGGTGAACGGCCCAAAGCGAACGTCCACGTCCACAAAGTTTTTAAAGCCGCTAATTTTTAGTCGTGTGATCATACTGTGAAACTAGGGGGACGAGGTGGGTTCGCAATAGGCGTTTCACCCCTCCCGCGTGATCGCAAACCGTTCCACGCGGTGCCCGGCGACCTCGTCGTGCTCCAAAATGTGCGGTTCGAGGCCATTGCGGCGGCGGAGGCCATCCACGCTCCAGCGGACGCGTTTTCCGGCCAGGGCGGGCGCGTGCTCGTAGGCGACGGCGGCTAGGAGGTCGAGCAGGTCGTCGGCGGTTTCGAGCGTGATGTCCTCGGTGCTCGTCGTGCGGCCTTTGGCGGGCAGCAGCTTCGCGACGAGGCGCGCGGCACGTTGCGGCGTGAGGGCGAGGCGCTGGCGCTCCTTCCACGCGGCGAGCACCTCGTCCTCGCTTTGCTTGGAGGCACTGGTTTCGCTGAAACGCAGATCGACGGGCGATTTCGTGCGGCGGGGTTTGTAGAGTGACTCGGTGCCGTAAAAGAAGCGCGTCTCCACACAGCGCGGGGCGAAGTCGGCGCTTTGGCCGGCAAACTCGGAGAAGCGACCACCCGCATGCGCGGCATTGATCGCATCGCAGTAACCTTTCACGATTTCCGGGCGACGACCGCGCAGCTCCGTCTGATAGCGGTAACGCTGCTGGCTGAGGCGGTTGAAAGCTGCCATGCGTAGGTCGATGGCCTCCGCGCGGCGTTTCAGACCGCCAAGATCGCGCTCGAGACGGGTGAGCATCGCCACCGCGTGGTCGTAGGCATCGGCGTTGTCATAGCCGTAGTGCTCGCGCAGGCCGCTGGCGAGGCGCTCGCGCATGAGCGGATCATCGTGACACTCGGAAACGGCGCTGCGGGCGTTTTCGATGCGCGTGAGCAGCCCGCCGCGACGCAGCGCATCGTAACACACCATATGCTGCCCCTGGCCGAACTCCTCATAGAGCAGGTTCAGCGTGTCCGCGGCCGTGGCCGTCTGCCTTTGGCGCTGCTCGAAGCCGGTGACGATTTTTTCCACCGCATGCAGTTGCTCGATCGCCCGCTCCAGACGCTGCGTGAGGTCCGTGATGGTCGAGCGGAGCTGATCGGGCGGTTGAATCTGCGGATCGAGCACGCCGCGCTCTTCCAGCGTCTGGCAAAGGCCCCGCAACGTGTCCGCGAACGTCTTCAGTTCCGCCACGCGATCCTCCGCGAGGTCCCGCAGCATGCGCAGCAGCGGCCGCAACCCCGACGTGATCACCGCCCACCGCTCATGCAGCCCGAGCGTCTGATCCTCCAGCCATCCGGCTGCGATGAGCCGATTGAAAAACTGCCCCGCCCGCTGCCGTGCATCCCGCAGTGCCGCGCCCTCATCCTCCGCCAGCAGCGACAACGGATGCCGCGCGATGACTTCCTTGATGATCTCAATCGTCTCCCGCTGCGACAGCCTTCCTGCCTCGCCCGCCTCATCAATCAAACGGTCCGCACAATCCACATACACCGGCGCCGAAGGCCGCGCCAATGGCCGGAAAAATTCCGCCGAGACGCTGCGGCTGAGTCGGGTGCTGAGAGTTTCGGAAGGCATTAGAGCCGCGCATGATGCGGAGTTGCGGCGCGGTAGCAACTTTCCCATCTCCGCCACCCGGCATGGACGATCCCGCCCTCGGGTCTGAAAGCGCAAGGATTGTGCTCGGCAGGCCGTTTTTTGCGTTCTTAAACCACCCACTCCGCCCATGAAGTTGCGCCTTTTTCTGCCCGCCCTGTTCCTCGCCGCCGCTGTGCATGCCGCACCGCCGAAGAAGGACGAGGGCATCGACCCGAACAAGCCGGTGTCGTTCTACAAGCACATCCGCCCGATTTTCCAGGCGCAGTGCAATGGCTGCCACCAACCGGCGAAGAACAAGGGTGACTACGTCATGACAGACTTCGTGGCGCTGCTCAAAGGGGGCGAGGAAGGCCATGCGGTCATTCCGGGAAAGGCGGCGGAGTCGAATCTGCTGAAACTGATCAAACCGGACGAAAAGGGCAAGGCGGAGATGCCGCAGAAGGCGGACCCGCTGCATGAGTCGCAGGTGGCGCTGATCGAGCGCTGGATCAATGAGGGCGCGCAGGATGACACGCCGGCTTCGGCCAGGGCGCACTATGACATGGCGCATCCGCCGGTTTACGTGAAGGCCCCGGCGGTGACTTCGCTGGAGTATTCGCCGGACGGCTCGCAGATCGCTGTGGCGGGCTACCATGAGGTTTTGATCCACAAGGCGGACGGCAGCGGCATCGTCGCGCGTCTCGTCGGCCTGGCGGAGCGCATTCAGAAGCTCGCGTGGTCGCCCGATGGGAAGAAAATCGCCGTTACCGGCGGCAGCCCGGCGCGCATGGGTGAAATCCAGATCTGGGATGTGGCGGCGAAGAAGCTGGAACTCTCCAAGTCGCTGACCTTTGACACGCTGTATGGCGCGAGCTGGTCGCCGGACGGCAAATACCTTGCCTTTGGCTGCGGTGATAATGCGGTGCGTGCGATCGAGGTCGCCACCGGCAAGGAAACGCTCTTCATGGGCGGCCACAGCGACTGGGTGCTCGACACGGTATGGGGCATCGACGGCAAGCACGTCGTCTCCTGCGGCCGCGACATGAGCGTGAAGCTCACGGAGGTCGCGACGCAGCGCTTCATCGACAACGTCACCTCCATCACACCCGGAGCGCTCAAAGGCGGCGTGCAGGTGCTGGCGCGGCATCCGCTGCGTGATGAAGTGCTCATCGGCGGCACGGACGGCATCCCGCAGATTTACCGGATGAAGCGCATCACCGTCCGCAAGATCGGCGACAACGCGAACCTCATCCGCAAATTCCCCGCGATGCAGGGCCGCATCTTCGGCGTCGATTTCGCGCCGGACGGCAAGCGCATCGTCGCCGGAGCCTCGCACGAGGGCCAGGGCACGGTGAACATCTACAGCAGCGATTACGACAGCGCGATGCCCGATGCGGTGAAGAAGATCGTCGAAACCGTGAACGGCAAGGGCCCGGAACTCGATGCCTGGATCACGAAGGATGTGAAGCAGCTCAGCAGCACGGCGATCCCCTGCGGCATTTTCAGCGTCAGCTTCAGCCCCGATGGCAAAACGGTGGCCGCTGCCGGTCAGGACGGCCAGATTCGCCTGATCGATGCCGCTACTGGCAAGATCGCGAAGGACTTCGTTTCGGTGCCGCTCGTGAAGGAGAAGATTCTCGCCGCCAGCGATGTCATCGTCGATGACGCCGTCCGTGTGGACGTGAAAGCTGACGACAAGGTCGAGACGCTGCACACCGGCCCGACCGTCGCTTCGATCGATGTCGAGCCGACCACGATCAAGATCGGCAAGCCGACCGAATACGCGCAGCTCCTGGTGACCGCACGCATGAGCGACGGCACCCGCGCCGATGTCACGCGCATGGCAAAGATCACCGCCGCGAACGACGGCGTCATTGACATCGACTCACGCGGCATGGTGCGTCCGGACAAGGACGGCAGCAGCAGCGTGAAGATTTCCTTTCTCGGCAAGACCGCGAACGTGCCCGTGACCGTGGCTGGCATGAACATGGCCCTGAAGCCCGATTACGTCCGCGACATCATGCCCATCATGTCAAAGCTCGGCTGCAACCAGGGCACCTGCCACGGCGCCAAGGACGGCAAGGCGGGCTTCAAGCTCAGTCTGCGCGGTTACGATCCGATCTACGACGTGCTCGCCTTCGCCGACGATCACGCGAGCCGTCGCGCGAACGTGGCATCGCCGGAGCATTCGCTCATGCTGCTGAAGGCCAGCGGCAGCGTGCCGCATGAAGGCGGCCAGCTCACCGTACCGGGCGAGCTTTACTACGAGTCACTCAAAGCCTGGATCGGCCAGGGCGCGAAGCTCGACATGAAAACGCCGCGCGTCACCGGCATCGAACTCTCGCCGAAAAATCCGGTCATTGAGCGCATCGGCGGTCGCCAGCAGCTTCGCGTCATCGCTCGTTATGCGGACGGCTATGTTAAAGATGTCACCGCCGAGGCTTTTCTGGAAAGCGGCAACGGCGACGTCATCGAAGCCGACAAAAAGGGCCTCATGACCAGCCTGCGCCGCGGCGAGGCACCGATCCTCGCCCGCTTCGAAGGCAGCTACGCCGCCACGACAATCACGGTGATGGGCGACCGCAGCGGCTTCGCGTGGAAGGAGCCGGAAAAGTGGAACAAGATCGACGAACTCGTCGCGCAGAAGTGGCAGCGCATGAAGATCGAGCCCAGCGGCCTGTGCAGCGACGAGGACTTCCTCCGCCGCATCCATCTCGATCTCACCGGCCTGCCGCCGAAGCCCGAGGACGTCACCGCCTTCCTGGCTGACAAGCGCGACACGCGCACGAAGCGCAGCGCGGTGATCGACCAGCTCATCGGCAATCCTGATTTCGTCGAGCATTGGGCCAACAAGTGGGCCGACATGCTGCAGGTGAACTCCAAATTCCTCGGCACCGAAGGCGCTGGCGGACTGCGTGCGTGGATCAAGCAGCAGGTCGCCGACAACACCCCGTACGACCGCTTTGCCTACCGCATCGTCACCGCCACCGGATCGAACAAGGTCAATCCCGCCGCCGCCTACTTCAAGACGGTGCGCACACCGGAGGAACTCGTCGAAAACACCACGCACCTGTTTTTGGCGACTCGTTTCAACTGCAACAAGTGCCACGACCATCCCTTCGAAAAGTGGACGATGGATCAGTATTATGAAACCGCGTCCTACTTCGCGCAGATCGACCTCAAGGGCGACCCCACCGCCGCCGGCAAGACGATCGGCGGCAGCGCCGTTGAAGGCGCGAAGCCGCTGTTTGAAATCGTCAGCGACAAGAAAGACGGCGACGTGCTGCACCTCCGCACGAATCAGCCGGTGACGCCGAAGGTGCCCTACGACACCGAACTCGTCAGCAAGTCCGCCAGCACCCGACGCGACCAGTTTGCCACGTGGATGACCAGCCCGGAGAACGACTATTTTGCCATGAGCTACGCCAACCGCATTTGGGGCTACCTCACTGGCACCGGCGTCATCGAACCGCTGGACGACATCCGCGCCGGCAATCCGCCGAGCAATCCCGAGCTGCTGCAATACCTGACGAACGAATTCATCCAGAGCGGCTTCAACGTGCGCCACCTGATGAAGATCATCGCCAACAGCCGCACCTACCATTTGAGCCTCACCACGAACAAGTGGAACGAAGACGACCACACCAACTACAGCCACGCCAAAGCCCGCCGCCTGCCTGCTGAGGTGCTCTTTGATTCCGTCTTCGCCGTCACCGGCAGCATGCCAAACATCCCCGGCGTGCCGAAGGGCACCCGCGCCGCCGCCTTGGCCGATGGACAGGTCAAACTGCAGGACGGCTTCCTCGCCAACTTCGGCAAGCCCGCGCGCGAATCCGTGTGCGAGTGCGAACGCAGCAACGAGGTGAATCTCGGCCCCGTCATGGCTCTCATGAGCGGCCCGACCGTCGGCGATGCCATCAGCGATCCGGGCAACGCCATCGCCAAGCTCACCGCCGAGATCAAGGACGACCGCCAGCTCGTCGATTCCATTTTTGTCCGCATCATCAACCGCCACGCCACGCCCAAGGAAATCGACGCCGCCCTCGACAGCATGGCCGGACTCGATGAGGAGAACAAAGCCCTCGCCGCCGTCGCCCAGGCCAAGGAAGCCGAGCAGAAGCCCGTGATCGCCAAAGCCGAGCATGCGCGCCTTCTCGCCATCGACACCGCGAAAAAGGAACTCGAAGCCTACAAAGTCAAAATGGCCCCCGAAGTGAAGAAGCAGGAGGGCGCCCGCCTCGCCGCCATCAAAGCCGCCGAAGGCAAGGTGAAGGCCGTCGCCGACACTGCGCCGGCCAATCAGCCGACTTGGGAGAATTACCTCGATCTCACCACCGAGTGGCATCTTCTCGATGTGAAGCCCGGTCGCGTCGCTGGCGTCGAAAAACTCGAAGTGCTGCCCGATGGCAGTCTTTTCGCCACCGCGCTGCCTGAAGGCAAGCAAACCAACGGCAACTACCAGCTCACCGGCAAATCCAGCCTCGCGGGCATCACCGCCATCAAGCTCGAAATGCTTCCAGACGACCGCCTGCCCAACAACGGCCCAGGCCTCGCTCCTGACGGCAACTTCGTCCTCGGCGAGTTCATCGTCACCACCGACGCCGCTGATGCGAAGGGCAAACGCGGCTCTGGCGTTGTCCAAACGCTCAAAAGTCCGAAAGCCGACTTCGAGCAGAAGGATTTCCCCGTCACCGAGGCGCTCAAAAAAGGCAATCGCGACCGCGGCTGGGCCGTCAGCCCCGAAGGTGGCTTCCGCCACGAGGCGACGTTCCAGTTCGAAAAGCCGATTACGAATGAAGGCGGCACCAGCTTCACCATCCAGATGACCTCCGCCTTCCAGAACGGTAAATACAACCCCGGTCGCTTCCGCCTCTGGGTCACCACCAGTCCCACCGTCCGCTTCGGCACGCCTGCCGCCGTGGCCGCCGCGCTCAAGGCTCCGAAGCGCACACCGGAGCAGACGAAGCTCCTCACCGAGCACTTCCTCAACCAGTTCCGCGACTACCAGGCCCAGAAAAAGGCTCTCGCCGCCGCCAAGAAGCCGCTGCCTGCCGATCCCCAGCTCATCGCCCTCGAAACGAAGCACACCGACAGCCAGAAGCCGATCCAGATCGACCCCAAACTCATCCAGCTCCGCCGTGACGCTGACCTCAGCCAGAAACAGCTCGCCAACAAGCGCCTGACGGCGGCGCAGGACTTGGCCTGGGCCCTGATCAACTCACCGGCGTTCTTGTTTAATCATTGATGGCGAGACTGCCGTTTGGTATTTCCCGGAGCGATGAACCACCCCCAGAACACTGACCATCGCATCTTGAGCCTGGAAGATGAAGCTTTGATTCGAAGCATCGAATCGCCCCTCTATTCGAGTCGATGGGCTTGGGTGCCAATGTTTCTCCTTGGCTATTCATTGATCCGCCCAGGCCCGGAAGTAGTGACTCCTCTGTTCGTGATTTGGATTTATGTATTCGTCCTTTTGGCCGATCGAGCCGTGACGAAAAAGAGAGCGAAGGCCATTGTTCAATGGATCGAACTGCGAAAAAATCAGGAGAATCCGAAGAGCTAACTGAAGCCGCGCCAGCGTCGTGGAGTGCGGTGGCAAGCGCTAAGGCGCGA
>CAMAZK010000112.1 GCA_945863205.1 Akkermansia muciniphila | reverse complement strand
AACTCGTTTCAATGAGATGATGGAAGGGACCAAGGCTGAACTTGCCGTGCGCATCTACGGAGTCGAGTTCGACACCCTCGATTCGCTCTCCAATCAGATCCGCGACATCATCAATGACATCCCCGGCGGCGAGGCCGAGTTTGAAACTGCGGGCCGTCCCAGCACGCTCGTGCTCCAGGTGAAACGCGACGTGCTCACCAAGTACAATGTCCCGCTCGCAGAGGTGAACCGCGCTGTCTCCGCCGGCCTCGGTGGCGAGGTCGCCGGCCAGATCGTGGAGGGCAATCGCAAGCGCGACATCGTCGTCCGCCTGCCGGAGGAGCAGCGATCTCAGCAGGAGATCATCCAGTCGATTCCGCTGCGCGTGGGCGAGTTTGGGATGATCGCGCTCGGTGACGCGGTGGACATCCGCACAGAGAAAGCGGTCGATCCCATCCGCCACAGCCGCACCCAGCGGCGAAACGCGCTCATGGTCAGCGTGGGTGAAGGCCGAGACATGGAAGGTTTCGTCAACGAAGCCACCGCACGCATCAAAAAGGAGGTGAAATTCCCCGAAGGCTACGACTTCGAGTTCGGCGGCACCTTTGAAAACCTCCAGGAAGCCCGCGCACGGCTCGCCATCGTCGTGCCGACAGCTCTGGCGCTCATTTTGATGCTCATCTTCTTCACCTTTGGCAGTCTGCGGCAGACCTTCCTCGTAGCCACGGGCATTCCGCTTGCCTTGACCGGCGGCATCATCGCCCTGGACCTGCGCGACATGCCTTTCAGCATCACTGCTGCGGTCGGCTTCATCGCCTTGAGCGGCGTCGCCGTGCTCAACGGCCTCGTACTCGTGAACTACTTCAACGAATTGCGTGAGGAAGGCATGAGCGTGCGCGAGGCGGTGCTCAACGGCGTCGCCACCCGCCTGCGCGCCGTGATGATGACCGCGCTCGTCGCCGCGCTCGGCTTTGTTCCGATGGCGCTCGCCCACGGCCCCGGGGCCGAAGTGCAGCGCCCGCTCGCCACCGTCGTCATCGGCGGCATCATCAGCTCCACCCTGCTGACGCTGCTGCTGCTGCCCATGCTCTATGATTGGATCGAGCGCACGGTGAAGAAAGAAGAGTGACCACCGAATTGGCCTGGAGTCAGACAAACGGCGCGATGGGCACGCCGCGTTTGGCTCCGGTGCCGCCGTAGATGTTGAAGCTGCCGCTGCCGGCGGGAATGAGGTCGTGGGGAGAGACGCCCATCAGTGCGCCGATGGTGGCGTTAAAGTCGAGCACGGTGACGGGGTTTTCGATGACGCGGGTGCCGGTTTCGTCGGTTTTGCCGTAGGCCTGGCCGCCTTTGACGCCGCCACCGGCGATGAAGGATGAGAAGGCGATGGGATGATGATCGCGACCGGAGCCATTGATCTTCGGCGAGCGGCCAAACTCGGTGGTGAGCACCACGAGCGTGCTTTCAAGCAGCCCACGGGCTTCCAAGTCCTCCAGCAGCGTGCCCACGGCATCATCTACGACTTTGGCGAGCGCCTCCACCGTCGTGAAGTTGTTGGAATGCGTGTCCCAGCCGCCGAGTTCGATCTCGACGAACTTGGTGCCGCGTTCGACTAGCCTGCGTGCGAGCAGCACGCCCTGGCCGAAGTAGTTGGCTCCGTAGTCGTTCACGAGATTGCCTTTCTCCTGCGTGATGTCGAAGGCGTCGAGATCCTTGCTGGTCATGAGCTTGATGGCATCGGCAAAGACATCCGAGTGCGCCTTCACTCCGTCCATCGGGAAGCGTTTGAGGAAGTCGCTGTTGAGCTTTTCGGCGAGTCCCGTGCGCTTGCGCAGGTTCGTCATGGAGTCGCCTTGCTGAAGCTGCGTGTGCTCCAGGCCCTTGCTGGCGTCCAAAACGGGGACAGGGGCAAAACGGGCGTCCATGAAGCCGCTGCTCGGATGACCGGCGAGATCGGCGAGACGGATGTAGGCGGGCAGGGTGGAGGCACCCTGCGTGACCTGTCGCGCGACCCAGGAGCCGAGCGCGGGATGCTTCATCGAGGTGGAGACTTCATAGCCGGTGAGCACTTTGTACATGCCCGGCTCGTGCGCGCCCTGCGTGTGATGCATGGAGCGAACAACGGCGATTTTTTTGCCATGGTCCGCGAGTTTGGGGAAGTAGCCGGAGATCTGCAAATCATCGGACTTCGTCTTGATGGTGCGCGTGGAGCCTTGATAACCGGCCGGGGCGTCCGGCTTCGTGTCAAAGGTGTCGAGGTGGCTCATGCCGCCGCGCATGTAGAGATAGATGACGTGACCGGCGAATTTAGGCGCGTTGGTTTCCAGCGCGCGTGCGAGGCCCGCCGGCGGCACGAGGCTGACGCCGAGGCAGGTCTTTGCCATGCGGGTGATGAATTCGCGGCGTGCGAGGTCGTCGAGTCGGTTCAAAGGATGATTCATGGGAGCGGCGGTTATTTTTGAAACATGAATTCGGCGGTGGAGAGCAGCATGCGGGCGAGCGCCTTCGCGTTGCGGGTGTCGCCGAGCGTCTCCTGACACGCGTCGAGTTCCTCCTGCGTGGGTTCGCGTGTGAGCACGGCAAGAAAGGCACCGCGGGCAGCTTCACGGATGTTGTTGAGTCCACGCAGGCTGTCGGCAAGCGGGCTGCCGGAACGTGCGACGTGATCAAAGAAATCGCTGTTCAGCATGAGCAGCGCCTGCGGCACGGTGGAGGCGCTCCACGCGTCCCCGATGAAGTCACGATTGCCCTGACCGAACATGCGCAGGAAATGACCGTCCGGTGCGGGCTGCGGCAGCTCGGAGGCACGCTCCAGTCCGCCCCCGGCAAACTCCTTCGCCATTTCTTTGCGCAGCCGTGCGCGACGTTGATCCGCCTTCATCTCGCGCTCTTCCTCGCCGGCCAGCTTGCGTGCCACGCCGGTGACATCGCTGGTTTTTTTGGCTCCGACGGCGGATTCGAGCGCGGCGACGCCGGGAGGATCGAAGTTCAGCTTCACATCGAGATCTTTGACCGCGAGCGCCATCATCGAGTCCCACACCTGCTCGGCGCTCAAACGCCGCACGACGGGGCCGGGGAAGCGGTAAACGATTTCGCTGTCATCAGGTGGCAGTCCGGCCTCGCGCTGGTAGGCGCGGGTGAGGCAGAGGATGCGCAGAATCTGCCGCACGTCGTATTTCGCCTCGCGCACGACATGGACGAGGTATTGAGCGAGGTCGGGGTTCGCGCAGTCGGCGATCTCACGCACCTGATCGACGCGTCCGGCGAAGGGCAGGCCGAAAAGTTTGGCCCAGAGACGATTGGCGAGCGTGAGGCTGAAGCGGGTGTTCTGCGGCGAGGTGACCCACGCGGCCAGTGTCTCCGCCGGACGTGCACCGGCGGGTGGTGGTTCGCCATAGAGCACGGCGGCGGGAATGGCATCGCCGGGGTTGCCGTCGGGATACTGGTAGTCATCCGGCAGCACGGCGGGGCTGCCTTCGTCATTCACGACGCCTGCGCCACCTGCCGCGCGCTGGAGGGCCAGCAGCGCTTCCTTGATGCGTTCATACTTCTGCTTGCGCTCGTAGCTCATGCCGGCCATCGCCAGCCGGTCGTAACTCTCCGCCGCTTCGCGGATTTTTTCGGCTTCGACGGTGCCGACGGCATCCTCTTTGGAGGCGGTCTTGATGCCGGAGGTCCAGGCGAGGAACTGATGGTAATCTTTCCGCGTCCAGCGGCTGTAGGGATGATCGTGGCACTGCGCGCAGGAGATTTGTGTGCCGAGAAAGAGCGTGGCGGTGCTCTCAATGTTCGCGGCGCGGTTTTCACCGTCGCGCAGGTAGTAACCGGCGGCAGGAGCGCGCCAGCCATAGCCTTCGGGGCTGAGCAGTTCGCGTGTCCATTCGTCAAAGGGTTTGTTGTCGCGGACGCTCTGCTTGATCCAGGCGAGATAGAAATCTCCCTGCACGCCCTCGGCGAGATCGTCCTTCGCACGCAGCAGATCGCACCAGTAGTTGAACATGTGGCTGACGTGGCCGCTGGAGGCTAGCAGCTCGTTGATCAGGCGGGTGCGCTTGTCGGGCTCCTTCGCGGCGAAGAAGCGCTTCGTTTCATCACCGCTGGGAATGCGGCCGACGAGGTCGAGGTAAACGCGGCGCAGCCAGGTGGCGTCGCTGGCAAGCGGGCGCGGTTCCTGCGCATGCTTGGTCAAGTCGGCTTCGATGAGCTGGTCGATGCGCGCGGCCACGGCCTGCAGTTTGGAAACATCCACCGCCTCGTTTTTCGTCGAGATGATGACCTCTTTCGCACGCATCGAGGTCCAGGAGCCGAAGTTCGCGCCTTCATCGACCCAGCGACGGATGAGGGCGATCTCGTCCGCGCTGAGCGGCTTGCTCTCGTTCGGCGGCGGCATGAGATCGTCATCGTCCTTCTTGAGGGAGATGGAGTTCACCAGCGTGCTTTTGTCCGGCTTGTGCGGCAGCACGAGATTGTCCGAGCGGCTTTTTTCGCGGATCAACTCAAGGTCATCGAGGCGGATGCCGCCTTTGGGCTTCTTCAGTTTGCCGCTGTGACACTCGAAACACGAGCGCTCCAGGATCGGTAGCACATGCTTTTCGAAATCGACTTTGGTGGAGGCGTCGGGAATGACCAATGTCATGTCGCCCGTGGGTTTTGAGGCGAGATTCATTGGCGGCGGCAGGGACGCCTCGACCATTTCGGGTTTTGCAGGAACAGCGGCGGGTTTCTTTTCGGATTCTGACTTGGGCACCACTACCATCGGTGCCGGAGCTGGCACTGCCACCACCTGCGCCACTGGCTCAGTCTTCGGCGTTTCGGTGGTCGCCAGTGTGATCGGCGCTGGTAGGGGCGGTGGGAATGAGAGCGTGATGACTGGGGTGGGCTTCGGCGGCTCGGCGATGATGTGACCGTGCAGGATCACGCGTTTACTGGTGCGCTGGGCGACGGTGGGGCCGAGATCGAGCCACAGAAACACATCCGGCCATGCGAAACTGCCGCTGATGAATCCAATGAGCACCGCTGCGGCGGCTGTCGTCCAGCGTGGCAATGAAGTGTACCAGCGCCGCTGTTTGCGTTTACCGGTTGTCGCCGCTTCGATGCTGAACATGAGATCTTCGACGGGAGCCGCGCCCACACTGGCTTCAATGGCCTCTGTCAGCGCCTCCGGCGTGCCGGTCTTCTCAAGAGCCACACGCAGAAGCGCGTCCATGCCGAGCTGCAGCTCCAGTTCCTTGAGCACCTGAGGATCGTTCGTCAGCGCCTGCCATTCCTCGTCGGAAAGCACTCCCTCCAGGGCCTTGTCGATGGCTTCGTCGTGGTTCATGCCGGGGTTTCCTGGAGTTGGGATTCGATGCACTTGCGCAGCTGCTGGCGCACGCGCATCAGCAGCGTGCGCACTGCCAGCGTGCTGCGTCCGGTGCGTTTGGCGATCTCCTCGCTGCTGAGCTGTGCCTCATAGCGCAGGTCCAAAATGGTGCGCTGATGGTGCCGTAATTTTTCGATGCAGGCGGCCAGGTGATCTGACTCTTCGCTCACCGGCCTGTCCGCAGCCTCCAGTGCCATTTCCCAGCGCACCATCTCGGAATAGCGCTCGTGTTTGACCGACTCGCGTGCATACGCCTTTAACCGGTCGCGCAGCAGATTGTGCGCGATGCTGCGCAGCCACGGCTGCATCGAACCCTCGGTGAAATCGCCGAGGTTTTGATACGCGAAGACAAAGGCATCGTGCGCCACCTCGTCGATGAGGTCAGGAACAGGAGCGCGCAGTGCGAGAAAGGAGCGCAGCCGTTGTAAATGCCGCTCCATCAGCCTGCGGAACGCCATGTCATTGCCTTGCTCGACCTGTCTGGCCAGTTCGGCGTCGGCGGTAGGATCTGAATCGGGCGGAGTCTGCATACACTGATGATATGGACTGCCGCGATTGAAGTGTGGCGAAAAATTTCACGCAATTCCTTTTGATGCCAAGTTATCTGGTGCCTGGAGCGGCTGAGTCGAAAACTCCTGAGCCGCAGGAGGGGAACCAAAACTAGCTTCCGGTCGTGCCGAACTGCAGCGGATTCCCCTAAAGCATGACGGGCAATCCATGGTTGTCACTGAAAGCGGCCTGGAAACTCTGTGCCACTGGGAAGCAGGACACAAACTGGTTATCGACTCACGCCTGCTGCGGTTTTTACAGGATGACCTGATTCTGCTGCGCTACGGCACGAACGTCACGCCGCTGCGGAGTTACCTGTTTACACGAAAGCTTTCACACTAAGCCGGTTCCCGTGCATCTGGGAATTCAGGTTAACCGCTACCTCAAGTCCGGATAACCCGAAGGTGGCGGCGGCAGTCCCGCCGGGGGAGACGTGGTTCCGGCACCCGCTGGCGGCGCTCCGTAGCCCGACGGTGGCACTCCGTAACCCGGTGGCGGTGCGGCGCCGTAGCCCGCTGGCGGTGCCCCATAGCTCGCAGGGGGAGCGCCGTAACCGGGCGGTGGCTGTGGTGCGGGCGCATTCTGTCTGGAGCCCCGGTTTTGCCCCTGCTGTCCGGGAATGGTCTTCGCCGTCACGGTCACATCGGCCATCTGCATGTAGGGAATCCGGATGGCCTCTGCGGCGGCCCGGGAGAGATTGATCACGCGGCCTGGATAATGGGGGAAACGGTCGTTGACGACCACCTTGACGCTCTGGCCGGTGTAGTTGTTCTTCACCTTGAGCTGCGTCCCGAAAGGCAGAGTGTTGTGCGCGGCCGTCCAGCCCTGGGGATGGTAGATCTCCCCGGAACTCGTGGCATGTCCCGCGTAGCGATCCGCAACGTACGAGGCCATGCCGCGTTCGGTAAAGGCAGGGGGCGAACAACTGACGATCATCGCGGACGACGTCAGGAGGAGGACTCTGAGGGGAAGAAATAAGTTCATCAGCAGCAGGGAGACGTTAAGCGCCATTGGCACACGGCACAATGCCGCGCATCATAGACAGGATGAAAAAGAAGATGCTCGTTCTTTGTGGGCTGGCGGTGCTCACCCCGCCCGTGGCGGGCTGGCTGGCCGCTGATCAACTGCTGCATCCGCCGCGCCGGGCGCTGCAGGACTACCATCTCGAATTTCTGGGCGATCCAGCGGCACACGGTGTCATTCTCCAGCGCTTCACCTGCTCGGACGGCACTCCGGCACTTCTTTGCGAGCCGGATGGGAAGGCCAAGGCAGGACGCCGCGGTGAATTGATCCGCGAACAACTGGCGGCACGGGGAGTCAGGCTTCATCCTTTTGGCGAAATGACCGGCACGCTGGTTCTCGTACACGGTCGTCGCGGACGGAAGGAGGACTACCTGCTGATCGCGGAGCGCTTCTGCGCCGCAGGTTTCCGCTGCGTTCTGCCGGATCTGCCCGCGCACGGGGATCATCCCGGGCGGATGGCCGCCTATGGCGTGCATGAGGGCGGCCTTCCCGCGCTGGTGCTGCGTGATGCGGCCGCCCGGTTCGGCTTTGATCCTGCGCCGGCCGGGATCATGGGGCTGTCGATGGGCGGCGCCGTGAGCGTGCAGGCCTGCGTGAAAAATGACGCGCCATGGATGGCCGCCGTGATCGTTTCCACCTTCGACACGCTTCCCAATGTGGTCCGCCACCAGTCCGCGAGCATCGCCGGAGAATGGGCCGGGGAAGCACTGGCAAAGATGACGGGCTGGATATTTCAATGCAGGGCTGGATTTCCGCTCGATCAGGCAGATTCAGCGGCTGTGGTCGCACGCTTGCGATGCCCGACGCTGATGGCCCATGGAACGTCGGACAGCGTGATCCCGATCACACTGGGCCGTCGTCTCCACGACGCGCTTCCTGCTGGCATCGAGACCGAGTGGGTCGAGATCCCGCAGGCGGATCACGACAACGTTTTGATCACCGACTTCCCCATTTACGCAAAGATGGCGGAATGGATGCTGCGTCATGTGGCGCGGAATTGAGCGTTGGCAGGCGTCCGCCTGCTGCGCATGTTTCCATCCTTCTTCCCGCCTCTTTACCACGCATGTCTGAGACGCCAGCCACGCCAGCCCCCCTTCCCCGCCGCAGGATGGGATGCATGGGCATGCTGACACTGCTGCTGGCCGCCGCCTTGTTCCTCGGCGGAATCATTGTCTGGAAGGCGCTGGATTCCGGCCTCGGCCTAGGATGGCTGGCGGAGAATTTTCAAAAGCGGACCGTGGCGGAGGATTTTCGGGAGAATGTGAAGCGCATCTCCTCCACCAACGGGGACGTCCTCGAGCTGGGAACGCTGGATATTGAAGAGACGGTCACGAAGTTCGACACGAAGACGCTCTTCAACGACCTTGTTTACCTCGGCACGACGGTTTCCGAGATCCGGGCGATGGTCGTGTATCGCTTCCACCTCAAACTTTCTGAAGACTGGACGCTGCGGGTGGAGGACGGCCGCTGCGTCGTCATCGCCCCCGCCATCCGCCCGTCCCTGCCGCCGGCGATTCGCACGGAGACGATGGAAAAGAAATCCGAGGCGGGCTGGCTGCGCTTCAACGCTGCGGAAAATCTGGCGGAACTCGAAAAGGGCCTCACCCAGTTGGTCGAGCGCCGCGCCGCCGCCCCCAGCAAACTCCGCAACATCCGCGAAGCAGCGCGGACGTCCGTGGCGAAATTCGTGCAGCAGTGGGTGCTCAAGGAACAAAAGCACCTGGAGGAGGGCGGCATCCGGGAGATCGTGGTGATCTTCCCCGACGAACCGGCGGCCAAAGATGCCGAAGCGGCCCTCAAGCAGCCGCCGACGGTGAAGCTCGATGCCAGCGTCAACTGAGCAGGATCACGGCTGACCGCCCGCAGGTTCGTAGAGCAGCACCTCACCATCGAACTTCACGAATTCGAGAGCGCCGGTAAGCGCCTCGGGATCGAGATTGGCGAGCCGGAAGATTTTTCCCTTCCAAATACCCGTCTGCCCCACCGTTCCCGCCACCAGCTCCCGGACCGTGGCCGCCTTGTCATCCGGCACCACGAACTCCGCGCCGCCCATGGTCGCGCAGACCCCGATGGAGACGATCTCCTGCGCATTGCGCTGGTTCGTGAGTTTTTCGATCAACCCCCGGTGATTGCCCGCATACCAGCCGATGACCGAGCCGCTGATGACGCCCAGCAGGGCCAGGACGATGAGCACCTCGACCAGCGTGAAGGCATGCCGCCGCCTCCCGCTGGATGGAAGGACGATCTCTGACTGACATGGGGCCTTGGTTAACACTTGCTTAAAATTACCATAATCAACATTTCCCGGCAAACTGTTGTTTTGATCCTCGATCCGCCGCCGTAAGAGGAAGGGAAACATGACTCACCCGCTTCTGGACACCCTGCCGCGACCGCAACGTGCTGCGGTGGAGTCCGCAGGCTACCGGACGGCACGCTGGAGCCAGGCCCGGCGAGTCCTTGACCGCCGCATCGAGAAGCAGCGCCTTCCGAAGGCTTTGAGCGAGTTTCTGCACCGCTGGGGGCGCGAGGCCCCGCCCGAAACGCTCGCCGAAGACCTGCGGCTGAGCTTTGGTGCGAACTCCGACCGGCTTTTCCTGCGGGCAGGCAGTGCGCTGGCCGAGAGGCCGCTCGAACGCGCTCTGCTGCATTTGCCGGCTCTGAAGAGCTTCTGGCGCCAGGAATTGCGCGCCGAACACTGCGCCGCCCTGCTGAGCCTTGTCTCCAAAGCGTGGATCCGCGACGCTGCGGTGATCCCGCCGGGTGCGGTCATTCATGGTCTGAACACAGCCGACTGGCCCGCACCCGGTGCGCCGGGCCTGCATCAGAGCGGCGCCCTCCTGACCGAGGCCCTGGCTGCCGATCTGACATTTGACGCCATCTACCATTTGAACGAGAAAGGGCGCATCGTTCTGCGTTCCATTGAAGCGGCAGGTTGACGCGGGACACGCCTCCGTGCGACACTCGCAGCAGAATCACACTCCACCATGGCACGCAGCTCCAACGTCACCCTCTGCTCCTTTTGCGGCAAAAGCCATGCCGAGGTCAAAAAGCTCATCGCCGGCCCCGGCGTTTACATTTGCGACAACTGCATTCACGTCTGCAAAAACATCCTCGACAAAGAATCGGCCAATGACGCCGAGGGCGGCTCCCCTTCCCTCCTAGTGCCGCGACCTGCGGACATCGCGGCCCTTCTAGACATCCATGTCATCGGCCAGGCGCATGCCAAGAAGGTCCTCAGCGTGGCCGTGCACAACCACTACAAGCGCATCCTGCACTCCCAGCAGCAGGCCGCACGCGGGAACAGCGGCCAGAAAAAAATCAGCTCCGCGCTGCCCGATCCGAACGACGTCGAAATCGAAAAGAGCAACGTCATGCTCATGGGCCCGACCGGCTGCGGCAAGACGCTCCTGGCGAAGACGCTCGCCCGCATCCTGAACGTCCCCTTCAGCATCGCGGACGCCACCACGCTCACCGAAGCGGGCTATGTCGGCGAGGACGTCGAAAACATCATCCTGCGCCTCCTTCAAGCCGCCGACTACGACGTGGCCCGTGCGGAGATCGGCATCATTTACATCGACGAGATCGACAAAATCGGCCGCAAGACCGAAAACGTCAGCATCACCCGCGACGTCTCCGGTGAAGGTGTGCAGCAGGCGCTTTTGAAGATCATCGAGGGCACCACCTGCAATGTGCCGCCGCAAGGCGGGCGCAAGCATCCTCAGCAGGAGTACATCCAGGTGAACACGGAAAACATCCTCTTCATCTGCGGCGGCGCCTTCTTCGGACTCGACAAGATCATCGACCGCAGGCAGGGAAAGAAGACGATGGGCTTCGCCGCCAGTTCCAGGGAGGAATCAGCCATCACCTCCCCGCAGAGCGCCCGGGTCGAGCCGGAAGATCTTCTGGCCTTCGGCCTCATTCCGGAATTCATCGGACGACTTCCCGTCCTGTGCTCCCTGGAGGCGCTGACAGAGCAGGAACTCGTGCGCGTGCTCACCGAGCCGAAAAACGCGCTGACCAAGCAGTATGCCAAACTCATGAACATGGATGGCGTGGATCTTTCCGTGACGCGGGACGCGATGCTCGCGATGGCCAACGAGGCCGTCGCCCGCGGCACCGGCGCACGCGGACTGCGCAGCATCTTTGAGCGCATCATGCTTGACGTAATGTATGACGTCCCCAGCCGCATGGACGTGCGCACCGTCACCATCAACGCCGGCGTCGTCAAAGGCGAGCGCTCCCCGCTCATGCGCAAACGCGTCGAGCGCAAGGCGGCGTGATGACACGCGCCGCAGGCGTCTGCGGGCGCCTCAGCAAAGGCACCGGGCACTTCGTCCTGTTCAAGCGGACCGATCACGGGTATTCATCGGAATCCCGCTTATGAAACTCAAACTCGATCTCGACGACTTCCGCGTATCTGCAGGCAAAGGCTTCCGCATCAAGAGGGTCAAAACGAAAGTCTCAAAGCTTTACGACGGAGACGCGCATTACGAATCCCTCATCGCTGAGTTTCGTGTCGAGATCGACGACCTGCAGCAGAAAATGTACGCCCAGGACCGCCAGGGCCTGCTCCTGGTCTTTCAGGCCATGGACGCCGCCGGCAAGGACAGCACCATCAAGCATGTCATGAGCGGCGTGAACACGCAGGGCGTGTAGGTGCACGCCTTCAAGCGGCCCACCGCCGCCGAGCTCGACCACGACTTCCTCTGGCGCACCAATCGCGTCTGGCCGCCCCGCGGTCGCATCGGCATCTTCAACCGCAGCTACTACGAGGAGGTGCTCGTCTGCCGCGTGCATCCGGAGATCGTCACCCAGATCCAGCGACTCCCCGCCGCAACGACCAGCGACATCGACAAACTCTTTGCCGACCGGCTCAAGGACATCCGCAATTTCGAAAGCTACAGCCACCGCAACGGCATCCGCGTCGTGAAGTTCTTCCTCCACGTCTCCAAGGACGAGCAGAAGAAGCGCTTTCTCACCCGCATCGACACCCCCGGCAAGAACTGGAAATTCGAGGAGGGCGACGTAAAGGAACGCGGCTTCTGGAAGGAGTACATGAGCGCCTACGAAGACGCCATCCGCGCCACCGCCACCGACGAATGCCCGTGGTACGTCATCCCAGCCGATGACAAGAAGAACATGCGCCTCATCGTCAGCGCTGCCATCCTGGCCGAGATGCAGACCATGAAGCTGAAATACCCCAAGCTCCCGCCGGAGCAGACCGCGCACCTTCAGGCAGCCAAACAGCTGCTCCTCTCCGAATAAGACCACGCACCATGCCCGGCCACACCGATCGAGCCCAGCTCGCCCTCCGCGTGACGCCCGGAGCGCGAAAGTCTGAATTTGCAGGCTGGACTGCCGACGAAAAAGGCCGCCCAGTGCTTCTCGTGAAACTGGCCGCCCCGCCCGTCGATGGCAAAGCCAACACCGAACTCATCCGCTTCCTCGCCACCGCCCTCGACTGCCCCAAAGGTCAGATCACCTTGCTGCGTGGCACCTCCAGTCGGCAGAAGACGGTGGAACTGCCCGCAGCGGCGATGGAGAAGCTGCCGAAGTAGCCTTGTTGCTGTGCAACAAGGGATCACTGTTCCGCAGGAACAGGGCCACGCTGATCAACCCCGCGCCCGCTCCAGCAGGTTCATCATCAGGAAGGACAGCATCAGGGCGGCTTCCTCGTCCACGGTGGTTTCCCCGCTGGGCTCCAGCTTGAAGACACCCTCGAAGAACGCCGGTTGCTTCGTCAAGCGCAGCACCACTTCCTGCCCCGCCGCCCGGGTGGCGTTGTAGCGCGGATGCAGCAGGTACCCGGCAAACATCCCCAGCACCGGAATCCCGCCCAGCATGCCGTCCAGCATCTTCACCCATGGATTCTCCTCATGGATCGTAAAACTCGGCGCATGGGCGTGTCCCACAAAGACATCGTAGTGCGCCTTCCACAGGGACTTCATGCCACGCCGCCCCACGGCTCCCAGCACCTCCCCATCCGCCGACTTGAAGGTGTAACGCGCCG
>CAMAZK010000111.1 GCA_945863205.1 Akkermansia muciniphila | reverse complement strand
AGTCCACCGGCGACCCGCACCGGCCGTTTGTCACCGTCAGCTACGAAGGCGACGGCTCCGACCAGCCGGATGCGAAGACTGCGGCGAAGTCCGTCGAACTGCTGCGCGAGTTCAAAACGGCGGGGAAGCCCTTCCTGCTCGCCGCAGGCTTCGTGCGGCCACACTACCCGATGGTCGCACCGCGTCCGTTCTTCGATCGCTATCCGCATGCGAAGATCGAAGTGCCCTTCGTGCCGGAGAATGATCTCGACGACATCCCGCCACTCGGCATCTCAGGCTCGAACTCGAAGAAGAACGGTCTCGCAGAGTATCCCGAGAACCAGCAGCGCATGTGGTCTGGCTACTACGCTGCGGTGACCTTCATGGACACGCAGCTGGGTCGCATTCTCGATGAACTCGACGCGCTCGGTCTCGCCGACAGCACGGCCATCGTCTTCACCAGCGATCACGGCTACCACCTCGGCGATCACACCTTTTGGCAGAAGTCCAATCTGCATGAGCAGGTCACCCGCGTGCCGCTGATCATCGCCGCGCCCGGCATCAAGCCAGCGCGCAGCCGTTCCATCGTGCAGCTCGTCGATGTCTTCCCGACCTTGTGCGAACTGACCGGTGCTCCGATACCCACGAGCGTGCAGGGCAGTAGTCTCGTGCCGGTGCTGCACGATCCCACAGCGAAGGTGCATGAGGCCGCCTTGTCCTATGACGGCCAGCAGCATTCCCTGCGCTCCGACCGCTGGGCCTACATGCGCTACACCGATGAGACCGAGGAGCTTTACGACATGGACGCCGACCCCAGCCAGCTCACGAACCTTGCGAAGAATTCGGAGCATGGCGAAACCCTCGAATCCTTCCGCCAGTAGTTGCAGGTGCTCCTGAAGTCCTCTGGCGAACCAAAGCGCAAGAAGAAGGCGAAAAAGTAAGCCAGTGTCGCCAGCTCCGCCGATTTCGAGTGCCGGTCGGTTGGCAGGTTGCGTCCAGAAGACAGATTGAAAACAAAGCGCCCCGTGCGGAGAATCCACACGGGGCGACGAAGATCTCTGTCAGGGCAGGGGAGGGACTACTGCGGTGGCACGCGGAAGAGCTTGCCAGTGTAGGGGCACTTGACTTCCATGCCGACTGGAAGGCCGGTCACGTCAACAAGCTGGTGCTTGGCTGCGTAGGGGCTGTTCACAAAGCCGGGGCGACCGGCGATGGCATTGCCGTAGGGGAGTTCGACTGCGGGGGTTTCGACCGCTGGGGGCGGCGTTGGCGTCGCGCTGGTATTCGGAGTCACGTTGTTGGCGGCCACGCTTGAATTGGGGGCGTCGGCTGTCGTGCGCGGGCGTTCCGGGGTGACTTCCTTTTTCGGCTTGCTCGGAGCGCTGGGGGTCGAAGCCGTGCTAACACCGCCGGGGACCAAGAAGGGGCGTTGGGTGTAGGGGCAGACAACCTTGGATCCGGCGGACATCCCGCGCACGTCCACCAAGCGGGGTGGGTTCGTGAAAGGCGTGCGAACATAGCCGGGAAGATCCGCAACGACCTGTGCCACGGGCATCTGCGCTGCGTTCAGCATGGACGGCGGTGGCGTGTTGGGGCGCTCAGGGCCGACAACCACATTTGAAGGTGTCGTTGGCGTCACAGAAGCCGGAGTCGTGGTGGCGGCGAGTTTTGGGGTGCTGCGGGTGGACGAGCCGAGCGGAGCAGCGCCTCCTCTGGAGTAGTAGCTGAAAAGGCCGCGAGTTTGAATCTCCTGCCAAGCTTGACGCGGAGGCATCGCACAGGAGGCAAGCATGCTCAGCATGAAGCCGGCGGTTGAGAAGCGGAGCAAAGGATGACGTGCTGAGATCATAGGGATAAGCGACAATTTAATTTTGACTCTGACATCTCATTTTAACGATCTTTTTAAATTATGCAACAGCGAGGATGACAATGGCCTCCGAATCAGGCATCTTTTCCATAGTTTTTACAATTGAGCAAAGGTTGTCATCACGCCGGAATCCTGCCAATGAAGGCGCATGCACTGGCGAATCATTACGGTAGGCCGCCCCGGTCACTCCTGGGTCAAAGAGGCCCTGGGCCTCTACTTAAAGAGGGTGGAACGATACACGCGGATCGAGCACACAATCGTCAAAGAAGGCCCGCTGCCGCAAGTGGAGCAGGCCATTCAGGCCGCGAGCGAGGGTGCACTGACCGTGCTTCTCGACGAACGTGGAAAGTCCCTTCGCAGCCTGGACCTCGCACGCTGGGTGGAAACCGAGGAAATAGGCGGTCGCAAGCGGGTGTGCCTGATCATCGGCGGCGCGAATGGACACTCCGACTCCCTGCGGGACTGGGCCGACCAGACGTGGACGCTGTCGCCCTTCACCTTGCAGCACGATATGGCCTTGATCGTGATGGCAGAGCAGCTTTATCGTGCTTACAGCATTCTGCGCGGGGAGCCCTATCATCGAGAATAGGGACCAACGTTAACATGTTAGCGATTCGGTGCGTTAGTTGCTGATCTGAGTCGCAGATTTTCGAAGATTCGCCTTGTCGGGAACTTGAGAGAGCTTAATTTTTAAAAAATCCCAACTAAATCCTTCATGTCCTCATCGGTTCTGCAAAACGTCATTCAGCCCAAGGCGCACACTTCGCCTCTGGCTAGCCTGAATGCCGGGATGCGGCAGAAGCGTTCCTTTGAACCCCTGCGCTCTGAAGACTCTGCTTCCAACGAAGGTGAAGACATGGAGCTCGTTTTGGGGGTGTTGGTCGAGAATGCCCCTGTGGCCATGGCGATGTTCGACCGTGGCATGCGCTACATGCTGGCCAACCGGCAATGGATCACGGAGTTCGGCCTGCAACAGGTTCAGCCCCTGGTGGGAAAGAGTCAGTATGAAATTTTCCCAGGTCTGCACCCGGGCTGGCGGCAGGTGTATGAACGCGCCCTTCAGGGGCATATCGTCCGCAGCGAGCATGATACCCTCAGCGGACCTGATGGCCGACCGATGGTCTATCGCTGGGAGGTCCGGCCCTGGCGTCGGAAGCGTGATGCCTCCGTGGGCGGGCTCATGGTGACCTGCGAAAAGTTCAGACCCCTACGGGGAGCAGACGCGGGGACCGACGATAGTGTCGAGGACTATCCGGATGCGGAGGGCGAGGCCCCGCGCTGGCAGCCGGAACCCTTCGAGTGCTCAGTGCCGATGGTCGTCCTGGATCATGCCGGAGTCATTCAGCGCGCCAATGCCTCTGCCGCCCGGCTTGCGCTGGAAAAAGGGATCCATGAGGGCTCCTCGACTTTTTGGGAGGTGTTTGGCGAGGGGCGTGACTTTACCGCGCTGAAGAAAAAGGTCACGGATGCCCTGACCGAGGCCGCGAATGCGGATCGCGCACCGATCCTTGAGATGCCCGAACGTATCGAAGCGGATGCGGCTATGCCGGCTCGCTGGATGATTTCGTCCCTCAAGCCAAAGGCGGCTGACGAGAGCCCGCGTCAGTTCATGCTGATGGGCCTGCCGATGGAGGCGACCACGGCCAACGTCACCCGCGTGGCATTTCAGGCTCCTGTCCAGGCGCTGCCGCCCGTTGTCGAGGATCCAGGCACTGTGGCGCGCCTCGAAGACCAGCTTTCCCGGGCGCGGCAGGAACTGCGCACCCTCTCCGAGGCGCAGCAGGCGTTCACGCTCCGTGAGACCCGGCTCAGGCACTACTTTGAGGCGGTCCCCTGCGGGCTTTTCGTGCTCGACGAGCGCGGTTCACCGCTGTTTCAAAACGAACACCTCGCCCGCCTTCTCGGAAGATCCCTGGACAGGGAAGGCACGATCGAGGACTGGCTGGCCCAAGCCTGCCCCACGCAGGAGCATCGCGAACAGGTGGCCGTGGTCTGGCGTGAGAGCATCTGGCGGCGCCAGCTCACACGCACGCTGTCCCTCGCCACATCGGACGGGCTGCTGAAGGAGCTGGAGTTTCACCCCATCGCCTTGCCTGCGGGCGGAGTGCTCGTCAGCATTCAGGATGTTACCGAGTTCGTACGCCATGAAGAGCAGCTCCGCGGCATGGAGGCGAAATTGCGCGTCCTGCTGCAGGGCAGCCCCGTCGCCGTCGTCCTCACCGACAAGACGGGCGTTATCTTTGAGGTCAATCATCACGCCGAGGCGCTTCTGGGCCAGGCGAAGGCCGAGCTGCGCCGCTTCCCGCTCGACGCGTGGCTGGATCCGCAAAGCGCGACCGCCCGCCGTGACGCACTCCGTGTTCTGAAGCACAGTGGCAAGCAGTCCGAAGCACTGGGCATTCGCGTCAGGCGCACGGACGGCACCTACGCGGACGCCGTCTTGCACCTCGCGGCGGTGCTGGATGCCCAGGGAGAGGTTCACTGCACGGTGCATTATCTGCAGGAGGCCACTCCCGCCCCGGCAGAAGCGCCCGTTATCGAAAAATCCCGCGCCTCCGCTTCGGGCGCCGAGCCTGTTGCCGCGCCCGTTGCCGGGCCGAACCGCGTCCGACTCCTGAGTGCGGATCCGAATGGCCGGGTGCGATCCTGGTCGGAGCAGGCGGAACAATTGTTCGAAATCAAGGCCGGTGAAGCCATCGGACGGCCCTTGCACCTGTTCTTCAGGCCTTCGGACGCCACAGGCTTCTTCGCCGAACTCCTCCAGCAATCGGCGAGCCCGGAGACCGCTGTCGAGCGCCCGCTTTATGGCTCCCGTGGGAGGCAGGGCCACGCGAAAACCCTCGTGCGGCAGGCCCCCAGCGGCGGATTTGAGATGTTCGTCGAGGCCCCCGGCTCTTCAGCACCTGCGGCAGCTCCGGCGCCCCCGGTCACCGTCGTCAATCCTCAGCGATCAGTGGCTTATCAGGTCGTCTCCCCGTCCAGCGATCGCTGGCCGGTCTTCAATCTCGAGCGTGAAAACCTGCTGCTCACCGAGACGCACCACCGCATCAAGAACCACCTCCAGATCATCTCCAGCCTGCTGAATCTTCAGATCAACGGCGTCAGCGATCCGGACGCGCGAGACGCCTTGCGCTGCGGACAAAACCGCGTCCGTGCCATCGCCGCCCTGCATCAGCACCTGTATCAGGTGGCTCTTGGAAAAGGGGACACGTTCAGCGACTTCGCCCGCGACCTCGTCGGTCATCTGCGGGAGTGCTACGAGGTGCCTGCGCACCGCGTGCATGTGCGCTTGGAGATTGCCGAGGCGCATGTGCAGGCAGAGTGGCTCATGCCGCTGGCGCTGACCCTGAACGAGGCGCTTTCCAACTGTTTCGAGCACGCCTTCCCGCATGACCGTCAGGGTCAGATCACCGTGTCGCTCAGCTATGCCGCCGCCGGTGGCGAACTCGTCATCAGTGACGACGGCACGGGGCTCCCCCGCGGCTACGATCCTGGGGAAGGCAATGGCCT
The DNA here is from genome assembly GCA_945863205.1 of Akkermansia muciniphila. Lineage (GTDB taxonomy): Bacteria > Verrucomicrobiota > Verrucomicrobiia > Verrucomicrobiales > Verrucomicrobiaceae > Prosthecobacter. The sequence continues at coordinate 7,579 of CAMAZK010000111.1, read as the reverse complement.
CGGCCTCAAAATACTCGCTGTCTTCGCGGAGCAGATGCGCGGCCAGTTGTTCGTGCGTGGCACGGCCGACGAAGGCACGGAGATCAAGCTCCGCTTCCCCCTGGCGGCGACCGGTCCTGTTTAGATGCTTTGCGGCGAACATTCTTTTTGCGAATGCACGCCAACGCCCTGACACTGCCGCGTGTCCTCCTCGACCACGGCTGCCCTGCGCCTCCTCGCGTTTCTCGCGCTGAGTGGCGGAAGTGTCCCGGCGCAGAGCGTGGCGGTCGTGACCACGCGCGGCGATGAAGTGGGGCAAAAGCTGAACCAATGGTTCCTGGAGGGCACGGCTGCGGGACTCGCCGCGATCACTTACGAGAACCGTGACGGCCAGCACTCGGCCCTGAACACCGCTTTGTACCCGCAGCTTGGAGTTGCCAAGCCAGATGGTGGAAACGGTGCGGCCTCGCAGCTCCGGCAGCAGCCCACCATCGGCAACTGCTCCATGGCCTCCCCCGCCACCCAGCTCGGCTGCCTTCCTCGTCTCTACATGATGGATCCTGGCGGGAATCAGTTCCTCGCCCGGCAGTACCTTAACAACAACCTTTTCATCTACCCCGAGCACCAGGACCACGACCCAGGTGCCAACGGCATCGGCGGTTATGGCGATCTCCTGCCGCTGAACACGCCCTGCCTCCTCATCTCCCAGGGCTCCTCCTACACCGACCAGCCCTTCCTCCAGGCTCTCCTCTCCGCCACGGCAGCTTTCCCCAAAGACACGCAGAAGCTCCTCCTCGACAAGCACCTCCTCTGTCCCACGCTGCAGTCCATCTTCCGCCAGTCGAACACCATGGTGCAGGTCCCGGAGGATTACTTCACCGGAAAGGCGCATCCCGTCGTCTTCGACGGCACCCGGATTGATGAGGCGAAGATGGTCCAGATCGCCCACGAAATGACGCCGGAAAGGGTCCCGCCCGTGGCGCTCATCAAAATCATCGAAGAAACGATGATCGAGCCCGGTAAAAACTACTTCGAGATCACCGGCGCCTACCCCTGGAAGCTCTCCGACACGCCCGTCTCCGTCGCCCGCATCCTGCGTGGAAACGAAGCCGCGCACGGCATGCTCATCAGCCTCGAGCAGACCATCAATCCCGGGAAAGGCCCCCTGCAGCTGCGCGCCTCCGTCCTTCAGGGCGACCCGCGTTTCGTGCGCATCGAAAGCGCTCCCGGAAAAGCCGTCATGCGCCTTCGTGTCCGCTGGCAGCCTCCCATCATCAACGACGCCGGCATCCGCAGCCACCGCATCGACATCGGCATTTTCGCTGACAACGGCGCCAGCATCAGCGCACCCGCCATCATCAGCTTTTACATGCTGCCCAACGAGATGCACTTCTACGACGAGCTGGGCCGCGTTTCAGAGATTCACTACCAGACGCACAATCCGGACTTTGGCCTGCCTGTCACAGACACCGATCCGCGCTGGCTTCGTGTGTTCCTCGCCTTCAGTCTGAAGGACACCGACCTTCGCAGCCGGCTGCTCGACCAGATCCTCACCCCCGCAGAGCGTGCCGGCCTGCAGGCCCAATACCTCGCCCTCAAGCCCAAGCTGGCCGCCCTCACCGCCGCTGAAGCCGATGAAAAGCGCAAGGACGAAGCAGCAAAACGGCGCGGTGAGCTCGGCGCCGCCATCAGCAGTGCCCTCAAAGCGAAGGTCGATGAAAAAACCGGCCTCACCGCCAGACAGGCCCTTGAAAAAGTACTCCAAACCATCGCCGGCTCCCACACGCTCTACCTCGGCCTCCAGCGTGAGTTTGACGCGCTCGTCACCGCCTCTCCGAAGAACTCCGCACTCGCGGACGTGCGTTCTGAGATCCATCGTCTCATCATGCAGGGCGTGCTTGTCGAGCAAGCCTCAGGCCGCATCGAGACCATGTCCCCTCCCGACCAGCTCACGCTTGGGGAGCGACACATGCTGCGCGGCCTGAATCTGACCCTGCTCAGTCAGGTCCTCTTTCCAGATGCCCTGGAGCGCTCCACCGCCCCGGCCTACGTCAGCCCGCGCCTCACCACGCCCAAGCAGTGGCGGGACGTCTATCGCTACGATCCTGACTCCGGAGAACTCGCCGGCTGGATCCGCTACGCCAAAGCTCGCATCGCCAACTTCGACGCCGCAGGCCGCTACCAGCCCGGCGGCCCCGGCGGCAAGTCCGTCCCCGTCATCTACCTCAAAGACGACAACGGAACCCTGACCTGGCAGGTCCAGGCCGAGCCTGTTGCCGTGCCTCCGAAGTAACCTCCTGCACGTTGGTGAATTTTAGTCGTAGCTCCGCACATCGTGCATCGTCCACGACAGAATCCCGCGGCTCAGCTCTCCTTCACTCCACACCCTCGCGTCGAGGACCTCCAGCGGCTCCAGCCATTTTTGGGCGTCCTTGAGCCCCTGCAGGTCGCCGCGCACCGCTGCGAAGGCTCGCAGAAACTCCCGCAGCTTCGCAAAGTTCATCTTGATCCGCATCCCTGCCTGCGCCTGTGAGCCCGGCTGCTGGAGCACATCCGTCGCCTGCGTCTGCTGCTTCCGCGACGTGCCGATCATGAAGCGAGTCCCCGTCAAAGACACGCACGGCAGCAGTTCGTCCGAGCCCGTGGGCATCTCGTAGAAAAAGGTCTCCGCGTCGCCCTGCCTCCGGGACTGCACCGTCGGCAGTTTCAGAGGTTCCGGAGCGGGAATCATGCTCAGGCCCTGCCGCAGCCCCGTTTCGATGTTCTGCCAGGACATGCCGATCAAGGCGCGATTTTTGATGCCGTGTGCCAGCAGGAGCCGAGGCAGCGGCACGTCTTGACCGCCCGGTGGCAGTCCCGGCAGCGCCGGCATCTGCCCTCCCACGTCCAGAACAAACGCTCCATCCTCGTCCAGCGCCTTCTGCCAGATCGTCTTTGCCCCGTCGTAGATGCCCAGCACGCTCGGCAGCACTGACTTCTCCGCCGTTTCTAAAATCATCGGCGCCTGGCCCCCGCCCGCACCCGCCTGGATCCACGCCCCGGCCGCCGCATGGGCCAGTTTCATCCACGCTTCAAAATAAGCGCAGCCCGCGCCCGTCGCGGTTCCCTGACCGCACACGCCCAGCACCACCGACTCTTCGTCCAGCAGTCGCGAGAACTGGGTGGGCTGCGACCAGGCCTTCACCCGTTGCGCACTCGCGCCGCCCGCCCACTCCGCGTGCAGATCGCCCTCCCACCACGCCACTGCGGCTCCGTTCGAGTAATCCGTGTCGTGGCAGGCTCGTTCCGCCGCCGCCACCTCCATCACCAGCGGCGTCAGAGCTTGCGCGATCTTCCCCAGACCCGCGTCCGCTTGCAGTCCCGCCAGCACTCCGCGCACCATCGGCTGAAACGGCTCTTTCGATCGCAATGCGCTCAAAAACACACCGTCCCAGCACGCGATCAGGCCCAGATCCTTCGCTGCGCTGGCATCCAGCGCCCGCATCTCCGGCCGCGCCAGGATGGAGTCCTCGACAGTCGTCGCCAGCCGCACCTCGGCAGTGGAACGGCCCACGCCCATGTACGCCCTCTGCGGTCCCAGGCCCATTGCCAGCACCCATTTCTTTCCTGCCAGCACCTCCAGTGCGCGTGCCACGCGGTCCCTGGTCTCCGCCGTCATCTTCGGCTGCCCTTGCGTCAGCATGGCCCGCCAGTCCCGACGCCGGTCTTCGGTCAGTAGCCGGTCCATCGCGATTTCATTCACCGTGATCTGTTCCCCTTGGGGCGTCACGATGCGCGACTGCGGCGCATCTCCGAGCCATTCGCCCAGGCGCATCATGGCGCCGAATCGTGCCAGCACCTTCTCCGGCTCCGGTGACGCCACGCCGATCATCACCGGCGGCATTTCAAATCGCTCCAGCCACAGGATCAGGGCATCCAGGATCTGAGGGTCTCGCAACGCCGCCTCCAGCACCCCTGCCGCATCGAGCGAATTTCCGGGGCCCTTCAGCACGCCCCCGTGCACGATGCCGCGATACGCCGTTTCATCGTAGAGCTCGCTCAGTTGCCGGAGCATCGCGACCGCCGCGGCGCTTCCCGCTCCAAACGCGGCGAAGGCATCATCGATCACCAACTGTTCGGCGCCCGCCTCCGTGGCAGGCACCTGCTCCTCCAGAAATGACACCGTCCGCCTCCACCAGTTCGAGGACTTCAGCGCCTCGCCGTGCTTCTTGAGCGAAACACTCGTCACACAGAACTCCACATCACCGGCGATCCGCCCCGCCAGGCCCAGCCGGGGCGCCTCGGACATCAGCGTAGGCTTCGCCACGATTGGCGCTTGAGCCACGGGCGCCGTTTTGATCGCCGCCGTCTTTTTGCAGCCGGGAAACAGCAGAAAAAATGAAGAAACGAGAATGACGACTGAAAACGGATGACGACAGACATGGCGAAGCCGTGCAGCAGGGGCTTCGTCGTTTGTCATGTGGATGTCATCCGCCATTCCTCATCCGGCTTTCGTCATCACTTCAGCGCCGCATACACGCGGGATACATCATCGTGTCCGTCCAGCGTCTGCAGAAAAGTCGTCACCTCCTCGCGTTGCTCGTCCGTGAGTTCGGGATACTCCTTCGGTTGGTAGCTCATCTCTGAAGTCGTCACCTGCCAGCCCGCCGCCTTTAGGGCCTTCGTCACCGCGTCGAGGCTGGACATCTGGCAGAAGAACCGGGCGCCGATGTGTCCCGCAGCTTCTTCATCCTCGATCTCCATCGTCTCCACATTGTCAGCCTCGGCTTCCAGCGCTGCGATCTCAATGTCCTGCGTCTTGTCGGGGTGATGCGCCTCGATCATGCCGCAGTGGTCAAACATCCACGCCACCTTCCCCATGCTGCCCGCGCGGAACAGCACCTTGATGTCCGAGGACGTGCGGTTGTTGTTGTCCGTCAGGCATTCCACGATCACCGGCACCCGGTGCGGCGTGAAGCCCTCGTAAACCACCGTGTCGTACTGCACCGCATCCGGGCCTGTGCCGCTGCCTTTCGCGATCGCCCGCTCGATCGTGTCTTTCGTCACACTCTGCTTCTTTGCGACCGCCACCGCCGCCGCCAGTCGTGCGTTGTATTCGGGGTGCGGACCGCCCAGCCGCGCCGCCACCTGGATTTCACGCACCAGCTTCCCGGTGATCTTTCCCTTCTGGTCCGCGGCCATTTCCCGCCATTTCTGTTTCCATTGTGCGCCCATGATTGTGTCTTTCAGTTCAAAGTTAGGGTGCGCATCAAAGGTGGGAGCGCAGGGAATGCAAGGATCACAGCAGTCGGGTCACCGGACGTCAGCTCCGCAGGTCGAGGACGCCACGAATGGTTTCCGGCTTGCGTCGCATGTCGAGCACGGCCACGACCGTGGTCACTTTCGGTTCGATGGCGTAGTAGATCGCGAAATAGGACTTCCGGATGATGGCGCGCCTGAACTGGCGGTACTTCTTTGGAAACATTTCGGGGTTCCACTCGATCCAGGCGACGCTCTCGCGAAAGCGCTGCATGAAATCCTCGGCTCCATGCAGCTTCCAGGAACCGTAGAACGCGGTTGCATAGTGGAGATCATGCTCCACCGGCTCCAGGAACTCGACGGGCTGGCTCTTCACCGCTTGGTGAGGCGTTGTTCGAGCTGCTTGAGTGTGAGCCGTTTCGTTTTCCCAGCCTGATAGTCTTTCCAACGCTGATCCAGCGTCTCTTGGTGCCATTGCGGCACCGGAGTGTCGTCTCCAATTCCAGACATCCAAAGTTCATCAGCCAGCTTCAATCGTCGCGCCTTTGACAGGCGGGCCAGTTCAGGAAAAGCAGCGAGGCTGGAACCGGTAGTGCGCTGGAGCGTTGTGGACATGACCGATGCTAGATCGAAATCGGTAGTCGATCAAGCCTGCCCATCATTGTCAGCCCACCACGTAAACTGCGCAGCGCCCGCGTTCATGATCCTTCAACAAGGCGACTCATGCCCAAGGGAGCCTTGATAGCACCTTCTTCTGCCAGCCTTGCACAAGTCAGGATCCCGGCAGTAAAGCTAATCCACATCCCGCGCCCGGCAGTCACCCAATTCTCGTCGCGCGGCTTTGCGCGAGGTGAGCGCATTGCCCCGGAAGCATCAGGGCTGCATCTTGATCCGCAGCTTGTACCAGCGTGAGCCGCCTTCGGGATCGCGGATGGTCACGACAAAGTGATCGTCCTTGACGGTGCTGACGACGGGTGTGCGGGTTTCGTTCCTGCCAAACCGCGTTTTGGAAACATTCACCGTTTCGACAGTCACTTTAGGAGCCGTCGTCTTGATCGGATAGACGTCGCTGGTGTCGGGACCGCGGTCGCCTTCGAGCCGCCAGTTCGGCTTCCAGCGGCTGCCGTTCACATAGGTGCCTTCATTGGCGCCCTCGTGCTTCCCGGGCTTGGCTTCCCCGCCGGGAACCATCCAGTAAATGCCGTCGCGGGTGATGTGCAGTTGGCTCCCGCCGTCGATCAGGGCCTCCACGGTGAACTCGGTGACGGCCTCATCCTTGTTTCCCGTTTCCTTCTTTGACGGCAACAGCAGCTCTGCTTCCTCGCGCAGTTCGCGGATCTTCGCCTCAGCCGCATTCGCACCTGCCAGGTCTCCCGACTTGAGCAGGTCCGTCTTCACCTTGTCGAGTCGTGGGATAAAAAGCTGGTTCAGGCCGCAGATCCCGGCGAACGCCCTGCTCACATGGTCCTTCATCACCATCACGCCTGCCGAGGGCAGCTTCTCCGGCGGGTCGGCCTTTTCCGGCGACGTGACCGGCAGGATGGCAATGAGCTTGTTGATCGCATTGGCTTCTTCAAGGTTGCCTGCCTGCATCCGGTCTTTGAGCACCTCTTCGAGTTTCGTTTTCGCTTCGATCTTGAGTCGGCCCAGGCCTTCGGTTCGCTTGGCATTGTACTCCGCGATCTCGAATGCCAGAGCTGCAGGCAGCACCACCTTGGCCACCTGCGGGCCGGCAGTCTGCGGTGTTGTTGCCTGCTGGGCAGCAGCCATGCATGAAAGAAGCACGATGACGCACGGGATGAAGATCGGTTTCATAGCGGAGGGGCGGGGGCCAAACCGACACTTGGCCCGGAATGGCCGCAGGCAAGCGTAAACTCATCCGGGTGCTCCATCTGATTCCGCTCCCGCAATGTCGGCTCCCCGCCTTTGATGGCCGTCTTCCGTTCGCCGCCCAAGGGTGATTTCGGTCCATGCCGTGCAGGAGCCAGACGCTACCATCCACACCGAAGCTGAGACTGTCACCCAGCTCCGCGTGGCGGCTCACGGCATACGCCAGCGCCTTTTCCTCCATGGAATCAAACACCATCCGCTCATCCTCGCCAAACCGGTGAACTGCCCGCCCTGCGAAGCCGTCGTCGGCCTCAGCGTGGATGGCAGGCTCAAGCAGTGGCCGGTGAAGCTGCCCGAAGGTATTTCGGAGGCAGCAAGCCGTGTGCGGACGGCGAAGGCGGCGTGAATACGGCCCAGCACAAATGGATTACGCGACAGCGTCGTGGAGTGCGGTGGCAGAGATGCAAGGGCACCTTGCATCGGCGACACCGCTGTCGAGCCGGTGAAGCGTGCCCTTTGGCCTTGGTGCGCC
>CAMAZK010000110.1 GCA_945863205.1 Akkermansia muciniphila | reverse complement strand
CGTAGGTTTCCTGCAAACGCCCGGGAAAGAAGGGTGAGGGGCGCGGGTGCTCCGTGCTGACGATGGTGAGCTTTTTCCCGCTGTGGCGGGCCCGATCAATGCGGTCGGCGAGGATCTGACGGCTGAGGCACTGATGAGAATCGCCGATGGTGCCGAGGAGCCGGCCAGGCAGCAGCAGGGAGGGCCGGGTGGGCGGCTGGATGATGCGGTGCAGGATGATGTGGTCGATGTCGTCGTCCTGGAACCAGGGATCGACGGGCGCCTCGTGCACGACCCCGCCGTCCGTGCAGGCGCGGCCTTCGAACTCCAGGGGAGCGAATAGCGTGGGCACGCAGGAACTGGCGGCCATGGCCCGGGCCAGCGGGCCGCGGGTGGCGTAGATCGTTTCGTGCTTTTCCAGATCGCTCAGGGCAATCATGAGGCGCGGATGCGTGAGTGATTCGATGCCGCGCCGGCCGACGAGGGATTCGAAGTGCGGAATGGCTCCGCTGGCATTGAAGAAGCCCGGGCGACGGCGGGTGAAGACGTCCAGCAAGTGATGCCAGATCCATTTCGTGCGGGAGGCGAAGGAGAGAAACAGACGCGGGCTGAGCACGCAGTCACGGATGGCCTGCTGAGAGAGGCCGGCGGCGTAGAGGCCTGCCGTGATCGCACCAGCGGAAGAGCCGGCCACGGCCACCGGCCGGAGGCCGCGTGCATGCAGCGCGGCCATGAAGCCGGCATGCGTGGCGTAGCCCATGAAGGAGGCTCCGAGGGAGATGGCGATGCGGGGAGAGGTGCTCATGGTGCGACCGCGCCTGATTGACCGATAAGCGGACTCATTGCAACGGCGCACTCCACACCTGCGGCGAACGCACTCCAGGACGCGACTCGCCGCCGGGAACGATGAGACGCTGGCCCCAGAGCACGGCGTTCGTCGTCACGAGAGAGAACGGCACCTCCCCTGCCTTTGACCACGACTGCGTTTTGAGGTCAAAGGCCAGGATCGAGCGCGGAAAGCCTGGATGCTGGGTTTTGGGCTCGAAATTGGCATTCAAACCGTCATCGCCACCGATGATGAGGATCGTCGAATCGATGACCGGCGCGGGATTCGGCGCGGCGACGGCCACGCGGGGCATGTCCGGCAGCTTTTGCCAGCCTTTGGCCGGGAGATACTTCCACGCGTCCTGCAGCCACTCGCGCTCGGCTTTGCCATCGGCCCCGGCTTTCAGCGTCGCGCCGCCAAAGAGATGCACCGCGCCGTTTGCAGCCGCCATGCAGGCGAGGATGCGCGGCTTGCCCGGGCAGGGCGGGAGCTCCTGCCATGCGGCATCCTTTTGCTTCAGATCGAAGGCCCAGAAGGTGTTCATGGCGCTGGTCGCAGCCGGCGTTTCGATCCCTCCGGCGATGTAGAAGACGTCATCGAGCACGCAGCCCGCCAAGAAGGCGCAGGGCTTTGGCAGTGGCGGCAGCTCGGCATCTGCGGTGAGCGAGAAGACGTCGCGGTAATGCTCGGTCGCATTTCCGCCGCCGATGATGAAAAGTCCATCAGATGTCGTGAGGCTGACGCCGTAGCCGTTCGGCTTCGGCAGCTTCCCTTTCACCCGCCAGGTCCCGTCAGGGGTCTTCAGCTCATAGACCGTGTCATACCAGACCTTCGTGCCCCCATCCCAAGGCATCTTGTCGATGAAGTGCGTGCCACCGGCCACGATAAGAGAACCATCGCTCACACCCGCAAATGACCCCGCGAAACCGCGCGGATCGGGGATCGGCGGGAGTTCAGACCAGTGCAAATCAGCCGCATCGGCGGCGAGTGCGAAAGACATGAGGAGGAGGAGTGTGCGGCGCATGACCGGCATTTAACGCGGTTTCAGTGATAGTTCCGGCACGTTGAGTGCTTATTTTGGCACCCTCAAATGCTTACCCTCTCCGGCAAATCTCACGGCAAATTCTGCGACGGCGTCTCGCGCCGGGATTTCATGCGCATCGGTGGTCTCGCCATGGGCGGGCTGTCACTGCCGGAGCTGCTGAAGGCGGAAGCGGAGGCGAAGGCGGGCCGCAGCTTCAAATCGGTGATCATGATCTACATGTGCGGTGCTCCGCCGCATCAGGACATGTACGACTTGAAAATGGACGCGCCGCTGGAGATCCGCGGCCCCTACAAGCCCATCAAGACCGCCGTCCCCGGCATCCACATCTCCGAGCACGCGCCGCGTCTGGCCAAGATCATGGACAAGCTGGTGCCGATCCGCAGCATGTGGGGTTCGCCCAATGGTGCGCACGACAGCTTCATCTGCTACACCGGCAAAGCGCCGCCTCCGAACGGTGGCAATGCGCCGACGGGCCGCCTTTCCGATCCGCCTTCCTTTGGCTCGGTGATTTCCAAGCTCAATGGACAGGCCGACCCCGCGATTCCTGCCTTCGTCGGCCTCGCTCCAAAGGCCGGTCATCCGCCCTACGGCTCGCCCGGCCATCCCGGCTACTGTGGGAACACGCACGCTGCTTTCCGTCCGAACGGCGCGGGTGTGGAAGATCTCCAGCTCAACGGCATCACGCTCGACCGGCTTGAAGACCGGCGCTCGCTGCTGGACGGTTTTGACAATTTCCGCCGCGAACTCGATTCCAGCGGGCTGGTGAGCAGCATGGACGCCTTCAATCAGCAGGCGCTGAACGTGCTGACCAGCAGCAAGCTGCTCACGGCGCTCGATTTGAGCAAGGAGACGACCAAAACCCGCGAACGCTACGGCAAGGGCGAAACGAAGAACTACGGCGACGGCGCTCCGCTGAATCTCGAGCACTTTCTGCTCGCCCGCCGCCTGGTCGAAGCCGGCGCACGTGTGGTGACGCTGAATTTCGGCCGCTGGGACTTCCACGACAACAATTACCCGCAGCTTCTCCGTCACCTGCCGCTCTTCGATCAGGGCATGAGCGCCCTCGTCGAGGATCTGCACGAGCGTGGCCTCGACAAAGACGTGGCCGTCGTCGCCTGGGGCGAGTTTGGACGTACGCCGATCGTGAACAAGGATGGCGGCCGCGATCACTGGCCGCGTGTCGGCGGTGCGCTGCTGGCCGGCGGCGGCATGCAGACCGGGCAGGTCATCGGCGCCACCGACAAGCTCGGCGGCGAGCCGACCGAGCGCCCCGTGCATTTCGGCGAGGTCTTTGCCACGCTCTACAAGCACATGGGCATCGACACCGTCAAAACGACGCTCAACGACCTGACCGGCCGGCCGCAGTATCTCGTGGATGGCTGGCAGCCGATGCCGGAGCTGATCTGAGGCGGAAGGCGACTTGCTTCCCGCGACTTTAGCGACTAGGGGCGGCACATGCCCCAACTCCAGACCACGACGCCCGAGGGGCTGATTCTCAAAGAAGGTGACGAAGCCGATCTTCGGGTGGTGGTGCAGAACGGCGTCCTGGTGGTCACCAAGGTGCTGCGGCAGCGTGAAGCGGGTGAAAACCCCTTCGACTACAAGGCCAAACTGGGCAGCTGGAACCGAAAGTAGCATTCCGCGCCGAAAGGGCGGCTCAGAAAGGGCCGTAATCCCCGGCGCATGTCACTGCCGCACCCAGCACATCCCGTTTCCCGCCGCGAAGTCATTCAGGCCGGCGCGGTCGGATTGCTGGGACTGGGAATGAATCATCTCAGCGCCCTGCAGGCGATGACGGCGGCCACGCAGCCGGCGCGGGCGAAGTCAGTGATCTACATCTTCCTTTCCGGCGGACTGGCGCAGCAGGACAGCTTCGACATGAAGCCGGACGCGCCGATGGAGTATCGCGGTGAGTTCAAACCCATCCGCACGCGCACACCAGGCCTGCACATCTGCGAGCACATGCCGAATCTCGCGCGCATCTCGAAAAAGTGGTCCCTCGTGCGCTCGCTCACGCATGGCAGCAGTGATCACTCGCTGGGCCATCACATCATGCTCACGGGCCGCAGTGACGCGCCGCTAGGTTTTGATCCCAGCAAGCCAAAGAAGTCCGATCATCCCAGCATCGCCGCGCTGGCCACGGCGCTGCTGCCGAAGCGGAAAGACAACCTGCCGCCTTCCATTGTGCTGCCGGACAAGCTCGTGCATCGCGGGGGACGCACGCTCGCCGGCCAATTCGGCGGCATGCTGGGTTCGCAGCATGATCCATGGTTCCTGGAGATGTCTCCCTACCACCCGAATCACTATGGAGCTTATCCGCAGTATTTGTTTCACCATGAGCGCGGCTTTGAAAAAGACGACAAGCTGAAGTTCCAGGCCCCGCATCTCTCGCTGCCGCAGGGTCTGACGCTCGACCGCGTGATGGATCGCGTCTCGCTGCGTGACTCGCTCGAAAAACAGACGAATGACCTCACCGCGCTCGCAGGTGATGAAGCCTTCGATTCCACCCGTCAGGCCGCCATCGGCCTGCTGAGCAATCGCAAGGTGCATGACGCCTTCAGTTTGGAGAAAGTCGATCCCAAACTGCTCGACCGCTACGGCCGCCACAGCTTCGGCTGGTCGCTGCTCATGGCCAAAAACCTCGTGCAAAGCGGCGTGCGGCTTGTGCAGGTCAATCTCGGCAACAACGAGACCTGGGACACGCATCAGGCCGCGTGGCCGAATCTGAAGAACTTCCTGCTGCCGCCGATGGATCAGGCCGTGAGCGCCTTGATCGAGGATCTCGACGCCAGCGGCCAGCTTGATGAGACACTCATCGTCATGGGCGGTGAATTTGGCCGCACGCCGAAGATCAAGAGCATCTCCGCCACCGCCCTGCCCGGTCGCGATCACTGGGGTGCCGTGCAGAGCGTTTTGCTCGCGGGCGGCGGCGTCAAAGGTGGTCGTGTCATCGGCAGCAGCGACAAGATCGGCGGCTACCCCGAAAGCGATCCGCAAACGCCCGAAAACCTCGCCGCGACGATTTACGATGCCCTCGGCCTGCCCAACGACCTCATGTGGCACGACTTCACCGGTCGCCCGCACACGCTCTACATGGGCTCGCCGATCAAGGGGCTGAGCTAAAGTGGTCCGCACCTGCGCAGCGAATCCTGTGTGCGGTGCTCCGCAAGCGCTCGTTGCGTCGAATGCCAATGACAGGCAGACGCATCGACTTTGCGAGTTTGTCCGGTCGGCGGCAATCAGCAGCCTGCCACACCCCGCACAGGGGACTGTGCGGACCACTCTGGCATCACTCGACGCGCCACATGCTTTTCGTCTCTTCCGACTCCCCAGCTGATGTCCGGGTCAAGTCGCGCCACTCGGGCACGTGCAGCGGCATGTCCGGCTTGGTCCAGCCGACGACGAGATGCGCACGGCCATAGAACTGCTCATGGATTCCAAGCAAAAGCGACACTTGTCGCCAGTCTGGCAAGAGACGCCACAGTCCCCCCGTAGGTTAGCGGTCATGCTCAACCTGTATTCACATCCCAGCGGCGGCTTCTGCGATGGCGTGTCGCGTCGAAACTTCCTCAAGATCGGTGGACTCGCCATGGGCGGGATGTCGCTGAACGACGTACTCCGTGCCGAAGCGGTGCAAAAGACCGGCCGGTCGCACAAGGCGGTGATCATGATCTTCCTGCCCGGCGGCCCCTCGCATCAGGACATCTTCGATCTGAAGCCAGATGCGCCGAGCGAGATCCGCGGCGAGTTCAAACCGATCTCCACGAACGTTCCGGGCATTCAAATCACCGAGCAGATGCCGCGTCTCGCGAAGATGATGGACAAATGCACCATCATCCGCTCGCTGGCCGACTGCGATGGTCGCCACGATGCCTTCCAGTGCCTCACGGGTCGCAATTCGAAACAGCAGCCTCCTGGCGGCTGGCCTTCGATGGGTTCAGTCGTTTCCAAGCTGCAAGGTTCAGCCAATCCGGCGATGCCGTCGTTCGTCGGCCTGGCGCCGAAGATGGGCCACATGGAATGGGCGCGCACGGGCGAGCCTGGCTTCCTCGGCGTGGCGCATGCGCCGTTTCAGGCCAATCGCGGCAGCGGCACGGACGACATGTCGCTCAACGGCATCACGCTCGACCGTCTGCGCGATCGCAAGTCGCTGCTTTCCAGCTTTGACAATCTGCGCCGCGATCTCGACGCCACAGGCCTCATGGGCGGCGTGGATGTTTTCAACGAGCAGGCGCTGAACGTGCTGACGAGTCCGAAGCTGATTCACGCGCTCGATTTGAGCCGCGAAGACCCGCGCATCGTCGAGCGCTACGGCAAAGGTGAAAACCGCAACCGCGACGACGGCGGCCCGCGCCTGCCCGAGCACTTCCTCGCCGCTCGTCGCTTGGTGGAAGCCGGTGCACGCGTCGTGACCCTCGCCTTCAGCCGCTGGGACTACCACAGCGACAATTTCAAGCAACTCCGCGAGGACCTGCCGCTGCTCGACAGCGGCCTCACCGCGCTGATCACCGACCTGCACGAGCGCGGCCTGGATCAGGACGTCTCCGTCGTCGTCTGGGGTGAATTCGGCCGCACGCCGACGATCAACGCCAAAGGCGGCCGCGATCACTGGCCGCGTGTCGCTTCGGCCCTGCTGGCCTGCGGCGGCATGCGCCACGGCCAGGTCATCGGGGCCACCGACAAGCACGCCGGCGAGGCCACCGACCGTCCGGTCGCCTTTGGCGAGGTCTTTGCCACGCTTTACAGGCAGATGGGCATCGACGTGACCAAGGCCACGCTGACCGATCTCACGGGGCGGCCGCAGTACCTGGTCGATGGGCATCTGCCCATGCCGGAGCTGGTTTGAGGCGGGAACCAGCCTCCGTAAAGCCGGAGTTTCCGTTTGAGCGGGGCGGCCTTTCGCGCTAACCACCGCCCCTCCCATCCCATGAGCAGCCCCTCCGCACACACTTACAAACAAGCCGGCGTCGATATTCACGAAGCAGCGTCCCTGGTCGATGACATCGGAGTGCTCGTGAAGCGCACCCAGCAATCACGCAAGCTGGCAAACGCCTTTGGCATGTTTGCCGCAGCCTATGACCTGAGCGACTACAAGGCTCCCGTGATCGTGACCGGCTGCGACGGCGTGGGAACGAAGCTGGAGCTGCTGCTGAAATACGACCTCCTCGAAGCGGCCGGGAAGGACCTGGTGGCGATGAATGTGAACGACATTCTGACCACCGGAGCGGATCCGATCATGTTCCTGGACTACATCGGCATCCCGAAGATTCAGAAAGGGCAGATCACACGGCTCATCGCGGGCATGGTCGAATATCTGGAGGCCTGCAACTGCATCCTGGCCGGCGGCGAGACGGCGGAGATGCCCGGAATCGTGCCTGAAGGGCTGGTTGAGCTTAGCGGCTTCGCCATCGGCGCCGGGGAAAAGGGCGAACTGCTCGATCCGGGCACGATCGCCGCCGGTGACGTGCTCGTCGGCTGGCCGAGCGCCGGATTCCACGCGAACGGTTTCAGCCTCGTGCGCCGCATTCTTGAACGCGAGAAGATCGAGCTGACGGATGAAGAAGCGCAAAAACTGCTGCTGCCGACCCTGCTCTACCATGAAGAACCCAAGGCGCTGAAGGCCGCTGGCGTGCGCCCGAAGGCGATGGCGCACATCACCGGCGGCGGTCTGCCGGAGAATCTCGGTCGCATGTTCCTGAAGCGCGGCCTCGGTGCGGAACTGCGCATTCCTTTCTGGCAGAACGACGTGGTGCAGAAGGTCCTGCATCACGCCGACAAGGCGGACGCGATCGACACATTCAACATGGGCCTCGGCTGGGTGGCGATCGTCGCGCCCGAAGACGCGGACAAGGCGCTGGCCTGCGGCAAGGACGCCAAGATCATCGGCACCATGGACAGCAGCGCCCGGGTGAGCGTGGAGATCGTCTGACCCGGCAGCGCAGCCGGCCTAGCGGCGGCGGCGTGCGAACACCAGCAGGCCGCCGCAGAGAACGAGCACGGCCCCGGTGGGCTCCGGCACGGGCTGGAAGTAGTTCGCGAAGACGTAGCTCCCGACGCTTTCGCCGAGGATGGCGCCATCAATGTTGTCGCTCATCCAGTGAATCCCGCCGTAGATGCGGCTCATGCCGGCTTCCTCGGCGGCTTCGCTGAAGCTGCTGAAACTGCGCGTGTAACCCAGCGGCAGAAAGGGCGACTCGCTGCCGGTGGTGAAGGCGATGTCATCCGTGCCGAAGAACTCCGCCAGAATCGTGGCTCCGACCATGCTGAAAGCGCTGTGGCCGCTGGTGTAGGAGCCGAAGGACGGATTCGGAATGAGCGGTGTCCAGGCGGCATCCTCGAGGGTGTTCGGATTGCCGTCCGTGCTGGCGGTGTTGATGCCGAGCATCGGCCGCCAGGAATCGAAATACACCTTGGCTTCCCAAGAAGCGATGCCGGTGTCCGCTTGGGCGATGTTCAGGAGGGCGAAGAGCCGGGCGTTTTCCTCCAGATTCAGTCCGGCGGAGGCCGAGATGGTCTGGGCGATGCGGTTCCAGTGGCCGGGCGGGGAAGCGGTGCCCGGGCCATCCACCCAGAAGTAAGCGATCGCCGTCTGATCCACCGTGCGGAGGGTGCTGGTGGTGCCGCCGAGGGTCTTGACCTGGTTGAAATCGGCCTCGTAGGCGGCGCTTTGCACCCACGCGGCGTAGTCGGTAGGTTGGAAGCCATTCGGCCCCGCAGGTCGGAATTGACTGCCTGAAGTCAGCGTAAACGGCGTCATCTCGCCCCATTGCGGCTTCAAAAAGGACTCCGAACCGCTGCCCCATGCACCGGGTGTGCTGCCCGCCTGCCAGCGGCCCACAGTGCCGAGGGGCTGCGGCGTGTAGGAGGAGGCTGCATTCCAACCGTCCCCGGCCCTCGTCGTGACCATCGCCTGGGCGGCGGCCATGCCGACCTCCATGCCGCGGGTCTTCGCATCTCCCGCCGCGATGGCCGACATCTGGGAGTTGTAGAGGGAGTCGAAGTTCGACTGGTAAATATTCCCCGCGCCGTGGAGGTCCGTGTAGATCGACGTCAGGGTGTTGTAGGCCGCCGTAGCCGCCGCTGCCGACATGTCGGTCGAGCTTCCGGCAGTGGTGGGATCAAAGTAGCCCAGGTAGCCGCTGTAGTTCCGGTTCACCGAGTTGACCGCGTCAAACACCGCCCCGCCGAGCATTCCCATCGTCCGCGAGTTGCTGGGTGGAGAGGCCGTGCTGTCAGCTGCGAAGGTCTGGAGCATGAGCCTGTTCCACTCCAAGATCACGTCCGCTGCAGCCGCGCACGGAAAGGCGAGGAGGGTCAGGAGGACAGAACGAAAGCGCTTCACGGCAAACAGAAATTCAATAACATGCCAAATATTATACTTTCCATAATAGAATCAAGCGGTCGTTTTGTCTTTGGATGTGAGAAACATGCCCCGCGAGGCCCGTGTTCTCTCCTGCATGCATCCCCTGCCCCTCCACATCCCCCTCGCCTGCCTCTGTCTCGGCCTGCTTTCCGCCACCGCCCAGCAACCCGCTCCCGCCGCCAAACCGGCCCGTGCGCCGAATCCGGTCCTGGCACCGATCGAAGACGCAGCCGGACTGCCGCGCGTGCTCCTGATCGGTGATTCGATCTCCATGGGCTACACCCTGCCCGTCCGAAAGCTCCTCACCGGCAAAGCCAACGTCCACCGCATCCCCGCGAACGGCGGTCCCACGAAGAATGGCGTAGCCAGCATCAAAAAATGGCTCGGCGGCGGGAAATGGGATGTGATCCACTTCAACTGGGGCATCCACGACCTCAAATTCATGCCTGATGGCAAGCGCCAGGTGGAACCCGCCGACTACGAGGCGAATCTGCGCCAGCTCGTCACCACCTTAAAGACCACCGGGGCGAGATTGATCTGGGCCAGCACGACTCCCATTCCCGAAGGCGAGCTGAATCCGCCCAGGAAGTTCGGACAGGTCGCCGAATACAACGCCATCGCCGCCCGCGTGATGAAGGAGAACGGCGTGACCATCAACGACCTGAACGCCTGGATGACGCCGAAGTTTGAAGAGTTCCACAAGCCCAAAGACCTCCACTACACCGAAGCCGGCAGCGACCACCTGGCCCAAAAAGTCGCCGCAGCCGTCGGCGAGGCGCTGGGAAAGTAGCGCCAGCACGAAATCCGCAGGCAGCGGCCTCCAGATGGCAAAGCTCGGTCAGGTCCCCTCCCAAACCGACGCATGCAGTGCGGCAGGCGTCCTGACAAGCGCAGCCTCAAGTCACCGGACGCTGATCTGACCAAACTCCGCCCAGCAGGGGCGCGTCGGTGCCCAGGACTTGTCGCCGCCGCCGTGGAAGGTCTCAAAGTAGAGGCCATCCACGCCGAAGGTGCCTGCGGAGCGCCATTCCATGTCGGTGCGCTCGACCATCATGCGATCATCGATCCACACCCGCAGCGTGCCATCACGCTTGCCCGGAGTGTTCATGGTCACGGACAGGCGCACCTTGACCGGCGCAGCCGTGGGAAAACGAAAATCGTCGGGAAAGGCAAAGCTGTCGCCATAGTCGCCCTTCTGATTCTTGTGATAGACGTAGGCCTCCCCCCGCCCGTCCCGGCGCCACATGAGACGCGCTGAAAATCCATTTCTGCCGTCCGCCGGCCGGCCGCCGCTGACGTTTTCAGGACCGCCGCAGAGTCCGGGCAGTTTCCCGCCTTTGACGAAATCAAAGTCAGAGCTGAAGCGCAGCGTGTAGCCCAGCTCCGCCGTTTCGTGCCTGCCAAAGGGCATGCGCCAGCCTGCGCCGCCTTCCTCGGGGCCGATCCTGCCGGGGGTATAGTTCACACGCAGCCACTTCAGTCCGTCCGTCTCGACCACCGCGACGCGCTGCTCACGGATCCCCCCCTCAAACTCGCAGCCGGGCCAGTCCGCCTTCCAGCGTTCCTTCGTGTAAATTCCGTTCTCTCCGGAAATGGAGAGCTGCAGCGGGAGTTCCGCCGCAGCCGTCTGAATGAGGAGGAGCAGGGCCAGTCGTTTCATGCCCCTGACTACCACCGCTCATCGGATCAGCACCTGAAAGTTTCGCCCTGAAAATCAAAACGGGCTTGCGCGGAGGGCTGAGATGCATATGACTCTCGCTCTTCACCGACCCTGTTTCACATCGGACAGGAAATGCCTCCGTAGCTCAGTTGGTAGAGCAGTTGACTCTTAATCAATTTGTCGTAGGTTCGAATCCTACCGGGGGTACCACTTCGGGAAATCAGTCCCGATGGTTCGAGGCGGTCGTTTCGCCCCTCTCCCTTATTTTCTCCCCCAGGCACCGCATGTCCGCACTCTCCGCCCGACCGCGACCGGCTGTTTTTTTTGACCGTGATGGCGTGGTGAATCGCTCCCCGGGCAGCGGCTACGTGCTGCGCTGCGAGGATTTCCATTTCACCGAAGGTATCATCCCGGCGCTCGCCCTCTGCCGCTCGCGCGGCTACGCCACCATTTTGGTCACGAGCCAGCAGGGCGTCGGCAAGGCGCTGATGACGCAGACCGCTTTGGACGAAATTCACGCCAAGATGCAAGCGGAGCTCTCCGCCCACCAGGCGGCCTTCGATGCGATCTACGCCTGCACCCATCTCTCCGGCACCTGCGACTGCCGCAAGCCGAGTCCCGCGATGATCTTTCACGCCCGGGACGAGCACCAGCTGGATCTGACCCGCAGCTGGCTGGTGGGCGATCACGACCGCGACATCCAGATGGCCGTCAATGCCGGCGTGCCGCACACCGTCCGCATCCTGAGCCACCATGAGCCGAAAGTGACCGCTGAGTTCACGCTAGACGACACGGCAGACCTTCCAGCATTGCTCTCAGAATGCCTGGCACTCGATTCGAGCATCCAGCCACCAGCATCGAGCATCTAGCTCAGCGCTTCGCCATGGCGGTTTCCAGCGCTTTGCGGTAGTTCACCACCGCATCACCGATCGCCGCTGAAACCTGCTGACGGTAGGTATCGGAGGCCACGAGCAGGCACTCCTTGGCGTTGGTGACAAAGCCGCCTTCAAACAGGATGCCCGGGCGCTTGCAGCCCGTCAGCACGCTCCACTGGGCGCGCTTGATGCCGCGATCCACGAACTTGAAGCGGCTGATCACGCTCGCATGCACGGCGGTCGCCAGCGCGATGTTCGCGGAGTCCTGCTTGTTGCCGGTGACGCCGTTAATGTTGTAACCGCCGCCGCGGGCCATCGTGGCCGGGGCGCTCTGCGGTGTCAGCGCCCATGTCTCGATGCCGGACGCGGCCGACCCGCCCGAGTTGAAGTGCAGGCTGATGAAGATGCTCTTCGGCGTCTGATTGGCGATCGCCACGCGCCCGCCCAGGGTGATGAAGGTGTCGTTGGCGCGGGTGAGGATGACCTTGAAGCCGCGCTGCATCAGAGCCGTGCGCACCGACATCGCCATTTTCAGCGCGAAATCCTTCTCATAGCCGTAAACGCCACGCGCACCCGCATCGTGCCCGCCATGGCCGGCGTCCAGGACGATGGTGTCAAAGAACTCCGCGTTCTGAATGTGGCTGGGGCAGAGCACGGGGTCGATCAGCTTGCAGAGATCGAGGCGGGAAAACAGCGCCTTGCCCTTGTGGGACTGGACTGGAAAGCTCAGGATGAATTTGATGTTGTTGATCAGCATCTCCTGGGAACCGATGGCCGCCTTGACCACGAGCTTCGACGAGCCGATCCACAGGTGATTCCCGTCCAGGCGAAAGGTGGTGAAGCCGTAGAGCGGGTTGTAAAAGTTCCGGATGCTGTCCGCCGTCACGTAGTCGCGGCCGCCGATCTTCACGATCTCCCAGCCGCCGTTGGCTGGCAGGACGGTGACCGGCTCGGACATCGAGGCACTGGAGGGCTTGCCATCATCTTCAGGGACAAACTCCCCATCGCCCCGCTTCGCAGAGGAGGTCACATCCTTCACAGGTTCCGTTTTGGACTCCGTCTTGGACACTGGTTTGGACTCCGGCTTCGAGACAGCCTTCGACTCTGATTTCGGCGCAGCCTTGGGCTTCGTGGTGCTGGAGGACTTCTTGCCGCTTCCGGTCGTGGTGATCACCACGCGGGGCGGCTTCACCGCAGAGGACGCCGCCGGTTTCGACGCGGGCTTGGCGGCGGGTTTCGGTGCGGGCTTGAC
>CAMAZK010000109.1 GCA_945863205.1 Akkermansia muciniphila | reverse complement strand
GAAACGCATCCTGACCACCTTCACCATCATTCAGGACATGGCGCAGAAGGTCGCCGGCACGGCGGCCATCGTGGAGTCCATCACGAAGCCGGGGGCGGAGATTCATGACTATGAGCCGACGCCGCTCGACCTCGTGAAGGCGCAGGACGCCGACCTTGTGCTGTGGAACGGCATGGGCCTGGAGCGCTGGTTTGAAAAATTCCTCCAGCAGGTGCAGGACGTGCCCAGCGTGGTGCTCACGGAGGGGATCGAGCCGATCGGCATCGGGGACGGGCCCTACACCGGAAAGCCGAATCCGCATTCCTGGATGTCGCCGGCGAACGCCATCGTTTACGTCGAAAACATCCGGCGGGCGCTCGTGGAGCTCGATCCCGCCAACGAGACCGCCTACAACGCCAACGCCGGCGCCTACACGGAGGAAATCCGCGCCGTGGACGAACCGGTGCGCAAGGCGCTGGAGGCCATCCCCGCCGATCAGCGCTGGCTGGTCAGTTGCGAGGGAGCTTTCTCCTACCTGACGCGGAACTACGGCATGAAGGAACTCTACCTCTGGCCCATCAACGCCGACCAGGAAGGCACCCCGCAGCAGGTGCAGAAGGTCGTGGACACCGTGCGTGCGAACAAGATACCGGTCGTCTTCTCCGAAAGCACCATCAGCGACAAGGCCATGCTGCAAGTGGCCAAGGAAACCGGTGCGCGATATGGCGGCGTGCTGTATGTGGACTCGCTCACTGCTGAAGACGGTCCCGCACCGACGTATCTGAAGCTGCTGCAATACAATGCCGACACCATCGTGAAGGCCTTCTCCCATCCGTGATCCCCCAGTCTGCCACATCACCGCCGCTCTCCATTGAAGTCGCCGATGTGACGGTGGCCTACACCAACGGCCATGTCGCGCTCAGAGACGCCACCTTCACGCTCGGGCCGGGCACCATCTGCGCCCTCGTCGGCGTGAACGGCAGCGGGAAGAGCACGCTCTTCAAATCCATCATGGGCTTTCTCCGCCCGGCGAAGGGTAGCGTTAAAATCGCCGGACTCGACGTCGAAAAATCCCGCAAGCGCCAGCTCGTCGCCTACGTGCCGCAGAGCGAGGAGGTGGACTGGACCTTTCCTGTCAGCGTTTGGGACGTCGTCATGATGGGCCGCTACGGCCACATGAACTTCATGCGTATCCCTCGGGCCGAGGACAAGCGCATCGCCCGGGAATGCCTCGAACGTGTGGGCATGAGCGCCTTCAAAGACCGCCAGATCGGCGAACTCTCTGGCGGGCAGAAAAAGCGCGTCTTCCTGGCCCGGGCGCTGGCCCAGCAGGGCCGCATCATGCTGCTGGACGAGCCCTTCACCGGTGTGGACGTGCAGACCGAGTCTGCCATCATCGAGCTTCTGCGCGACCTGCGGAAGGAGGGGCACATCATGCTCGTCTCCACGCACAATCTCGGCAGCGTCCCCGAATTCTGCGACCAGGTCGTGCTCGTCAATCGCACCGTGCTCGCCTTTGGCCCCACGGAGCAGGTTTTCACCGAGGACAACCTCTCCCGCGCCTTTGGCGGTGTGCTGCGGCAGTTCCAGTTCGAGCAGTCCACCATCCAGGAGCACGACGGCCGCACGGTGAAACTGCTCACCGACGACGAGCGCCCGCTCGTCTTCGGCAAAGACGGCCATTTGGAGTACACCGACCGCCAGGGACGCGAGGAGCTGGTCAAAGAGCGGGAAAAGGAGGCAGGGGAGTGAATGAATGCCGAATTCCTAAATCCGAATGACGAAACAATGACGAAGGCCGAAGTCCGAACAAAGCCACGTGATCTGAAGGCTTCGTCATTAGTGCTTCGTCATTCCTTCGTCATTCGAGCTTACTCATTCGTCATTTCACCATGACTAGCCTCCTCACGCCCTTCCACTACGAATACATGGTGAAGGCCATCCTCGTGAGCGGCCTCATCGGCGGCGTGTGCGCTTTTTTGTCCTGTTTCATCACGCTGAAAGGCTGGTCGCTCATGGGGGACGCGCTTTCGCATGCGGTCGTGCCCGGCGTCTCGCTGGCGTGGCTGCTGGGGTTGCCTTTTTCTCTCGGCGCCTTTGTGGCAGGTGTGCTGGCCGCAGTCGGCATGGGCTGGGTGAAGAACAACTCCCGCCTGCGTGAGGACGCCGTCATCGGCGTGGTCTTCACCAGCTTTTTCGCGCTCGGCCTGCTGATGCTCTCGCTCTATCCGAGCAATCTCAACCTGCGCACCATCATCTTTGGCAACATCCTCGCCATCTCCGATCCCGACATCCTCCAGGTGCTCATCATCTCCGCCGTGTCCATCCTCGTGCTCGGTCTGAAGTGGCGCGACCTGCTGCTCTACTGCTTCGACGAGGCCCATGCCCGCAGTCTCGGCATGAACACGCGCTTTTTGCACTTCCTGCTGCTCGCCCTGCTCTCCGCCACCGCCGTCGCGGCCCTGCAAACCGTCGGCGCATGCCTCGTCGTCGCCATGCTCGTCACCCCCGGGGCCACGGCCTACCTGCTTACGGATCGCTTCGGGCGGATGCTGGCCATCGCCACCGTCACCGGGACGCTGTGCGGCGTCATCGGCGCGTATGCCAGCTACTTCCTGAACGGCTCCACTGGCGGCTGCATCGTCGTGTTGCAGACCCTCGTCTTCCTCATCGCACTCGCCCTTGCTCCGAAACACGGCCTGCTCGCCGCCCGCGCTCAGCGCCGTGCCGCCGCCCTGCCATGAATCTACTGGCTCCCTTTCAATACGGCTTCATGATCGAGGCGTTGCTCGTCGGCGCACTCGTCGGAGCCGTGTGCGCGGTGCTCTCCTGCTACCTCGTGCTGAAGGGCTGGTCCTTGATGGGGGATGCCATTTCCCATGCCGTGCTGCCCGGGGTCGTCGGCGCTTACATGCTCGGGCTGCCGCTGGCCGTGGGCGCGTTTGCCACCGGCCTGTTCTGCGCCACCGCCACCGGCTGGATCAAATCGAACACCCGCATCAAAGAAGACACCGTCATGGGCATCGTCTTCACCGGGCTCTTCGCCCTCGGTCTGGTCATGTTCACCAAGGTGGAGACCGAGGCCCACCTCAATCACATCCTCTTCGGCAACATCCTCGGCATCGAGCGCGGGGACATGATCCAGACCCTCGCCGCCTCTGCGGTCACGCTGCTTGTCATTTTTTTCATGCGCAAAGACCTGCTGCTCTTCTGCTTTGACCCCGCCCACGCCCGCGCCATCGGTTTGAACACGAACGCGCTCTATTACGTGCTCCTCGGCCTTCTTGCCGCCACCATCGTCGCCTCGCTGCAGGCCGTCGGCATCATCCTCGTCGTCGCCATGCTCATCACTCCCGGCTGCACCGCCCGGCTGCTCACCGACCGCTTTGACCGCATGCTGCTCATTGCCGCCGGCTCTTCGGTTCTCGCCAGTTGCCTCGGCGTCTATGTCAGCTTCTTCATCAACGGCGCCACCGGTGCCTGCATCGTCCTTGCCCAGTCCGCCCTTTTCGCTCTCGCGTTTGTCTTTGGCCCGAAGCACGGCCTGATCGCCAATCGCAAACGGCTGGCCTGACCGCTGATCGCGGGAAAAGAGCTGGAAGTCTGCCTCTCATTCGGCATTCGACATTCCGCATTCGCCATTCAAACTCCGCCTTCATCTTCAAGCAGCCTTCCTCAACCATGCGCATCCTTTCCGGCCTTCAACCCAGCGGCAGACTCCACATCGGCAATTTCTTTGGCATGATGGAGCCCGCGCTTAAACTGCAGCACGAGGGCGATGCCTACTACTTCATCGCCGACTACCACTCGCTCACCTCCATCCACGACGGCAAGGCGCTGCGCGGCTTCGTCCGTGAACTCGCCGTCGATTTCCTCGCCTGCGGCCTCGATCCGGACAAATGCGTCTTCTTCCGCCAGAGCGATGTGCCGGAGCACTGCGAGCTTGCCTGGATCCTCAGCACGATCACCCCGATGGGCCTGCTGGAGCGCTGCCACAGCTACAAGGACAAGATCGCCAACGGCATCAAGCCCTCCCACGGCCTCTTCGCCTATCCCGTGCTCATGGCTGCGGACATTTTGATCTATGACAGCGACGTCGTCCCTGTCGGCAAGGATCAGAAGCAGCATGTCGAGGTCACGCGCGACATCGCCATCAAGATGAACGAAACCTTCGGCGAAGGGCTCTTCAAGCTGCCCAACCCGCGCATCCAGGAGTCCACCGCCATCGTCCCCGGCCTCGACGGACAGAAGATGAGCAAGAGCTACGACAACACGATCCCGTTGTTTGAAGAGCCTGGGCCGCTCAAGAAGAAGATCATGGGCATCAAGACCGACTCCACGCCCGTCGAGGCCCCCAAGCCCGTCGAAGGCAGCAGCATCCTCGCCCTCTACAAGCTCGTCGCCTCCGAAGCCGACTACACCGCGATGGTGAACGACCACCTCAACGGCGGCGTCGGCTACGGCGACTTCAAAAAGCGCCTCCTCCAAGGCGTCACCGACTACTTCGCCCCCTACCGCGCCCGCCGGGACGAAATCCTCGCCGACCCAGGCTACGTGGACAAAGTTCTCGCCGAAGGCGCCGAAAAAGCCCGCAGCGTCGCCCGCAAGACTCTCGCCCGCGTGCGTGATGCCGTGGGTTTGGGATGAAACAGGTTGCGACCAGCGCTTGTCGTAGGTTTCAGATCACGCGCCCGTTTTGCCGAGGTAGTAGGTCAGCGTCAGCAAGTTGCGCGGCTTGGAACCGTCAGGAATGACGTCCACCCCGTGCCAGCTTCGTGAATTCACGGCAAAGGCGTGGCCGGTGGCCGGCAGAAAGGGCATGCGCAGGGCGGGCTCGAACTTCCCGTCTTCGTGCCGACGGTAAAACGTGGTGCCCAACGCTTCCAGATCCCCGTCCTCTGGAAGATCGAACTGCATCGTGATGACCTTTTTGAAGATGCCCGTATGCGCCCTGATACGATAGCCAGGCAGATCCCGGATCAGTTCCACCACCGGATGCACAACGATGTCTCCCAGGCTCTCGCGGAAACGCTCATGCAATCCAGGCTTGAGCTTTTCCCGAAGCGCCTTCTCGAGCGCAGGATCACGCAGCGCCACAAGCATACGCTGCCAGAAGATGCGCTGCTCTGGTGGCAGGGCGGCTATTTCCTTGCCTCCAAAGGCAAATCGCAGCCGCGCACTCCTGCCGTCCGGCTGGATGGCGTCCGCATGGCGCAGTTCCGTGTAATGCCGGTCCTCCGGCAGATGCGCCAACAGGCCGCGATAAACAGAATCGGAGAACACTTGGGCGAGGTGAAGATGCACAAAGGGCTCCGTCCGCACCTCCGCGCCGTTCACCGACGCCAGCAGCGGTTCCAGAATCTCGCGTCCTTCGTTCTTGGGCGGAGGCGCGGGCTTGAAGCGGTCCACATACATGCCGCGCGTGCTGGCGGAGGTGTGCACCTCCGCCTTACGCAGAGCGGTGTCCAGATCGGCGAAGGGGAAGACTTTCAACTGGCTCTGGGGATTGCAGTTGAAGACCTGCAATCCGGCGCGTTCAAACTGCGGTCGGAGCTGCTCGAAGTAACCGGTCATGATCCGGTAGCTGTTCGTGTTGTTGCGGATGGCCGTCGCCGTGCGCTCCTCGTCGAACCAGTAGTGGTGCTTTTCATCCATTTTGAAGTCGCAGCCCAGCAGGTTCACCCGGCGGAAGCCCAGCAGGTATGCAATGCGCAGGGCCACCAGCATCACCGAGCGACCGCCGCCGTACTGGGCGTGGTTGCCCCAGTTGATCGTGTCCTCGTACAGCCATTGCGCGGCCTGGAAGTGCTCATTGCGGCGGTACCCCAGCACATTCGGAAAATCCCGCACCTTTCGGGAGGAGAGCACGTCTTGTTCAGCATCCCAGACCGGTCTCTCGAAGTGGGCCTGTGGCACAAATTTGAGAATGCCCGGATCACGCCAGATGCTTTCCATGAACCGTGTCGGATCGTCCACGCAGGTCCAGAATTGCGGGCGGAAGCCGTGCGCCCCGTTGTTCACTCCGAAGCTGCAGATGCCGGGGCGCTTGAGCTTGTCCCAGTCGAAATTCTTCAAGCTGCTGCCGTTGAGCACCAGGAAGAGAGTCTGACCATGGTACAGGTCCGCCAGATCCATCGTCCCGCCGTCCGCTCGGAAAAACATCGGTGCCACCCGCACGGGACGCACCGGTTCAGCCGCAGGCAAAGCAGGCGTGGCAGGCAATGGTAAGGCGGCTGGTCCTCCAGCCTCCGCAGTCGTGGAGGGGCGACGACTCGTTGCCTGCCCGCCTGGAATGGGCGACGACTCGTTGCCTCTCCTTGGCCCATGCCCCGCAAGCGGCGGGATGACTGCGGAAACATTGTTTTTTGCCGCCCGCTCCGCCGCCACCTTCTCCCAGTTGTGCCGCCATGTTCCACCTGCCGCCTGACGCTTCGCTTTCCACACTTCCAAGTCCACTGGCTCATTCAGATTCACACCATGCCGTCGCAACACTTCGCCGAGACTGGCGGCAGCAACAGTTTCCCGCAGCTCCAGCGTGCCGCCTGCATGACGGGCGCGCAGCCGCAGCGGAGTTTCAGATTCGCCGTTGAGCCTTTTCAGCACCTCGGACTCGTCGCGTTTCCACAGCACGGCATTCAGGGTCAGGGTATCGTTGGGAGCATTCATCAAGGTGGAATAGGATTGTGAGGTTGCGATGGTCGGGCCACGGCTCGCGAGCTTGGGCTTGGGTCGGGAGGCCGCCTGTTTCTCTCTCACGACTGCGAATTCAGGGCAGTGCCCGCTCAGTCGCGACGGATTCGGCGGCGGGCTGTCAAACCGCCACGCTACGGAGGGAACCCCCAGTGCCCGGGCGGGCAGGAAGGCGTGCAGTCGGCTGGTCATCACCGCCTCCGCCTGTGCATAGATTTCCAGACGCCCGGCAGCCAGCGCCAGCCGCTCTTCAGGGGGCATGCCGGGGAGTTCCTCGCAGCAGTGGGTCAGGCATTCCCAGGACGCATCAGGCGGCGTGCAGTCCACGGCGTAGCGGCCTTGGCGGAGTCCATCTGCGTTGGGGTGCAGGGTTTGCGTCACACAGCCGCTGAATACCGCCTCCACCCCATGCTGGCGTGCTACGGCCAGCGTGGCCTCATCCCGGCAGCCCAGCGGGAATCCCTGTTCTTTCACCAGTTCCCGCAGCCGTCGCCAGTCCGCCGGTGCCATGCGTTTCCAACATCGCGGGTCCCAGTGCATGCCGATCAGGGCCACGCGCACTCCCTCTGGTGGCAGAAACGGCACCGCCCACCAGCCGCAGAGCGCCACGCAGGAGCCGGGAGGCCAGCTTCGCGGCTGGTCGCGCAGCACCGTCTCCCGCACGCCGAACCAGCGGCAGGCCGCCTCGGACTGAATGTCATCCCCCAGGTTGGGGGTGTGCGGAGCCACGGGCACATGGGTGATGCCCAGTTCCTGGGCCTTCTGCCAGAGGGGCAAACCCGCCCCTGGAACGCTGCCCGTCCGGATGCCGCCCTGTCCGGAATGCTCCTGAAGAAACTCGCCCACCCAGGGCGCTTCCTTCGGCCCCACGTTCCATGGCCGCGGCTTGCCGTGAAAGCACACGATCCGCGTGCCTGCGGGCGGTTGGGAGTGCTTGCCTCGGAGGTGCTTTTTGTAGCTCACGATCCCCTCCACCTTGTCCTGGAGATAGCCCAGGTGTCGTCCCGGCTCCTGGCCCACCGCCCAGGCAGTGTAGTCCTGGTTGCCACGAAAGCGGCGCGGATGCGCCGCCGGATCAAAACGGTCCGCGATGAACGACCAGTCACCGTTCCACACCGTCACCCCGGAGGCCCACTTGGAGGGCTTGCCCAGGTCGCGGATGCCGTAGAGCACCGAGGGCGGGCAGCTCTCCGCCAGACGCAGGATCGGGCGCAGGTCGCCATACAGCAATGTGTCCAGTCCGGTCAGCACATGCGGCTGGCCGCTCAGGCGAAAGGACTCCAGAATGGCCCACCAGCCGGGCCAGTCCGTGCGCAGCGGCAGATGCCAGTCTTCGCTGGGACGGTCCGTCAGGCACACAAAGTCCCAATCAGACCCCGCCTGCCGCTCAAACTGCCGCTTCACCGAGGCCGCCTGCCCCAGATGAAAATCTCGGCTGTGACGACAGACGACGATCCACGCGGGTTTGGAGAGGGTGGCGTTCATCGTGGCTATTCGGTTTAAAATTTCTCAAGGCACGAAGACCCGAAGGTCTGAATAGGCGTGGTGGCTTCGCCTACTCTCTCCGCCCTACTTGACCGGGAACGGCACGAGGGCCTTCAGCATCTCAGGAGTGATGACGAAGCCGATGCAGTACCAGCCGTTGAGCCTGTCGGCGGTCTTCACCCAGTCACTGCCTTGCGCGGTGTTCAGCATGCCCAGCTTCTCACGCTCCGTCTCCCCGACGGGATCGGGGGAGCCTGGCGCGAGCATGGTTTGCGCGGCCTGGATTTCCTTTGAGGTGATCTTGCGCGGATCAATCTTCTCCCCCAGGAAACGCCAGTGCTCTTTCTTGATGGGAATCTGAGCGCCCTGCTTCGGCAGGTTGATGGCGGCGGAAATCACGCGATAAACATAGGGTGAGCGCAGATTGAGCACGAACACGTCTCCGGCTTTCAAGGTGCGCTCCGGCACTTTGGCGCGGTAATGCCCCACATCCTCCGACTTGTCCCGCAGTACGATCTTGCGGCCATTGAGATAGATTTCCACCTCTGCTTTGGCGACTAAAAGCAGATTGCCATCCACCGCATCGGCTGCACGGATGGTTAAGGAAGAAGCCAGCAGAGCTGCGATCCAGAGGAAGGTCCGTTGAGAGTAAAGTTGGAGGCTTGGGGACATAAAAAAGGGCTTTCTATATAGTTGATGGTTCATTCTCTGGCATGGCTGATTGTGTGGTGGCGGCGGAGTAAATTCTGTCAGGCAGTTGCACCCTGACACCATTTTCTTGCCACTCAAACTGCCGCTTCATCGTGGCTGCCTGCCCCAGATGAAAATCTCGGCTGTGACGGCAGACGACGATCCACGCGGGTTTGGATAAGTTAAAGCCGTGATTGGATCGCATTGTCATTTGTCAATTTTTTGCACACTGACACCGTTTTCCCATGCTGGTTTGGCAAGATTGACGCCGCCGCCGCTCTGATTGAATGGAGGCTTCATCTGCCAAGTTTCTGGACCCTGACAATTTTCTCCTCATGCCCTTATTTTTGAATATTCTTTTTAACCTCATCAAACTGCACTATAATGATAGTAGGAGTTGAGATAAACCTTGCTACCTCGGGGGGAATTAGTGCAGTTCCGATGGACAAGTCAATCGTGTCCTTGTCCTGTAATTTTAGATTACTTAAAAAGTTCGAAAAATCTTTTGAGAGGGAAAACAAACGGAATCTGCGGTTATCACCAGCCACTGTTGCGAGAATACGCGATTGATCTTTCGCTACCTTTACTTTCACATCACTCACCCGCCGCCAATTGAAGGCTAACAGGAAATCGGGCTGTAACTTCCCGTCGGAATATAACTTTTGGGCAAACAGACGCCCGAGATACTGCGCTTTGTCAGCATTGACTGAAAAATCCTTTTGCCCCAACCCTAGCTCCTTACGTTTCTGGGACAAAAGCATAGCCTCATCAACAAAACTTTTGATAAAGACCTCTTTAAGACTAGAACGCTCTTCCTCCCCCAAGCGATCAAATTCGCTTTTCTGACCTTCCCACTGACGTAATAGATACTGGGGTGCAGTTTCTTGCGTACTGAGCGTCGGTTGGGCATCAACTCGTGCGCTGAACAACAAACCAAACAATAAAAGCATGATAGTCTTATCCATGTGTTTGTGGATAGGATTTTGTAAACTCATGGGTTATTTCCATATTATGGTAATGGTTGAGGCGTCGGCCCATCAAGTGGAATCGGCTGTTTATCGTTTGGCGTACCCAAACCATCTTGCTTGTGGTCTTTCTCTCTTTGGATGGCCTCCCTCAGCATGGATTCGATTTCGTTCTGGTATTGCTCTTTAGCACTTTGGGCCGCTTCTTGTGTCTTAAAGCCGGTAGATTTAATGGCTTTATACTGTTCTATTATCTGGTTGATCCTGTTAATAAGGGCTTGGATATGTTGCATCTCATGCCCCATCACTCCATCTCTGTTGCTGCGAACTTCGTCGCTTTCAGTATCAACAGCAACACCCCTGATTAAAAGCGTTATGCGACCCCCGGGGAGATTCCAGCATTTGTTTTCATAAACGGGAGCGCTCAATGTCACATATGTATCAGGATCTACTTCAGCAGGCGGCCCTCCAGCAGCATTTGGCCCCTCGTTAACCAGCTTGCGATCTTGTAACGTCTTAAGTAACCCACGTTTATCTTTTGGCTGCCCCCTGTTTTTCTCATTATCATATTCTGTTTCCAAGCTGATATCCAGAAGGCCTAAGTAGTCTGTTAAGTTGAGTGGCGAGTTGCGAGAGAGAAGATACAAATTTTTTCCTCCTCTTTCTTTGATTGGGTCTCTTGACAACCATCTTCCCAACCAAGGCACATAGTAACGATAACCGTAGTTGTCCCAGCCAGTCGTGTCCACATCCCGGAACTGGCCGTGGAACAAGAAGTTCCAGGCAAAGCTGCTGTAACTGCGAGGCTCGAAGGCTGGTGTGAGCACGCTCGCCAAGCCGAAGGCGCTGTAAGTGTAGCGTTCCTGCACCTCACCACTGCCGTTGGTGATCGCGATGGGATCAAAGTAGTCCATCAGGCACCACAGCGTTTCATCCAGCACGCTGCTCGTCGTGCGGTCGCGGCGCAGCAGCTCGTCCCGATGCCCGCGTCGCCCGCTCCAGTAATACACGCAATCAGGATCGGTGGAATCCCAGAGCCGCTCCTCCACGCACTTCCACATATTGTTGTAGTAGTGGTGACGGATGACATCCTGCGAGGTGCTCGTCAGGCGGCGCGTCAGCCCGTCGTAAGCGCAAAAGGTGATCTCGGCGTTGGTTCCCGCCCCTCTCACCTCCACCAGCCGGTTCCACGCATCCCAGACCATCGTGTAGCCTTTGGTCCAGTCGCCTTCCATGTCCGGGCGGCAGGCGGTCATGTTTCCGGCGGCATCATAGGCCAGGCCGTCCGCATCCGCGTTCAGCGCGGTGATCTGGTTGTCGCGATTGTTCCAACGCGTCTGATCGAGTGTGGTGGTTCCCTCCGCCTGACGCAGGTAATGCTGCCAGTTGCCGATGCTGTCGTAATCGAAGGCTTCCCGCTGCGCAGGCACACCCGCGATGGCGGTGCGGTTGATGTTCAAATTGCCCAGCGAGGAGTCCTTGACCTGCCCCAGGCCGTCGTAGCCGTAAAAGCGGTCCTGTTGGATTTCTGCTGGTGCGGCGAGATCCTGACGCCACAGACGGCGGTTCATGCGGTCGTAGCCATACTGAATGCGATCCACCGATTGCACCGATTCCGCAGAAAGGATTTTGACCCACCGCATGTCCACCGTGCGGCCAAAGCGGTCGTAGCCGGAATAGGGATCGCCGCCGTCGCCTACAGGTTCGCCGCTGGCGTGGCGGTAGCTCAGGGCGAGGCCCGGCTGCGGCATCGCCAGTTCCACGAGTCGTCCCGCGCCCATCCAAGTGAACGCACCGAGAGCACCCGTTTCTCCATCCAAGCTCACTCCCGACAGGCGGCTGAGACGGTCATCGGCGGAACTGGCGGCTCCGTAGCTCATGGTCACCAGTTTGCCGCATGGATAGGTGAGGCTCAAGCGTCGCGTGGTGTTGGCCGTGCCATCGGCATAAGCGTAGCCGACCTTCGGCGTGCTGCCATCCACCGCGCCGCTGTGGCTTTGCGCGTCCTCGACCATCTGGTTGAAGGCGTCGTAGCTGCGCGCCACCTCGTTGACCAGCGTGCCACTGCCCACCGTGGCGTTGTTGTAGCTGCCGACCTTCGTCATGAGGCCGCGTGCGTTGTACTCCAGGCTGATGCGCCGTACCGCACCAGCGATGCCCGTGCCAAGCGCCGTGGCACGGTCGTGCAGCATGCGTCCCAGCTTGTCGAGCACATAGGCATGTGCGGTGCCGTTGGCATCCGTGGAGCCGCTGGCGCGGCCCTGGCGGTCGTAGGTGTAGGTCGTCTGGCGGATCACCTGCCCGGTGGCATCCACGTCCAAAGGATAGAGCTTGGATTTCACCAGATCGTTGCGGGCCACGCCGTCGGCTTCGAGCGTGGTGCCGTAGCGCCATTCGGTGACTTGGTCGCCGGTGTCGGGGTTGCTGACGATGAGGCGGGAAAGGCCGCCGTCCGGAGCGTAGGTGTATTCGGTGACGCGGGGAGTGGAGCCGGATGGGGATGAGGGCATCCCCGCTCCGCCGTTTCCTGACCACGCCCTTGCGGGCGCGGCTACATCACCAGTGATGCCTTCGATGAGCTTGATGCGGCGGCCGAGGCGGTCGTTTTCCCAGCGGGTGCGGGTGTCGTCGGGCGCGATGATTTGATTCGCCTCGCCATCGCCCGCATAGACCGTGCGCGTGACCAGTACGGTGTCCGAGGCTTCGGGGATGAGCGCGGGACGAATCAATGCGGCACCACCGTTCGTGCCGTAGTCCGCGCTGGCGATGACACGCCCGATGCCGTCCTGCCATGCGGCCTGATAAGTGACGCGGGCGCGTGGCTGGGCCGTGTCCGGCCCCAGCAAGGCACCGGTGCCGGTGGCATCCTCAAAACGCTGGCGCTGGGTGGTGAGGATGAGATTGCTCGCGGCGTCCCAGGTGTTCTCCGCCTGCTCCAGCACGATGTCATCGTCCACGCTGTTGCTGTTGCCGCCGAGGCCACCGCTTTCCGGGTAAGCGAGATAGGATGCAATAAGTCGGCGTAACGTGTCGAACTGCGTCTTCTGATACACCCCGCCCTGCTGCGGCTGCGTGCTCTTGATCAGCAGGCCGCGCGGGTCATACCAGCGCTCCGCCGTCAGCGCGGCGGCTAGGCTGCCGTCGGCGTTCACGCCATACTGCCTTGCCCGCCACACGCGACCGAGGGCGTCGTAATC
>CAMAZK010000108.1 GCA_945863205.1 Akkermansia muciniphila | reverse complement strand
GCCGCCACCACGCCGCTGATGCGGCAGGCCTCCTCTTCCACTTCAGCGGGACTCAGCCGGTGGCCCTTGTGCTTGATCAGGAAATCGCTGCGCCCGTGGAAGTGCAGAAAGCCTTCCGCATCCACGCTGCCAAAATCTCCACTCACCAGCACACGGGAGTGCCCCTCGCCGATGAACTTGTAGCGCTTAGCGGTTTCCTCCGGCGCCCGCCAGTAGCCAAGTGCCAGATGGCGGCCACGCACGCACAGCTCGCCCGTTTCACCCGCAGGCAGGCGCTGACCGTTCGCGTCCATCGCAAACACCTCCGTGCCATCCAGCGGCCGGCCTACCGATTCCGGCTTCGCCTCCAGCTCCTCCGGCAGCAGGATCGACACGCGCTTGCACTCTGTCAGGCCATACATTGGAAATACCCGTGCCTGTGGAAACAGCCCGCGCAGACTCGCGATGTAGCTCTGCGGCAGATGATCGCCCGTGTTCGTGATCACCCGCAGCTTCGGCAGCGGCACCGGGCGGTAGCGCTGCATTTTGATCAGTCCGCCGAACAGCGTCGGCACGCCCGGCAGCACGCTGATCTCCTGCGCCGCGAGAATGCGCGGCAGTTCCGGCCCCGCCATCTCCGGTCGGCCGATGAACACGCTCGCGCCGACCAGCGCCGCGTAGAAAAGCTGATACAGTCCGTAGTCGAACGACAACGGCAGAAAAATCGCCACCCGATCTTCGATTTGATACTGCAACCGCGCCTGGATCGCCGCCGAGACGAAGCGCACGTTGTCGTGCGTCAAAATCACCCCGCGCGGCGTGCCCGTGGACCCCGACGTGAACACCAGAAACGCAGGATCGAGATCAATCCCCGGAAACGGCACAGGCTTCGGCTCCAGCTCCGCGATCAATTCGGCGAATGCAATGCCTGCCCCTCCGTCCGCCCACACGAGCGGCGTTTCGCCAAATTCGGTGCGAAGTTCAGCCGTGGACGGCTCCAGCAAGCCCAGTTTCGGCTCTGTCTGTGCCAAAATGCGCCGCAGCCCCTCCGGCTTCATCTGCGGATGCAAAATCACCGCGATGGCACCGATCTGCGCCACGGCGAAAAACATCAGCACCGTTTCGAGCCGGTTCTCTGTCACCATCACCACGCGGTCCCCGCGACCGACGTCCCTCGCATCCAGCCACGCCGCGATGCTGGCGATCCGCCGCCACGCCTCTGCATAGCTCAGGTCATCCGTGCCGTCCCGCAGGTAAGTCCGCTCCGGCCATTGCCGTGCTCCTTCGCGCACGTAGGCGGCAAGCGTCCAACCCGCATGCGGGGCGTTCAGTTCCGATAAGGGTGGGAGATTCGTCGGCATGGTCAAAGCGGAAAACGGTAAAGGCCGCGCTTTGCAGGCGCAAGCTTCCGGCGAAGTTTTCCACCGTACTCATGCAGCCGCATTGCTCATTGCGATTTTTGCCGGTCAAAGTTAACCTCCCGCATGAGCGCAGCAGTCCTTGCAGCACCCGAGCCTGCCCACGTCCTGCCGGACGTGGTCGAAACCTATCTCAAAGAAAGGGGAAAACCCATGCCAGGAGCCGAACACGCCCGTTGTCAGATGCGTCTGGGCCATCAGTTCATGAAAGCCGGGACACATGCCGTCCTCAGTGAGCTGAATCTCGACCTTGGCGGTTTTCGCATCGTCCCGGACATCTGCGTCTTCGCACTCAAGGATGAGCCGCGCAACGTCACCTGGGTCACATCCCCTCCCTTGATCGCGGTGGAGATCATCTCACCCAGCCAGACCATTGATGAAATGACCGCCAAGATCGACCAACTGATCGCCAAGGGAGTGCCCAGCGTTTGGTTTGTGCTGCCGTTTGCGCGCGTCATCACCATCTATCAAAAAGGACTGCCGATCATCAGTTGCACCAGCGGCACGCTGGCCGACCCCGTCACGGGTCTCAGCGTCAATGTGGACGAAGTCTTTGGCTGACCTGTTGAGCTACTGCGGTCATTTCCCCACCCGCATCCACTTCACGGCCTCCATCCCGCTCGCCAACTCCTTCACACGAACTTCCCAGGTTCCGGGATCTTCATTCGGCGCGAGGTTCAGGCTGAGCTCGGCGATGCCGTTCTCGGCGGCGTAAAAGCCGCTGCCTTCGGCGAGCTTGCCGTTCGCGTCGCGCACGTCCACGCGCACGGGGATGACGGCCTTCGTCGGCGTGTCCTGCGTGGTGGTGATCTTCGCCATGATCTTTGCCTCATTGCCCACGGTGGCTGACTCTGGAACCTCCAACTGGATGCCGAGCAGCGGCTTGGGCGTGGCCATGAAGATTTTTCCGTCGCAGGGGCCAAGTTCGACCGACCAGCTCATCATACCCGCCTCGCCGCGTTTCGGCACGATGAAGCCGGTGCCGGTGAGTTCATACACATTGGCCGATTCGGCCTTCAAACTGACGATTCCTTTCGCAGGCAGCCCGTTTTCCATCACAAGGCCGTGCTGGCCCACGTAGCTGCCGTATTCGCGTTTATCGTTCACGACGAAGACATAGGTCGCGTCGCCAAACTTCCGCGTGCGCACGATGATCTCGGGATTGTCGCACAGCGCCTTCTGCGGCAGTGCGAAGCCACCGAGCGTCTTCGCGAGCGCCAGGACCTTCACCTTGTCTTCTGCGGCCTTTTTCTCGCGCTTGAAGCTCTGAATCGTGAAATCCGCCTTCAGGCCGGGGCAGAGATGCTCATCCGCCACGATCTTCCCGCCCTTCTTCTGCCAGTCCGCGATGCGATCCACGACCGACTTCGTCAGCACATCGCAATACGGCATCACCAGCACCTTGCGCCCGCTGAGGCCGCTTCTGGTGAGCAGCGTTTCTTCGTAAAGGATGTCCGTCTGCACATGCGCATGCTGCAAGGCGAGCCACACATCCGCTTCCCATCCGTTGTTCGAGCCGTAGCCGCCGCGTCGTGCGAACATCTGCGAGGTGAAGCTCTCCAGAAACGCGACTTCGCTCCTTTCGTCTGGAATCGCCATCAACGTCGGCCCCAGCGGCTCGATCACGTCATGGATCAGCTGCTTGAGCACCGGCGCGGTGTTCGGATTCGTGAAGCGATAGCCACCGGGGCTGTCCGTCTGCACCAGCGACTGCCAACCGTGATACATGATGCCTTGGATCGGGCGTGAAATCTTCGTCCAAAGCGCCTCCTTCAAATGCATCGGCGCGATCGTGATGTAGGCGGCCTCGGGATCGTGATCTTCCCACGCCACGACCTCGCCGGGTGCCTTGCTGCCCATCGGCGCGGTCTGGGAGCGATACCAGATGAGCTGCGTCATCTTCATCACGCGCTGGCGTTTGCCGCTCGCCTCGCTCATCGCGAAAAGCTGATCGGCACACATGCCGATCTTTTACGGATCAGGATAGGTGTAGGTCCAGTGCGAGATCACATCCACGCCGCCGCCCGCACCGCTGATGCTCGGCTGCCGCACAGCGGGATCGAAAAACGTCCACACCTTGCCACTGCTTTTCACTCCTTTGTGCAGCGCGGTGTGCAGGCCGTTCCAGCCATCCCCCACGGTCCAGAACCAGCGCAGATATTTCAAAATCGGGTGATCATCCGCGATCACACGATCCGCTGGAAAACCCTTCAGCTTCGTCCAGTCCACGCCGCCCTTTGTTGTGATCTCGGCGGGGATGTCCGTGCCGGCGAACTTCTTGTAAGCCTCCACATCCACCGTGTTGAAGCTCACCTGGCTGCTGTCGCGCACCTCCGTGTCGATCAGCGCCGTCGTGAACGCCGGATGATCGCCGTAGGCCTTCGCAATGCTCATGCCCACCACCTGAAAAAACGGCGCAAACTCCGGCGTCGATGCCGCGATGTCCTGCCGCACATACGGCTTCCCGGTTCGGTCCACGCGCAGGTTTTTCGGATCGCCCTCCAACGCGCGGCTCGGCGAGAGGCTGGCGACGACCTCAAGGCCGTTCTTGAGCGCGTCATCGAGCATGGCGCGATTCTTCGCGATCACCTCCGGCTTCGCAGGCGGTCCGGCGACACGGTTTGCCCAAAGACTGCCGTAGTCCGCCCCCAGGCCGATGAAGTGGGTGAAACCGATGTCCTTCATCCGCGCCATCTCCGAGCCGCCACCACCCCACATGATCACCGGCATGCGTGGCGGCAGGCGCGGAACGATCTGCAGCGTCGTGGACTGCTCCGTGGCGTAGTCCCCGTCCTCAAACCTCGCCCGCAGGACGTATTCAGCGGCTTTGAGCGCCGTGTTGAGCGCATACTTCGCCGTGAAGCTCTTTCCCGCAGCAAGATCGGGCACAATGAAGTTTTCATCCTTCGCGCCCAGATTCACCGACAGTTTCGCGCCCGTCATCGGCTCGCGTCGCAGGTTTGTCACCACGATCTCGATCGGTTTCGCCGTTTCCATCCGCCGCCAAACCTGCCGCGTCGTCGCGATCTGCATCGCCACACGCTCGAAGCTCAGCGCACCGTCACAGATGCGCACCTCGTCGATCAAGCCGGGAAAGCCGCCGTAATTGCTCCCCAGTCGGTCACCGATGCTCAGCGCCTTCGTGCCCGGTGTCACCACGCCATAGCCCCCAAGTTTTGCCCCGCCCGCCGCGACGCCGTTGCGATAAAACTTCCCCTCGCCCGCGCCATCGTAGGTGAAGGCCACATGCTGCCACTCCTCGCCCAGCTTGAACGGCAGCGAATAGATCTGCCGTGACTCCGCTCCAAAGCCCAGCGACACAAACATCCGCCGCAGCCCCGCCTTGTCCGCCTCACCGATCTGCCACTGGTAGTCCGTGTGATCGACGTACTTCTTGTCGAGCAGGTAACAACGAAGCTCCGGCTTGAACTCCGCCTTCGCCTTGATCCACATCTCCAGCGTGAACGCCCCCTTCACCGGTTTCACCTCCACCAGCACCGCATGCCGCTTGTCCTGCACCGGAAATCCGGGAAACGACTCCAACCCGCTGCCGAAACGCCCTTTCGCATTCAACACCGCGCCGTTCAGCTTCAGCCCATCCGCTTTCTCAAACGACCAATGCCCGAGCACATGCGGCCCAGTGGCATCCTCCTTCGTGTAGCCGGCCTCCCAGGTTTCCTGAAGAGCCTGGGCTGACCACGGAAAACACAGAAGGCACGGAAGGAGAAAGCGAAGTGGTTGGAGCATGGTTCATTCATAC
The DNA here is from genome assembly GCA_945863205.1 of Akkermansia muciniphila. GTDB lineage: Bacteria > Verrucomicrobiota > Verrucomicrobiia > Verrucomicrobiales > Verrucomicrobiaceae > Prosthecobacter. The sequence goes on along the minus strand of CAMAZK010000108.1, from coordinate 7,922 downwards.
GGAAGCGGGCATGACGTTTGCTCAGTCATCCACCTGCAATCCGCATCCTGTCCGCTCAATTTACGCAGGCTGGAGCACTAGCGCATCCAGGCCTGGAAACTGACTGAATGCCTTGTCTGTCGTCACTAACTGAGCTCCCAAGGCCATGGCAAACGCGGAAAGGTAGGCGTCCATCCAAAGTTTGGGCGAGCTTGTGCGCCGTGCGGCGAACTTCTTCCAAATCGTTCCCACGCCTGGCGGCTCCGGTTGAAACACGATGCGGTCATCCGCGATAAAAGCTTCGTAAACCGCCCAGGCATCCTTGTTGCTCAGCGGCGGGATGCCATACAGCGACATGACACCGGCTGTGGTCAGCAGCCGAAGCAACGACTGCTGGGTGGACCGGCAGAAGAAGATGCTGTCGGGTTCGTCCTCGCCATCGAGCCAAGTGCTGGCAGCGGCGTGATGCGTGTGCTTGGATAGCGCCAGCGCCAGCCAGAGATTCGTGTCAGGCAGCGTCATGATGCCACTCGGTTTCCTGTTTGAGCAGCGCTGCGGCGACTTGATCCGGGGTCAGCGCGGCGGTGCGCCGGCAATGCACGAGGGGCAGCTTTACCCGGCTGGGTTTGGCGTTGTTTTTCGCCGGTCGTTCGCGCAGCCCTTTGCGCAGCAGATCAGCAATGGTGTCCTTGAGCTTGCCGCCTTCATTCACGGCGCGAAGCTTGATCTCGCGCACGAGGTCGCCAGGCAGATCGAGGGTCGTTTTCATAGAGCCATTCTGTTGGTTTTCCAGCCTTCTGTCAATTCACGCCTTCACGGCTTGAAGCTTCGTCCACGCCTCGAACTCACTCGGCCTTAACCGGTAGCGCATGATGCTGCCGAGGTGCAGGGCGGAGAGTTCTTTTTGCACGACTCCGATGAACTGCGCACGCTCGCCAGGTGGCAAAGTGGTGGCATGTTTGGGCAGCATTCGCTTGGTGGCAGCGGCATTCATTTTACCCTGCACGACGGCGCGGACGGCATCGCCAATGACGGCGCGGTGCTTGAGCCGGAAGGGATCAGGGTCGCCGAGAGACTGGCGGACAGCAGCGTAGCGGGCGCAGGACCGCTGATAGGCCCACACGAAGACATCGCGCAGACATTCGACGCGGTTTTGCTCATAGACGACGAGCGTGCCGTCCACGTAGTCAGCCGCCTCAACCTCGATGAAGGAAAGCGGACATAAGTTGTGCCGGATGAGCGGGATGTTCGCGGCGAGGCGGGAGACGCGCTTGTTCACGTCCTCGAAAGCCTGCAAATACGGCAGATGCACCATGACGAAGAACGCCTGCTCAAAGGGATCGCGGATGGCCTCTGCCTTCGCGAGGAGTTGGTCAAAGCGCTGCTCGACGAGCTGCGGCACCTCCAGCGGATAAAACACGGTGCCGCTGATGCCGACGGCGCGGCTGCGTAGGCGACCGCAGGCCTCCGGCTCGCTCATGAGGTTGTCGGAGAGCATGGCGTGCAGGTTGCAGATGGTGTGACGGTTGAAGCCAATGCCCTCGGCCTCCTCAGCCAGCATTTCGATGGCCTGCTTGTGATTGAGGATCATCTGGGCCTCGCGGGCGCTATGGCCTTCGGCAGCGGTGCCGAGTTCGAGCAAGCGCTGTGTTTCGAGAAGCGAGTAGGTGTTCCCTTCGAGGCGGCTGGAGTTCCAGGAAAGATCCACGAGCAGGCGCTGGAGCACCTGACGCAAGTAGGTGCCCGCCGGCAGGTCCGAAAGACCAACCTGGCCCAAGTCGAGGAGCTGCTTCCGCATGGCGGCAGGCAGGTAAAAGGTCTTGTTCGGCTGATATGCGTCCAAAAAGCGGCCTTGGTAGCCCACCGGCGTGCGTTGCGTGAGCGGGCGACGGATGGCAGCGCGGAGCTTCTCCGACGCCGCGGAGAAAACGGAGGTCGAGGCTTGCGGGCGTGCCGCGGCCGTCGTCACGGGCCGTGCTGCGGCTGACGAGGGCAGTCGGTAGCGGCGCGCCTTGGTGGCGCCTTCGGCGATGAGGCGCTTTTCCGCCACCAGCCGCTCCAGTCGGCGCTGGAGCGTCCGTGTGCTCAGGCGCAGCCGCCGGTGCTTCGCCAGATCACCGAGCGAAACACCCTCAGGCCTCCCCTCCACCACCTGAAGGATGGCGGCGAGATCGGACTCTTCTGTGGCGGTTTTTGGCATAATTTTTGCAGCGCTTCATTTCGGCATTTCACTAAGGGGAATGGCATCAAAGTGGAGCAATCATGGCATAATTCCCGGAATTGCGCCAGCCATGATCTTCATCTTCGGTTTCCACCCTGCTGAGCTTTTGCTCCTCGAAGACAATGGCATTCGGCATCTGCGGTTTGAACCCGCCTTGGCTGAAGTCTGGATGAACTCGGCTGGTGATTGTCTTCACGCCTTCACCGCCCATCGCAGCTTTGCCGGAGCGGCACGTGGATTATCATGCGTCTCCTGTGATGACGGGCGGATCACCTCGTCGTTGGCAGAGCTGAAAATGCCGGTGCGCAGGCCGTCGCGGAAGATGTGCTTCACGCGGCGGTCTTCGCCGGAGTGGAAGGTGAGGATGGCGACGCGGGCGCCGGGGCGGAGGCAGTTCGTGAGTTGATGCAGAAAAGTGTCGAGGGCGGTGAATTCCTCGTTCACGGCGATGCGCAGGGCCTGGAAGACGCGGCGCACGGTGGCTTCGCGTGCTTCCTCATCGAAGCGATGGGGCAAAGCGCGACGCACGGCCTCGGCGAGTGAGCGCGTGGTGGCGTGATCGGTGCCGGCGAGAGCCTCGGCGAGCATTGCCGCGTGGCGTTCGTCGGCGTTTTCTTCGAGGATTGTTTTCAGCTTCTCGGCGGAGAGCTTTTGCAGCAGGTCGCGGGCGGAAACGCCGCGCTGCGGGTTCATGCGCATGTCGAGCGGGCCGTCGTGCTTGAAGCTGAAACCGCGTGCGGGATTGTCGAACTGCATGGAGGAGCAGCCGAGATCAGCCAGCAGCACGTCAGCGCCATCGCTCCAGCCGAGTTCGGCGAGCGCACGGGGCAAACCGGCGAAGTTCATGCGCTTCACGATGAGCGCTGATTCCTCGCAGCCACCGGCACGCAGCCGTGCCTCCGTGCGGACGATCTCGATGGGGTCTTGATCGAGCGCTAACAACGTGCCGCCGGGTTGCACGGCTTTCAGCAAGGCGCTCGCGTGGCCGCCATAACCGAGCGTACAGTCCACGGCGCGTTCGCCGGGCTGCAGAGCGAGGATTTTCATGATTTCATCCAACAGGATCGGCACATGCTGACCGGCGGGTGTTTTGCCGGAGGCGCGAACTTTGGCGATGGTCTCGGCGTAACGCTCGGGATTCAGCTCCTTGTATTTGTCCTCGAAGCGACGCGGATTCTTGCCCGAATAGCGCGGACGACGGCGGTGCGGTGTTGGCGCGTCGGTTTCGCTCACAGTTCGTTGTATTTGGCGTTCGATCCGCGTGCCTTCGCCACGGGATAGCGCGATTCGTTGCGCTCGATCTTGTTGATCATCTCCTGGCCGAGATCGACACCGAGATTGTGAGCCAGTTCGAAGAGCAGGATGGCGACATCGGCCATCTCGTCTTTCAGTTCAGGCAACTTGTCCTTCACGCGCTGCTCGATCTGGTCCGGCTGCTGCCAGACGAAGTGCTGTAGCAGTTCCCCCGCCTCGGCGGTGATGGCGACGGCGAGTTCCTTCGGGCTGTGAAACTGCATCCAGTCCCGGGCGTCGCGAAACGCGCAGATGCGTCCGGTGATTTGTTCGATGGTCATGGCGCATGATGGTGCGGCGGCGGCGGCGGGCAACTGCGATGATTTCTGCGGAGAACCGCAATTGTGACATGAAATCCCAGTGAAGCCGCGCTAAGCGGTCCGGCATGTCACGAGGATCCTTTTTCGAGAGCGTTAATCATTATTTCCACCGGGCCGCCTCCTTCTCCGACATGGACAAGGGCCTGATCGAGCAGGTGCGCTGCTGCAACTCGACCTACCGCATGCAGTTTCCGGTGAGGGCGGACGACGGCAGCATCGTCGTGGTGGAGGCCTTCCGCGCCGAGCACAGCCATCACCGTCTGCCGACGAAAGGAGGCATCCGCTTCAGTCCCGACGTGACGGTGGACGAGACGATCGCGCTGGCATCGCTGATGACCTACAAGTGCGCCCTGGTGGGCGTGCCGTTCGGCGGTGCAAAGGGCGGCGTGTGCATCGACCCGCGCACCGTTTCCGAGGGATTCCGGGAGCGTGTGACGCGGCGCTACACGGCCGAGCTGATCCGCAAAAACTTCATCGGCCCGGACATCGATGTGCCAGCACCGGACTACGGCACGGGTGAGCGGGAGATGGGCTGGATCGCGGACACCTACAAGAACCTGAAGGTCAACTCGGCGGACACCTATGCCTGCGTCACTGGAAAGCCGCTCAGCATGCATGGCATCCCCGGCCGGCGGCAGGCCACCGGGCTGGGCGTGTACTATGGCATCCGCGCCTGCATGGAGCGGGAGGAGGACATGCAGCCGCTCGGACTCACGACCGGCGTGGCCGGGAAACGCGTGATCGTTCAGGGCCTGGGCAATGTCGGCTACTACGCCGCGTGGTTTTTGCAGAACGAGGGCAAGGCGATCATCACCGGAATCATCGAGCGCGAGGGCGGAATCTTCAACGCGGACGGACTGGACGTGGAGGCCGTCTTCAATCACCGCAAGGCGAACGGCACGATTCTTCAATATCCTGGCGCCGAGAGCGTCGCGAACGGCATGGAGCTGATGGAGCGGGAATGCGACATCCTGGTACCTGCGGCGCTGGAGAATCAGATCACCGGAGAGAATGCCGGACGAATCGGGGCCAAAATCATCGCCGAGGCGGCCAACGGTCCGGTGGACTTCGAAGGCGAGGCGATCCTCTCCCAGCGTGGCGTCCTCATGATTCCGGACATGTATCTGAATGCCGGCGGCGTGACGGTTTCCTACTTTGAATGGCTCAAAAACCGCGCCGGGGTGAGCTTTGACCGCATGATCTCCCGCCACGAGGAGCTGGTGAAACGCGAACTGCTGGAGGCCATCGAGAATCTGACCGGCACCAAGATTCCCACCGAACAACGCCCCCGGCTGATCCAGGGCCCCAGCGAGGAAGAGCTCGTCATCGCCGCCCTGGAGCAGAGCATGACGAAGGCCTACAACAACGTCCATCGGCTGTGGAAGGAGCGAAACCTGCCCGATCTCCGCACGGCGGGCTTCCTGCTGGCGCTGGAGCGCGTCGCGGAAAGCTACAAGAATCACGGCATCTTTCCCTGAGTCCACCCGTCCGCCTTGATCTTCGATTGACCGATACAGCCGGGCAAAATCGGCGTAGCATCTCACAATCCTCGTAAAGACGGCAACCGTGCGTCTGGGAGACACTCCAACACACCATGAAATCCTACCTGCTCATCACCACCGCGCTTCTCGCGTCCGCCGCCAGTCATCTCATCGCCGCCGGGGATCCGCCGGTGGACTTCGTAAAGCAGATCAAGCCGATCCTGGCCGGTCGCTGCGTCGAGTGCCACAATTCGGAGACGCTGCTCGGCGAACTCAACCTGCAGAGCCGGGAACTCGCCTTTCGCAAGCGCTCCGCCGGGCCGGTCATCGTCCCGAAGGAGCCGGAGAAAAGCATGCTCTATCTCGTGCTGACCCTGCCGCCGAAGGACAAGAAGGCCATGCCTGCCACCGGACATCGCATTCCGAAGGACGAGGTCAATACGATGCGCCAATGGATTGCCGAGGGAGCGAACTGGCCGGACGGCAAGGACGGAGCGGTAGCGGCCGCACGCAAGAAGCCATAAAGGAGGCTTGAGATCGCTCCGCCGGAAAGACAGAGGTCGCAGTTTTCCGTCTCCCTTCGCCATGCCCCGTACCACGCCGATTCGAAAGCATTTCCGGGCGGGCGGCGCAGGTGAAGTCATTCGTTTCGCGGTGGGTGAATGCTCGCTGGGTTCGATCCTGGCGGCATCGTCTGCGAAGGGCGTCTGCGCGATCTTGATGGGCGACGATCCTGCAGCGCTGGTTCGCGATCTGCAGGACCGCTTTCCGAAAGCGGAATTGATCGACGGAGATCGCGATGGTGAGCGCGTCATCACCCAGGTGGTCGGTTTTATCGAATCTCCGCGACTCGGATGGAAGCTGCCGCTCGACGTGCGGGGCACGGCCTTTCAGCAGCGCGTGTGGCAGGTGCTGCGCGAGATTCCCGCCGGCCAGACGACGAACTACACCGCAGTGGCGCAGCGCATCGGCTCACCCAAGGCTGTGCGTGCGGTGGCAGGGGCCTGCGCCGCGAATGCGATCGCGGTGGCCATCCCATGCCATCGCGTGGTGCGCACGGACGGCAGCCTTTCCGGCTATCGTTGGGGTGTGGAGCGCAAGCGCCAGCTCCTGGATAGAGAATCAGCCGGATGAATCTCTTCCCCGCCGATCCCACGCTGAATCTGCTGCCCTGCAACGGCACGGCGCACTACCACGGCCCGGTGCTCGGTGCCGATGAGGCCTGGCGCTTTTACGAAGCGCTGCTCCTGGAGATACCGTGGCAGCACGATGAAGCCGTGATTTTTGGCAGGCACATCGTCACTGCGCGGAAAGTGGCCTGGTATGGCGATGTCGCATACGACTACGCCTACTCCGGCACCACTAAGCAGGCGCTGCCATGGAATGCGGACCTGCTGGCGCTCAAAGCCGTGGTGGAGCGCATCACCGGGGAGCGCTTCAATTCCTGCCTGCTCAATCTCTACCACGACGGCAATGAAGGCATGGCCTGGCACAGCGATGATGAAAAGTCACTCGCCCGAAACAGCGCCATCGCATCCCTCAGCTTCGGCGCGGAGCGAAAATTCTGCTTCAAGCACAAACGCGAGCCGCACGCGACCGCCATCCTGCTGGAGCACGGCAGCCTGCTGGTGATGCGCGGCGAGACCCAAACGCACTGGCTGCACAGCCTGCCGAAATCCAAGAAAGTCACCGCGCCCCGGATCAATCTCACTTTCCGAACGATGGGCAGTTGCGAGCAGACGGCCCGGGCTGCAGCGGAACCGCGCCGTGCCTGAATGCGCAGTCCCCGCATGCCGGGGAGTCGTCATCCGCCGGAAATTTGGCCTTGAATCCTTCGAGCTTGGGCGCATGTCCGGGATTCGCGCGGCGTAGGTGCTGACAGCACGCTTCCGCCGGCTCCGCCGCTTGATTCTTAACCCAATGCCCCCCGCATTTTCCGACATCCTCTCCCGCACGCGCCGCATCATCTGCGAGGACCTGCTCGCCACGGGTCCCGGCTTTCAGGACAGCACGAATCTCTTCGATTCCGGCCTCGACTCGATGGCCATCATGCAGCTTCTGCTGATGCTGGAGGAGGAATTCGCCACGGCGATCCCGGTGGAGGCCGTGACGCGAGAAAACTTCCGCACCGTGCGTGACGTGGCCGTGCTGGTGGCGACGAAAACGGGCAGCGAAATCACCGCGGCGACGCCAGAGCCCCCCGCTGTGGCTGCGGAGGAAAAAACGCCGCCGTCTGCGGCCGATGCGCCCATTCAGGACTTCACCACGCTCAACCTGAAGAACTGCGACTACTTCGTCCTCTCCTTCGATGCTATGATGCGGGCAAAGGGCGAGGGCGGGCACGTGGCGCATTCGCTCATGGAGCTGGAATCGGTGCCGGATCTGGCAGCCCTGCGTCGCGGCATCGAAATCGCGGCGGCGCGTTATCCGCTGCTCTCCGCACGCATCGAACGGCGCTGGGGCATCGGCCTGCCGCGCTGGGTTTCCGGCCGGGAAGTCCTGCCGCCGGACCTGCTGCTGCGCGTGGAAAAAGGTGCGGCGGGCGTTCTGCAAGGCGCTTCCAGCTGCGACAACGCCGATCGCGAAGTGGAAAAGCTCATCAACACGCCCATCCCTTGTCGTGATGAC
>CAMAZK010000107.1 GCA_945863205.1 Akkermansia muciniphila | reverse complement strand
CCAGGATCTCCTCGGCATGCCGGTAGGGCGTGGAAACCACTGCGCGTCCCGCGCCGAAGACCTGGGCGAGCGTGCCGGAGGTGATCTGCTCGCGGTTGAGGTAGGGCGTGAGGTAGATGTCCGTGGCGCTGACAAACTCCGTCAAGTCGGCCGGTGAGACGTAGCGGTTGTCGAAGATGACGTGATCCCTCACGCCTCTCTCTTCCGCCAGCCACTCCAGGCTCAGGCGATAGCGCTCGCCCTCGCTGGCGAGCAGATGCGGGTGCGTGGCGCCAAGGATGATGTACACCACCTCGGGATGCCGCTGAATGATCTGCGGCAGGGCCTCGATGGCGTGCTCGATGCCTTTTCCCGGACCGATCAGGCCAAAGGTGAACAGCACCTTGCGCCCCTGCACGCCAAACTGCGCCTTCGCCAGCGAGGAATCCTCCAGCGGCACGTCCGGGATGCCGTGCGGGATCACGTGGATCTTCGATTCGGGGACGCCATACACCTCGCGCAGGATTTCCGCTCCGATTCGCGCCATGACCACGAGATGGTCGCTGCGCTGGCTGATCTCGTTCATCACCTTGCGCTGTGCTGCGTTCGGTTCCCGCAGCAGGGTGTGCAGCGTGGTCACCACGGGCATCCGCACCTCTTTCAGCAGCGCCAGCAGATGACTGCCCGCCGCGCCGCCGTAGATGCCGAACTCGTGCTGCACGCAGAGCACATCCGTGTTGTTGAAGTTCAAAAAGTCAGCGGCACGGCGGTAGGAGTCGATGTCCTTCTCCAGCAGTTCAAAGCGCACTCGCGGCGGATAGTCGTAGCCTTCCACGCGATCATTCACCGCACCCGCGTAGCATTCCGCCTCCGCTTCGGAGGCCGCACTGACGGCTTCGCACAGATCCCGCGTGAAGGTCGCGATTCCACACTGACGGGGAACATAGTCTCCGAGAAAAGCCACTCGCGTCAGCGCAGGCGGCGGGATCACAACCCAACTTTCCAGTGAACTCGCATGGAAACAGCAGACAGCCTGCCCGGAGGTAAAGCAACCGGTCATTCCTCAGCCTGCCGCCCCCCTGCTGCAGCTTCATTACCAAACGATAACGTGACCCCTGCTGCGGACTGTGGCGAAACCATCCCCAGCGGTCCGATCAATCCGACGAACGGCCACCCATTCACGAACCTGAACGTGAACATCGGCGGTGGAAAGAAGCACTCCCGCGTGAACCGCATCGTGAACCCGCATCTGTTCTTCCGTCTGGTGAAGCCCTGAGCGGCGAACATTATCATTTGGTAATGAACGACTAATCTCTGGCATTCGGAGCCCGGGAGACGTTCTTTGGATACTCACTCATGCGGAACGCCTTGCATCAACGCAGCATCGCCCTGGTTCTCCTGGTGGCCTACGCCATCACGGGAACCTCGCTCGTGCCTGCGCTGGCGTCTTTTGCCGCCATGCTGGATGGCAGCCACATGGTCATGGTCCGGCAGTCGGAGCAGGGGACGCGGCTGACCCTCCTGCACAAGAGCGCCAATTACACCCCTCGCGTGGACGATCATGGCGGCGCTCTCGCCCGCCTCGTCGTGAGCATGTGCGCGGCTACGGACACGGGCTCGCACGAGCTGGACTCCTCGCATATCAGCGCCCGTTCGAGCGCAGAGCGTGATCTGGAGGTGCTGGACGGTAAGAGCGCACCGCGATTCAACTGGCAGGCCACCCATGCGCTGCCGGACTTCCGTCATTCATGCGAAGCCTCGCGCGAAATGCGCGATGATCAGGAGCTTCAGATCCCATGTCATTTCCGCATCGCGCTCTCTGCGGTGCGGCTTCTGATCTGATCCATGCCGGCCAGGCACATCGTCAGGCGCACACGCCTGCGTCGATGATCCGGCCGCCCTTTTCCCGCCCGGGCCATGCCCGCTTCTCTGCCGGGACGCTCCATGCACGTCTTCCGGCGTGATCCCCACACCCCCACCCCTTTCAACTCATGAAACCTTCCCTTTTTCACCTCTCCGTCATTCTTTTCTCCACCTCGCTGCTTTCCCTCCCTGCCCGGGAATCGACAGCCGTCACTAGCAGCGAACTCGTCAACGAAGCCCTGCAGAAGAACCCCGAAATCCGCTTCTACGAAGCAGAGATCGCCGCCGCAAAGGGCGGACGGCAATCCGCCGGCCAGCTCGCCAATCCCACGCTCGACACCGAGTTCGGCGGCATGAGCCTCGCGCAACAAAAAGAGGGCCTCGTCTGGCGGGCGGCCATCCTCCAGGTCTTCGACTTCCCCGGTCGCATGTCTCTGCGCAAGGCCATCGCTGATCGCGACATCACGCTCGCCGAACTCGGCCTGCAGCAGTTCAAGTCCCAGCTCGCCAACGAAGTCCGCGCCCGCGCCGGTGATGTGATCCTTCTCAAGCGCAAGGAAGACGCCGCGCGGAGTGTCCGCGAACGGTTGGAATCCCTCGTCGCGGTGCTCGTGCAGCGGGACACCGGCTCCGTCAGCGCCCTGCTCGAACGCCGCGTCCTCGAAGCCACATTGCTCACCAGCGACCGCACCTTGACCGATGCCTCAAAGCAAGTCCGCGAGGCCACCGCAGCCCTTGCCGTTCTTTGCGGACGCGGTCCTGACGAGCCCGTCCAGCTCAGCGGCGTTTACACCTCGTTCCCCACGGTGCCGCACCTCGAATCCCTCAAACAGCAGGCCGCGCGCACGAACTTCGATCTCCAGCAGAAGCGCCTCCAGGTCGCCAAGCAGGGCCTCAAGATCGACCTCACGAAGTCCGACCGCTGGGGAGACATCACCTTCGGTCCCTACATGGCCGGGCAGCACGCCGGCGGCACACAGATCGAGGCCGGCTTCGTCGTTTCCATCCCGCTCCCGCTTTGGAACAAGAACAAGGGCAACATCGACGCCGAAAGCGCACGCACGCAGCAGGCCGAAGCGCTGCTCCAGGCCACGCTGCGGGATCTCGAGCGCGATCTCGCCGTCGCACGCGCCGCCTACCTCGCGGAGCTGGATGCGCTTTCACGCTGGCGTCCCGAGAGTGAAAAGCAGTTCGCCGATGCCGCTGCCGAAGCCGACCGCCACTACCGCCTCGGCGCTGTGCCAGCGGCGACGTATGTCGAAATGCAGCGCGGCTACCTCGATGCCATGGACTCGCTCATCGAGTCCCGTCGCAACGCCTGGAAGCACCGCATGGAAATCGAACGCCTCACCGGCACGCCGCTCACGGGCGAATCCGTCACCCCAACGCTGACCCATCGCTAAGCCATGATCTCACTTCATCAAATCGGACAGAATCACGCGAAAGCCGGGAATCACCGCGCTGACCACCTCCTGCGTCGCGGCAAACGTGTGCATCTCCTTGTACCCAGAACTCGTCGGCTCCGTGTAACGCGTGATCGTGCCGACCTCAGGCTCGACGAGCCAGTATTCCTTCACACCTGCTCCGGCATAAATCGAGGCCTTGCTGCGGTCACGCTGCCGCGTGTTGATGGAAATCTCGATCACCAGTTCCGCCGTTGTCGGGTGCCGAACCTGATAGTCCGACAAATCGCCCTGAAAAACGGCCAGATCAGGCTCTGGCTCCGAATCACGGCAGGTGATGGGACACTCGCGGTCGATGAAGCAGGAATGTGGAACAATCTCCTGGAGCATCTTTTGGAGGATGCGAATCAGCGTCTGGTGGAGTGGGGACTTGGGCATCTTTTTGAAAATCACGCCTTCCAGCAACTCCACGTCCTCCCCGATCAGGCCAAGCCTGCCCGCTTCGTGGTAAAACTCCACGCTCACAGGAAACACGGTCTGCCTCTCTTCAGGGGTATCAAGCACGGTCATGAGCGGAGCATACGCATCCGCACAGTTTCACGCAATCACAGAGAACCACTTTCCCAGCCATGATCTCCTCCATCATCGACTTCTCGCTCAAGAACCGCTTCCTCGTCATCATGGGGTCGCTGCTGCTTCTGGCGGCAGGTATTTTCTCCGCGTTGCATCTGCCGGTGGATGCCGTTCCAGACATCACCAACACGCAGGTGCAGGTGAATACGGCCGTGCCGGGCCTGGCACCGGAAGAGACGGAAAAACTCGTCACCTACCCGCTGGAGCTCGCCCTCGCAGGCATTCAGGGTGTCGAAGAGTTCCGCTCGCTCACGAAGTCCGGCCTCTCGCAGGTCACGCTCGTGTTTCGCGATGGCTCGGACCTGTTTCGCGCTCGCCAGCTCGTGAGTGAACGTCTTGTCCAGGTCGAGCTCCCGCCCGGACTCAGCCCGCAGATGTCGCCCATCAGCACCGGCCTTGGCGAGATCGTCTATTACACGCTGGACTACAAAGCGGACGCTCCGCAGCGGAAACAGACACGCGAGCGCCAGCTCATGGACCTGCGTGAAGCGCACGACTACATCGTGAAGCCCTTTCTGCGCACGGTGCCGGGCGTGGCCGAGGTGAACAGCAGCGGCGGCTACGAACGCCAGCTCGTCATCCTGCCAAAACCCGATTCGCTCACGAACGCAGGCATGACCTTCGGCGAACTCGCCGAAATCATCGGCCAAAACGTGGACAACGCCGGCGGCGGCGTCATCGAGCGTGGCGAAGACCGCGTTTTGATCCGCGGCGTGACCAAAGTCGCCAGCGCGGAAGACATCGCCAACCTGCCGGTGAAGTTTGCCGCCGGGATCGAGCCCATTCGCGTGAAGGATCTCGCGGAAGTCGCCATCGGCAGCAACGTGCGCACCGGCTGCGCCGTCGAGAACGGCGAGGAAGCCGTCCTCGGCACCGTGATGATGCTCGTCGGCGAAAACAGCCGCATCATCAGCAAGCGCGTCGAAGAAGAACTCGCCAAGCTCGAAAAGAAGCTGCCCGCCGGCCTGACGATCCGCATCCAGTATGCCCGCAGCGAGGTCGTGGACCGCACGATCGAGACGGTGGAGCACAATCTTTTTGAAGGTGCCATCCTGGTCGTCGCCGTGCTGCTCTTCCTGCTGGGCAACTGGCGTGCCGCGCTCATCGTGGCGCTCGCCATCCCGCTGTCGTTCCTCTTTGCGCTCATCGGCATGACCTTCGGCGGTGTCTCGGGAAACCTGATGTCGCTCGGCGCGGTGGACTTTGGCCTCATCATCGACGGTGCCGTCGTCATGGTCGAAAACATCGTGCGCGTGCTGGGCGAGAAACAGCACGAGCTTGGACGCAGACTGACCGCCAAGGAGCGCCTGCAGGCCGTGCATGAAGCGGGCGAGCAGGTCGGCAGCCCCATGTTCTTCGGCGTGCTCATCATCACGCTCGTCTATCTGCCGATCCTCGCGCTGACCGGCATCGAAGGCAAAATGTTCCACCCGATGGCGATCACGGTCATGCTCGCCCTCGGCGGGGCCCTGGTGCTGGCGCTCACGCTCATGCCTGCTCTGTGCTCCCTGCTGCTCGGCGGCAACATCAGTGAGAAGGACAACTTCTTCATGCGCTGGGCCAAGGCGGCCTACGCGCCTCTTCTCGGCATCGCCTGGAAGACACGCTGGGGTGTGGTCGGAGGTGTCGCCGCCCTGCTGGTCGCCACGGTGGTCCTGTTCATGAGCTTGAAGCAGGAATTCGTGCCCACGCTCAACGAGGGCTCCTGGACGGCCATGGTCTATCAACCCGCGAACACCAGCCTCAAGACCTCGCTCGAGCGCTGCATCAAAACGCAGCAGTATCTCATCAACAAAGTGCCGGAAGTCACCCGCACCTTCGCCCGCGTCGGCACGAGTGAAGTCGCCACCGACCCGATGTCTCCCGGCGAATACGACCTCTACATCTTCTACAAGCCGCAATCCGAATGGCGGCAGGAAAACGGCCAACCCGTCAGCCGCGACCGCCTGGCCGATCTCATTCGCGAAGAACTCGCCGTGGAGGTGCCGGAGCAGGACTACGACTTCGCGCAGCCAATCCAGATGCGATTCAACGAGATGCTCGAAGGCTCACGCGCCGATCTCGCCGTGCGCATCTTTGGCGACGACTACGACACCATGGAAAAGGTCGCCGGCGAGGTGAAGGAGATCCTCGAAGGCATCGAAGGCACCAGCAACGCCGAGTTCGAAAGCCAGGGCCGCGTCCCCGTGCTCGAAATCCGCGTGGACCGAGCCGCGATGCTCAAATACAACGTTGAAGCCGCCGAGGTGAACGCCGCCATCACCACCGCGATGGCCGGACACACCGCCGGCATGCTCGTCGAGAACAACCGCCGCCGCGCCATCGTCGTCCGCCTGCCGGAAAGCCTGCGCAACAATCCCGAAGTCATGAAGGAGTTGCCCGTGCGCACGCAGGACGGCGGCCTCATCGCGCTCGGCCGCCTGGCTGAATTCGTCGAGGTGCCACAGGTCGATGCCATCGGTCGTGAAGACGGTCACCGCCGCGTCGGCCTGAACGTCGATCTCGCTGGCGGCGTGGACTCCGAAGCCTACGTGAACTCCGTGCGCGAACAGATCGCCACGAAAATCAAAATGCCGGACGGCTACCGCGTCGATTTCGGCGGTCAGTTTGAGCATCTGCAGGAGGCTCGCGCACGGCTCATGATCGTCGTGCCGCTCGCGCTTGTGCTGATCTTTGTGCTCATCCACGCCACGTTCAAGAGCGTCACCCAGACGCTCATCATCTACACCGGCATCCCGCTTGCCATCACCGGTGGCGTGCTCGCACTCTGGTTACGCGACCTGCCCTTCAGCATCAGCGCAGCCATCGGCTTCATCGCGCTCTGTGGCGTCGCGGTGCTGAACGGCGTCGTGCTCATCAGCTGCTTCAATCAACTGCGGAACGAAGGCCGCAGCGCGGAAGAGGCCGTCACGGAAGGCAGTCTGCAACGCCTGCGCCCCGTGCTGATGACCGCCATGGTCGCCAGCCTCGGCTTCATCCCCATGGCCATCAGCGAAGGCGCGGGTGCGGAAGTGCAACGACCGCTCGCCACCGTCGTCATCGGCGGTATTGTCAGCAGCACGTTTCTGACGCTCTTCTTGCTGCCTGTTTTGTATCGCTGGCTGATCGCCCTCGCTTTGCGTGAGCCGTCCTGCGACCCCGTTCCCCCAGAAAGCCCGCACACACCCGCCCTGCAAACCGTATCCGCATGACCGCCCGCTTCTTTGTCCTTCTTGTGGCACTTGCCACCCCCCTTCACGCCGAAACCTGGAGCGGGAAGGCGGACATCACCTTCGACGGCACGTCCACCCTGCACGCCTGGGGCGGGAAGGTGAGGGCGGAGCCCTTCCAGGCGGACGTGACGATGGCGGCGGGCAAACCCCGGAGCGTGAAGGCCGAAGTCATCGTCAAGGCCTCCGATATGGACACCGCCGAGTCAAAGCGCGACGCCAACATGCGCAAGGCCATGAAGGTCACGGATCACCCCCTGATCACCGGGAAGATCGACGCCAAATTCAGCGAGATCGCCGCTGACGGCACGCCGACGGCTTTGCCAGTCGAGCTGAACCTCCTCGGAAAACCGCAGAAGGTCACCGGCACCATCTCAAACTGGAAGCTCAAAGGCAAAACGGCCACCTTTGACCTGGATTTCCCCGTCTCGATGAAAACCAGCGGCATTAGCGTGCCCACGGTGCTGCTTTTCATCAAAGTAGGGGATGGCGTGAAGGTCCACGCCTCGGTAATACTCACCAGAAACTAAGCCGCATGCCCGCCTACATCCATCACATCGCCACCGAGACGCCGCCGCACATTTACAGCAACGAGTTCGCCAGCACCCGCATGAAAAGCTGGGTCTCCGAACCACGGGCCAAGCGCATGGTGGAGATGATCTACGAGCGCACCGGCATCGACACGCGCTACAGCGTGAGCGACGACTTTCTCCGGGATGATGGCGTGCTGTTTCACACGCTGCCGGACGGCACGATCAATTCCCCCACCACCGGCCAGCGCAACGCGCTGTATGCCAAGGCCTCGCGTGAACTCGCGGTGAAGCTGGCGGAAAAGACCCTCGCCGAGTGCCCGCAGTTCCGGAAATCAGACATCACGCACGTCGTTTTCGCCTCCTGCACCGGCTTCGCCAATCCGGGGCCGGATTACCACATCATCCGCGATGTCGGGCTCAATGAGAGCGTGGAGCGCTACACCGTCGGCTTCATGGGCTGCTACGCCGCATTTCCAGCCATGCGCATGGCGGCACAGTTTTGTGAGGCCAATCCGGAGGCCGTGGTGCTCGTGATGTGCCTGGAACTTTGCACGCTGCATCTTCAAGTCAGCGACAAGCCGGAAAGCATCGTGGCCAACGCCCTCTTCGCCGACGGAGCCGCCGCAGCCATCATGAGCGCCCGCCAGCCGGAGGGCGACCGCTCCTACTACCGCGTGCAGGGTTTTCATTCCGCGCTCGTGCCCTCCAGCGAAGCAGACATGGCCTGGGACATCGGCGACAACGGCTTCAACATGGTGCTCTCCTCCTATGTGCCGGATCTCATCGGCAGCAACATCCGCGAGATGCTCGGCGGCATCCTCTCAAAGCAGAAGATCCAGCTGGCCGACATCGACGAATGGGCCGTGCATCCCGGCGGACGGGCGATCCTCGACCAGGTCGAGCAGCATCTGGAGCTTCCGGCAGAGGCGCTCGAAATTTCGCGCGGGGTGCTCCGTGACTACGGCAACATGAGCAGCCCCACGGTCATGTTTGTGCTCAAAGGCATGCTCGAAGAGGCGGAAACGGATCGCGCCACCACCTGCGCGATCGCTTTTGGTCCCGGACTCACCGTCGAAACCGCCGTGCTCGAGCGCTGCGGCGCGGCCATCAAGCCGCCGCAAGAGTCGAAAACCGCCGTGCTGGCATGAAGACGGATTTTGACGCGATCATCGTCGGTGGCGGCCCGGTCGGGCTGCTGCTGGCCTGCTTGCTCAAGCAGCAGGGAAAGCGAATTCGCGTGCTGGAGAAGCGCACGCAGCCAATCGCGCACTCCGCCGCCATCGGCATCACGCCGCCCTCGCTGCACATTTTGGAAAAGCTCGGCCTCGCGGACGAATTCATCGCCGCCGGCACGAAGGTGCGCGACTGCTTCGTGCATGGCCAGAGCACGCTGCTCGGCTGCGTGACTTTCCGCGACATTCCGGACGAGCACCGCTTCATCCTGGCCCTGCCGCAGGTGACGACGATCGCGATCCTGCAGCGGCATCTGGGTGACGAATTCATCGCGACAGGTTGCGAAGTAAGTGGCGTGGAGCAGTTCGACGATCACTGCCTGGTGTGCTCGAGCGCCGGAGAGCTGACGGCGGCCCACGTCATCGGCTGTGACGGCTGGCGCAGCCGCGTGCGAGAGTGGGCCGGTCTGGACGCGCCTGTGCACACTTACGACCTGCACTTTCTGATGGGTGACTTCATCGACCGCACGGGATTCGGCAGCGAGGCGCACGTCTTTTTTACGGAGACGGGCCCCGTCGAGTCTTTTCCGCTGCCGGGCGGGCGGCGCCGCTGGATCGTGGGAACAGCGACGCCCATGGATCAACCTCCGCCCGGTCTCGTCAGCGAACTCACGCGGCAGCGCACCGGAATCGACATTTCGGTGGCCGACCAGGTCAATGAAAGCGCATTTACGCCGCATCGCTTCAACTGCGGGCGCTACTACGACGGCCGCATCATCCTTTGCGGAGACGCGGCGCACGGCATGAGCCCCATCGGCGGCCAGGGCATGAATACCGGCTTCGCCGATGCGGAATTCCTCGCGGAGGTGCTTTGCCATCGTGATCCGGCGCTGCTGCTGCCCGTTTACAGCCGCTTCCGCCGCAAGGCCGCCCAGAGCGCCATCTTCCGCGCCGAGTGGGGCATGTGGCTCGGCACCCGCAAGGGCCGGGCGCTCTCGTTGCTGCGCGATCTGTTGCTGCGCTTCCTTCTCCGCCACGGACGGCTCGCGCAGCAGATGGGCCGGTTCTACGCCATGCTGACGATTCCCTTCAACACGCTCGCCCGCGTCCCGCAGACCACGTTGCCGCCACGCACAGCTTGATGTGGGCCGCGCACGGCGGCGTCTTCACAGCTGAGAAGGCTTGAATCGCAGGCAAGATCGAACATAGATCGCCCATGCCCATCTCTGAAAGCCGGACCGAGGAGATCAAAAAGTCCCTCAAACGTTGTGACGACGAAACCGTAGCCGCCGCGCTGCGTTTCGAGAAGACACGCGATCTCGACGAACTGAACGCCATCATTCTCGGCGTGCTGGCGCGTGACGCCGCCAATCCGCCCCCCGGTGGGGTCGCCTCCGCAGCAGATGATGCGAAGCTCATGGAGGTGATCGGCATGGACTCCTTCGGCATGATGGAGGTCGTGATGACCGCCGAGGAGGTGCTGGGCGTCACAGTGGCGACGGAAGAGATGAACGGCATTCGCACGCTGGGCGACTTGAAGCAGTTCCTGCGCTCGAAACTCACCGCATGAACCGCGTCGTCGTCACCGGACTCGGTTTCATCTCCAGCATCGGAAACAGTCGCAGCACCGTGCTGGAAAGCCTGCGTGAAGGCCGCTGCGGCATCGAGGTGATGCCGGAACTCGCCGCTGCGAACGATCGCGTGAAGCTGGCCGGCACGGTGAAGGGATTCTCGTTTCCCTCCAATGATCAGCTTGACTGGACCTTTCCGGACAGCATCGCACTCAGCCGCACGCAACTGCGCACCATGGTGCCCCACGCCGTCTTCGCCGTCGGCGCGATGCAGGAGGCCATCGCGGATGCGGGGCTCGACCCGGCGCTGGTTTCCACACCGCATACCGGCCTCTACTGCGCCTCGGCCGGATCGTCGTCGATGATCTACGCGGCGCTCGACTCTGTTTTGAAGCGCGGCCCGGCCCGCACCTCGGCGCCGACGGTCGTCACCGGCATGCCGAACTCGCTGCATCTGAACCTCACGGCGAGGTTTGGCATCAAGGGCGCCTCGGTGGGCTTCAGCAGCGCCTGCGCCTCTTCCGCGCACGCTCTGGGCAGCGCCTGTGATCTCATCCGCATGGGACGGCAGAAGATCATGTTCGTCGTCGGTGCGGAGGACTGCGACCTCTGCAACATCCTGCCCTTCGCCTCCCTCCGCGCCCTGAGCCAGCAGAGCGATCCCGCGCTGGCCCCGCGTCCCTTCGATGCGAACCGCGATGGCTTCATTGTCACCGGCGGCGCGGCGACGCTCGTCCTCGAAGACGCCGATCACGCCGCTGCTCGTGGCGCCACCGTTTACGCTGAAGTCACCGGCTGGGGCCAGGCCTCCGACGGCTACGACGTCGTCGCTCCCGATCCAAGTGGCAGCGGACTCGCCCGGGCGATCACGAACGCGCTGCAGGACGCGAATCTCGAATCCAGCGCCATCGACTACATCAATGCGCACGCCACCGCGACGCACGCGGGCGATCTGGCGGAGCTGAACGCCTTGAAAACGGTCTTCACCGGCGACAAGCGGCCCAAAGTCAGCAGCACCAAGGCCCTCACCGGCCACGGATTGAGCCTGGCCGGTGCCTTGGAGGCCGGCATCTGCTGTTTGGCCGTGCGCGAAGGTTTCATGCCCGTTTCAGCGAAGATTCAGCAGCTCGACCCGGCCTGCGAAGGTGTCTCCATCCTCACCGAACGCTGCGATGAAGCCCCGCGCGTCGCCATGAGCAACAGCAGCGGCTTCGGCGGCTCGAACGTGGCCCTGATCTTCAGTCAGGCGTAGGGCGGGGTAAGCGCAAGGCACTCGCAACTTCACCATGGGCCTTTTTTTCACCGGCGGCGGTTTTTACGGCTGAATCAGTGGTGTGTCGTGTTTGTTCTGGTGCTGGGAAGGCTGTCCAAAGTGGTTTCGGCTAAAGCCGCAGCCACTTTTTTCATGAAACCCAAAAAGGTCACTTCATGCCGGCTCGGGAAGAACCAGCCGCTGTCTTTCTGGACTTTTCAATCGCGTCCAGAATGGGGCGCTTCTGAATCCCGACCGCCAAATCAACGGAACGGCCATTGCTAGCGTTGCCTGACGCCAGGATGAGGCCAACCAATTCGCCCTCGCGATTGATGACAGGCCCTCCGCTGTCGCCTTCTTCAATGATTCGAAGGCCATCCAGTATCAGGGGGCTGAAGTTGGAGAACTTTAGCGGGAGGTCCAAGTCCTTCGGTAAGGGTACCTTCCGGGCCACCGGATTGATTGTCCCTTGATGCATTCCAGGATTCAGCATCATCATGACAGGCTCTGCATCCGCAGTTGGGTTTCCGCAAAGTGTTAGGTACGAGGGTGTTAGAAAAGGAATCTTCACCAATGCCAGATCTTCGTCAGGCCAGATCTTGATCACTCGCGCCCGCACGCAAAGCACGGCGTCGCGGTGGTCGGGCTGGTTCTTTAGCGCTTCAAACTGGTGCGGTTTCAACTCTGGCAGCATCATGATGACTCGGCGGCTTCCGCCACGGCTTGTCACGAAGCGATTGGACGACGGATCTCCCCTTTTGTCTGCAGTGACGATCCAATTGATCCCTCGTTCCAGCCGGAGGAATGCTGGTCTGCCTTTTTCTTTTGCCTCCACGAGGGTGTAGCCATGGCCGAATCGGCGTCGGCCGATCTGCGTTTCGAACGTGCTCATCGCCCTGCCTTTTCCCAGGTTGTGCGCCGCCGTCAGACAGTAGCCATCCTCCGTGACGGGGACCATGAGTCCACTCATAAGCTTGCCGTCTTGAGATGCGCCGGGCGGAAAACCCCTGCTTTCGAAACTGCCGTCCAGAGGCACGACCACTTGCAGCAAGGGAAGCGGCTCCGGGACCCGAAAATGCCCCCGAGAACCAAAGTTCGCGCACGAGGACAGCAGGAGTCCGAGCGCAATGGCTAGAGGCTTCAGAAGGGCTGGTTCCATGCTTTGACGAAGGCATGATGGATTTAGATCTCCTCATCGCAACTCCCAGGGCGTTTTATTCCGACTCCTTTCACAACAAGCTGCTCCTATCGGCTTTTGGGCTCAGTTCACTTCCTCGTGCTGATCGATGAGGTAGGCATCCGCCAGAGGGCGAGTGAGATTCTAAAGGTTTCGAGGCCGTATGCCGCGAAGCCTTTCGACGAAGGCGCGATCCCGAGTAGTCGCGTAAGCACACATCTGCGGGTGCTGACGTCGGATGTATGGCCTACAAGCTGCGTGAGAAAGAGGCGTGGCTGGCGGTGCTCGACGAGCTTGTTGCCGAGGGGCACAGGCTGACGTTGGGCGACTGACCACAGGTTCATCCGCCATTCGACTGCACAGAACCCTGCGCTTTCTGCCATCGTTTGCGCCGTCACCATCGGCCTCCAA
>CAMAZK010000106.1 GCA_945863205.1 Akkermansia muciniphila | reverse complement strand
ATGCGTGGCCGCTGCCCGGCAGCTCCACTTTCCATGCGATGCTGCCATCGGCGGAAATCGGAAAACCGCTGTCCTGCGAGGTGCCGTCGAGCCGCGGTCCGCGCCACTGGGGCCAGTTTTCGGCAAAGAGCGGAGCGGCGGAGGCGAAGAGCAGGAGAAGGGTGCGCGGAGTCATGCGCGAGGATGAACGTCCTGCCGGGGCGGGAGCTTGCGGGTGGCGCATGAACGGCGGGCGATCCTCAAAGAATCACACCCGGCGCGTAGGCGGCGGCTTCTGGATAGTCTTTGGCGATGGCCTCCACACGGGCGCAGAAGGCGTCCACCTGTTGCGGGGCGTCGCCAGTGTTGTTTTTGCCGGCGGCGACGATGCGTTGCATGTCGGCCTCGGTGAGGGTCAGGCGCTCGTCGGCGACGAGGCGGGCGAGGAGGTCGTTTTCGCGCACTTTGCCGGTGCGCATGTCTTTGGCGACTTGGACGGCGTGCTCCTTGATCACCTCGTGCGCGGTTTCGCGACCGGCCCCGGCTTTGACGGCCTCCATCATGACGGTGGTGGTCAAAAGGAAAGGCAGATAGCGCATGAGTTCCTGCTCGATGACGGACTCGAAGACCTCCATCTGGTTCAGGATGGTCAAAAATGTCTCCAGCAGGCCGTCGAGGGCGAGGAAGGCGTCCGGCAGCATCACGCGGCGCACGACGGAGCAGGAGACGTCACCTTCATTCCACTGATCCCCGGCCAGTCCGGCGGCCATGGCCAGGTAGCCCTTCAAGATGACATGCAGGCCGTTCACGCGCTCGCAGGAGCGGCTGTTCATCTTATGCGGCATGGCGGAGGAGCCGACCTGGCCCTTGGCAAAACCTTCGGAGGCCAGCTCCTGGCCCGCCATGAGACGCAGCGTGCGGGCGAAGCTGCCCGGACCGCTGGCGACCTGGCACAGGGAGGAGACGACCTGCATGTCGAGGCTCCGCGGATACACCTGGCCGACGGCTCCCAAAGAGGCGGGCATGCCGAGGTGGTGCAGGATGCGGTTTTCGAGCTCGGAGGCTTTCGCGGCGTCGCCATCAAAAAGGGTGATCTGATCGAGCCGTGTGCCGACGGCTCCCTTGAGGCCGCGTGCCGGATAGGTGGCGATGACGTTTTGCAGATCGCCAAAGGCGAGCAGCGTCTCCTCGCCGAACATGGCGAGGCGCTTGCCCAGAGTGGTGGCCTGCGCGGCGACGTTGTGCGTGCGGGCCGTCAGCGGGATGTCGCGCGTCTCTGACGCCCGGCGGGCGATTCCGGCGAGCACGGCGACCGTTTTGCGACGGATTTCCAACAGGGCGCGGAAGACCTGAAGCTGCTCGACATTCTCCGTGAGGTCGCGGCTGGTCATGCCCTTGTGGATGTGCTCATGCCCGGCGAGGTTGCAAAACTCCTCAATGCGGGCCTTCACGTCATGGCGGGTGACGCGCTCGCGCTGCATGATGGAGGCGACGTTGATGTGGTCCTTCACCTTCTCATAGGCCTCGATGACGCCCTCAGGCACAGGGATGCCGAGATCGCGCTGCCCCTTCAAAACCGCGATCCAATAATCGCGTTCGAGGCGGACTTTGCCCTCCGGGGACCAGAGGGCGCACATGGGGGCGGTGGCGTAGCGTTCAGCGAGGACGTTGGGGATCGAATCAGGCATGGGTGACGTTGCTTTAGGCCACGGATCGGCAAATCGCAAACTGGATGGCGGCCGCCGTCGGCTCCACATTGGGCAGAATCACCGTAGGAGTCATGAAGTGGGGACCTTGGCGGTGTGGACTGGTTCTATTTGTATCTTGTGATTCTTTGGGTTTTGGAAGGATGGCGTTTGTATGAAATTCTTCAGCATTTCCGAAGTTTTCTTGCTGTGATTCAAATATGGTTTGCAATTGTGACTGAAAATCGCAAATCTATCAATTATCCAAAGCGTGAACCACTCCCAAACCCCGCCGAATCTTTTGTAACAGTGGAAATTATCATTCAGAGTCGTTCCAAAGTTGGAGTGTCGTTCTGATCATTCTCATAGACCTGCCCCTTTCGATCTCTCTCAATTTACTCCTACGACCATGGCTGAACCTATTGCGCCCGAACTCATGACAGTGAAGGAAACTGCGGAATACCTCCGCATTCCGCTCCCGACTGTCTATTACCTCGTCCAACGCGGGCAGTTGCCCGCCGTCCAGATCGGCGGGCGCTGGCGCATCAAGCGCAGCCTGCTCGATCGTGACGTGCTGCGGAAGGAAGAGGAAGCCGGTCAGCCGACTGTTCTTGTCGTGGATGACGATCCTGCGCTCCAGGCGCTCTTTAAGCAGTTCCTCAAGAAGGCCGGATTCGGTCGTCTGGTGGTCGGGACCGGAGCGGAAGCCATCGCGATGGCGAAGAAGCAGAAGTTCGATTTCGTGTTTCTCGATCTCAAGCTGCCAGACGTTCCTGGTGACGAGGTCTATTCCCAGCTCAAGGCGCTCTACCCGGATCTCCCCATCGTGGTCATCACCGGTTACCCTGACAGCGAAATCCTGAGCCGCATCCTCGGCCACGGCCCCGTCACCGTGATCAAGAAGCCGATCGAATACGATCAGCTTAACCTCGCCGTGAAGCAGCTCGGCCACAAAGGTGCTGAAGCCGCAGCCTGATTTCTCAACACCAGCCCGTTCCTCCCGAACTCAGCCCCGTCAGTGACCCTGACGGGGATTTTTGTTGGGGATCGCAGCCGGTTTTCTCACGAGAAAAATACCTTCTCCGCCGTGCCGCGAAGCATCCATGCCCTGTCCTCGTCGCTCAGGAAATCCAAGCGGTCGCGGATGAGAGCGATGGAGTCCCGGTAATTGTGGCCGGGATCGACTTGGAAAGGGCAGTCGCTGGCCCACATCACGCGGTCGGCCCCATAGGCGTCACGCACGCGTTGGATGAGCGGTCCCATGTCCCGGTAGGGGGCCTTCTTTGCGCCGAGCGCGTAAAAGGCGGAAGCCTTGACATGCGTCTTCGCATGAAGCGCCAGCCGCAGGAGATTCTCGATGTCCGCCTCCTTGAATCCGCCGGCCATGCCGATGCGGGCGAAGTGATCCACCACCACACCGGTATCGGGATACCATTCGCACATTTTGTCGATCAGCGGCAGCGTGTCGGGATTGATCAGCGGGCAGACGTTGACCTTGAGATCGGCCGCCGTTTTCCAGAGCGTCGCCATGCCGGGGGAGCCGATCCATTCTGAGAGGTTCTTCTCCTTGCCGGCATTGATGCGAAAGCCGCGCACGCCCTGCTTCACGAGATTCGCCATCGTCGCGGCCACATCCGGTGCGTGGTGGTCCACGATCGCCACGCCGCTGAACACGCCCGGGTGCGCCTTCATGACATCGAGCATGTAGCTGTTGTCCGTCTGGTAATAACTCATCTGGATGAGCACCACGCGCCGCACGCCCTCGGGCCGGCAGTGTGAGAAGAGCTGCTCTGGCGTGAAACTCGGCGGGCGCATGTCACTGACGGCGAAGCCGCGGGCCAGCGGGTATTTTTCCACGTCCGGAGTCCATACGTGCACGTGCGCGTCGATCCAGTCGCCCTTTTTGAAAGACGGAATCAAGGAGCAGCCCGTGAGGGCGGCGGCGGACGAGGCTAGGAAGGAACGGCGTGTGGAATTCATCGGTGGGAAGCTAACGAAGAACGCCATGGCAACGCAAGCCTTTGCAGCCTGACTGAAAGCATTCATGATCCTCGCATGTCCACCCTGCGCCGAATCTGTGTTTATTGCGGTTCCAATCCCGGAAGCGATCCCGCTCATCGCCACGCCGCGCATGCCATGGGGGCACTCCTCGCACGCAGCGGCATGGGCCTGGTCTATGGCGGCGGAAATGTGGGCCTCATGGGGGCCGTGGCGGACGGAGCACTGTCGCAAAAAGGCGAGGTCATCGGGGTCATTCCCCGCGCACTCATGGAAAAAGAGCTGGGACACGGCGGCGTGACCGCGCTGCACGTCGTCACCAGCATGCACGAGCGCAAGCAGATGATGGTCGATCTCAGCGATGGCTTCATCGCCCTGCCCGGCGGCTTCGGCACGCTCGACGAGCTGTTTGAAACGCTCACCTGGCTGCAGCTCTCGTTTCACGACAAGCCGGTTGGAATCCTCAATGTCGGCGGCTTCTTCGACGGCCTGATCGACTTCATCCACCACATGAGCCGCAGCGGCTTTCTGAAGCCCGAGCACGCCCGCTGCGTGCTCGTCGAAAGCGACGCGGAAAAACTTCTCGCCGCCATGGAATCCTTCCGTCCGCCCGATCTCGGCAAATGGATCGAGAAAATGGCCGCCGAGGCGCGCTGACGCGGTCAAAAACCGACTGGGCCTATGAACCTCATAACCGCATTTTCAAAAAGCGAGGCAGTTGCCAGACTTTCAGAGCAGGTCGATTCAATGCCCACCTTGCTCCAATGCATTCTGAGCCTAAACAGTGCCTATTGGAACGGCACATCTCCCGTTTGCGGGTCTGTCCGCGACAACGGATTCGAGCTTCGAAGCCGTCAAGGGCCGGGCTTTTCGGTCGAGCTTAAGGGACGATTCACGTCTATTCCGACCGGCACGCGCATCGAACTCTTG
Organism: Akkermansia muciniphila; assembly: GCA_945863205.1. Lineage (GTDB taxonomy): Bacteria > Verrucomicrobiota > Verrucomicrobiia > Verrucomicrobiales > Verrucomicrobiaceae > Prosthecobacter. The sequence goes on along the minus strand of CAMAZK010000106.1, from coordinate 8,614 downwards.
ATCGGCAGATCTCTCTTGGCCAGAATGTATAAATCGACAAGAAACAGCCGAGAAGAGGAGCGGATTGTAGAGTTTCTCAAGGAGACTCTCAAAGCATCGGTAGAAGCCGAACGATGAAGCGTGTATTGCTGTGAGCTGGCTGCCCACGCCTCACGAAAGCCGGTTGCGGAAGTCGGGGTAGCCGAAGCGGCGCACGACGCGGTACTCCTGCGTGGCCGGATCGTAGATGGCGATGTCGGGGTGCGGGACGCCGTTGAAGGTCGTCGTTTTGACCATGGTGTAGTGCGCCATGTCGGCGAAGACGAGGCGCTGGCCGACCTTGAGCGGCTCGGGAAACGAAAAGCCCGTCAGCACATCGCCCGCGAGGCAGCTCATGCCGCCCATTTTGTACTCGTGCGGAAACTCGCCCGGCAGACCGGCACCGAAGATGTGCGGGCGGTAGGGCATCTCCAAACAGTCCGGCATGTGGGCCGTGGCGGAGAGGTCGAGAATGGCGGTGGGCCTGTCGCTGGCCACAACATCCTGCACCTCGGCGACGAGGTAGCCGGTGTTCAGGCCGGCGGCTTCACCGGGCTCGATGTAAACCTCTTTGCCCCATCGTTCGCGGAAGGTGCGCAGGACGCGGATGAGGCGCTCCACGTCGTAATCTTTGCGGGTGATGTGATGACCGCCGCCCATGTTCACCCACTGCACCTGTTCCAGCAGGCGGGGGAACTTCGCTTCCACTGCGGCGACGGTGCGTTCGAGCACGTCGGAGTCCTGCTCGCACAGGGCGTGAAAGTGCAGGCCTTCAACACCGGTCAAATCTTCGCCCTCAAGCGAGTCGGCGCGAATGCCGAGGCGGCAGCCGGGAGAGCAGGGGTCGTAGAGCGACACTTCCACCTCGGAATGCTCCGGGTTCACGCGGATGCCGGGGCTGGGCGCATGCCCCACAACCTTCGCTGCATCGAGCATCGGCTTGAACTTCCGAAACTGGGCCAGGGAATTAAAACTGAGATGATGTGCGATGGGAATGATCAGCCGCATCTCCGCTTCTTTGAAGGCAGGCGCATAGACATGCACTTCTTTGCCGAATTCGGCGGCCAGGAGCGCCTCGTTCAAGCCGCTGGCGCAGCAGCCGCTGAGGTATTCCCGCATGACCGGAAACACGCTGAACATGGAGAAGCCCTTCAGGGCCAGCAGCACCTTTGCGCCGGATTCGCGCTGCACCTGCGCGAGTTTCTCCATGTTTTTGCGCAGCAGCGACACATCCACCACGTAGGCGGGCGTTTCGATGGCGTTGATGTCGAAGGCCGGGGCGGGCTGTTCGTAAACGTGGGGAGGCGTGAAGGTGGTGGTGGCCATGGAGAGAAATGACGAATGTGGAATGACGAATGTAGAATGAAGCCCGAATGCCTAACCCTGATTGACGAGCTTCGGGACGAAGAACTATTTTTCGTCATTCGAACTTCGACATTCATTCGTCATTCCCTAGCGAACCACGCGTGCGCCGCCGCCGCCCATGGTCTTCTCGACTTCCTTGCGGGTGGCCATCGAGGTGTCACCGGGCGTGGTGGAGGCGAGCGCGCCGTGAGCGGCACCGTATTCGACGGCCTTTTGGGCGTCGTTGAACTCCATGAAGCCGAACTGCACGCCGGAGGCGAAGCTGTCACCGCCGCCGACGCGGTCAAGGATTTCGAGGTCGGGATACTTGCGGCTCTCGTGGAACTGGCCGTCATGCCAGAGGATGGCGGACCAGTCGTTGACGGTGGCGGTCTTCACGCCGCGCAGCGTGGTGGCAGCGACTTTGAAGTTCGAGAATTCCTTCACCGCCGTCTCGATCATGGCCTTGAAGGCGTCGAGCTCGATGTTGGAGATGTTGTGGTCCACGCCTTTGACCTCAAAGCCGAGCGAGGCGGTGAAGTCCTCCTCGTTGCCGATCATGACATCGACATACTTCGCGATCTCACGATTGACCTCGCGGGCTTTGGCCAATCCTCCGATCGTTTTCCAAAGCGATGGACGGTAGTTGAGGTCGTAGCTGACGATTGTTCCATGCTTATTGGCAGCCTTCACGGCTTCGACGGTGAGTTCGGCAGTCGTGGCGGAGAGCGCAGCGAAGATGCCGCCCGTGTGGAACCAGCGTACGCCGAGTTTGCCGAAGATGTGCTCCCAGTCGATGTCGCCGGGCTTGAGCTGCGAGGCGGCGGTGTTTCCACGGTCAGGATTGCCGACAGCGCCACGGATGCCAAAGCCGCGCTCGGTGAAGTTCAGGCCGTTGCGAACGGTGCGTCCGATGCCGTCATCGGCACGCCACTGGATGAAGTCGGTGGCGACACCGCCCTGCATGATGAAATCCTCGATCAGGTGGCCGATTTCGTTGTCCACGAAGGCGGTGACGACGGCGGTCTTGTAGCCGAAGCACTTCCGGAGGCCGCGGGAGGTGTTGTACTCGCCGCCGCCCTCCCAGGCTTTGAATTCACGGGCGGTGCGGATGCGGCCTTCGCCGGGATCGAGACGGAGCATGACTTCGCCGAGCGAGATTTGATCGAAGGCGCAGGATTCGCGAGGTTTGATGGTGAGGCTCATGGTTTTAACAAGGAAGGATGGTTGAAGGAAAGTCGGTGAAAATCAGAACGGATTGGCACGGGCGATGGGCTCTTTGCCGGCGAGGAATCGGGTGAGGTTTTCCACGGCGCAACTGGCCTGGCGCTGCACGCTTTCGTGGGTGCGGCTGCCGATGTGCGGGGTGAGCACGGTGCCGGGGAGGCCGAGGAGCGGATGATCGGCGGGCGGCGGCTCCTGGTCGAGCACATCTGCGCCGTAGCGGATTTTGCCAGCCTTGATGGCCTCGACGAGCGGGGCGAGCGAGATGAGCTCTCCGCGGCCGGTGTTGACGATCACGGCACCGGGCTTGAGCAGGCCGATGCGGCGGGCGTCGATCAGGCCCTTGGTCTTTTCGGTGAGCTTGGTGTGGAGGGAGATGAAGTCAGCCTGCTGGAGGCCTTCGTCGAGGTCCTCGACGCGCTCGAGACCGTACCAGCGGGCGAAGTCCTCGTCCCAGTAGTTGGCGTAAACGAGGACACGGAGACCGAAGGCGCGGGCGCGGGTGGCGACTTCCTTCGAAATGCGGCCTAGGCCAACAAGCAGGAGCGTTTTGCCGCAGAGTTCGTTGCCGGTGATGCGTGTCCAACTGCCGGCGGCGACGTGGGTGGCTTCAACGACGAGGTTACGCACGACGGCGAGCAGGAGGGCGAAGGTGTGCTCGGCAACGGTGGTGTGATTGACGCCGGGTGTGAAGAGAACGGGAACCTTGAGGTCAGTGGCGGCCTTCAAGTCGATCTTGTCGAGGCCGATGCCGTATTTGGAGATGACCTTGAGGCGGGGTAGGGATTTTTGAATCACGGCACGGGTGAAGGCATCGTCACCGCAGAGGAAGGCGTCGAAGTCACCGGCGAGTTCGAGCATGCGGCTCTCGGGAAGGGGACCGCGTTCGCGGACGATCTCGAATCCCGCCTTCTCCAGCATGTCGTGATGGATGCCGGGAGTGTCCTGGAAGGAGGTGGTGGTGAGGAGGACGCGGGGGGTGCTCATGCGCAGAGTAGGGTTGGATTCAGAGGGGGAAGGGGCCGCATCGTGGCAGGGAGCAGGCCGGTCGCAAACACGATCCGAAGAAAATGTATTCTCCGCCCGCTGCGCCTGTTTTTTTCCGACCTCGAACTCAATCGAACCGGATCACGTACTCGCCTTCCTTTTGCAGGTGCAGGCGGTCGCGGGCGGCGGTTTCGAGGTAGGCGTCGTCGTCTTTGATCCACTCCATGCGGCGGAGCAGCTTGTCGCGTTCGTCGCGGAGGTGGTCGCGCTGTCCGCTGAGTTCGTCCAGCTTCACTCGCATGGCGAGCTGGGTGTCCATGGGGTGGTAGGTCAGCACGTAGATCACGGGCGCCACCAGCAGCATCAGGACGAAACGCGCCACCTTGAGAACAGCACGCATCCATGAGGCCCAGACGCTCTGGGGTTCGGATACGCGCTGTTCCCGGGTGTTCATGGCGTTTTAGACCTTCATGCGGCCGCCAAAGATGGCGTCTTCACCGAGCTGCTGCTCGATGCGCAGGAGCTGGTTGTATTTGGCGATGCGGTCGCTGCGGCTCATGGAACCGGTTTTGATCTGACCGCAGTTCGTGGCGACGGCGAGGTCGGCGATGGTGTAGTCTTCAGTTTCACCGGAGCGATGGCTCATGACGGCGGTGTAGGCGTGACGGTGGGCGAGATCGACGGCGTCGAGCGTCTCGGTGAGGGAACCGATCTGGTTCACCTTCACGAGGATGGAGTTCGCCACGCCGAGGTCGATGCCCTTCTGGAGGAATTCGACGTTGGTGACGAAAAGGTCGTCGCCGACGAGCTGGGTGGTGGAGCCGAGTTCCTTGGTGATGATGTCCCAGCCCGCCCAGTCGCCTTCGGCGCAGCCGTCTTCGATGGAGATGATGGGGAACTTCTTCTTCAGTTCGGCGTAGTAGGCGACGAGTTCGGCGGCGCTGCGCTCGGACTTGTCGGACTTCTTGAAGACATACTTGTTCTTCTCCTTGTCGAAGAACTCGGAGGAGGCGACGTCGAGGGCGATGAAGATGTCTTCACCGAGCTTGTAGCCGGCCTTGTCCACCGCCTGGGCGATGACTTCGAGGGCGTGGTCGGCGCTCTTCAGCGTCGGGGCGAAACCGCCTTCGTCACCGACGGCAGTGCTGAGGCCGAGGTCGTGCAGGATCTTCTTCAGCGAGTGGAACACTTCGGCACCGTAGCGGAGTGCTTCGGAGAAGGTAGGAGCGCCTTTCGGCATGATCATGAATTCCTGGAAGTCGATGGGAGCATCGGAGTGCGCACCGCCGTTGATGATGTTCATCATCGGGACGGGGAGGACCTTGGCGTTCGGGCCGCCGATGTACTTGTAGAAAGGCTGGCCGAGCTGGGTGGCGGCGGCCTTTGCGGCGGCGAGGGAGACGCCAAGGATGGCGTTGGCTCCGCACTTGGACTTGGTCTTGGTGCCATCGACGGAAAGCATGGCCTTGTCGATGCCGACTTGGTCGGAGGCGTCCGCGCCGATCAGGGCGTCGGCGAGTTCATTGTTGATGGCATCGACGGCTTTGAGCACGCCTTTGCCGAGGTAGCGCTTCTTGTCGCCATCGCGGAGTTCGAGGGCTTCGTGTTCGCCGGTGCTGGCGCCGCTGGGGACTGCCGCGCGGCCAAAGGCGCCGCCCTGAAGCAGGACGTCCACTTCGACTGTGGGATTGCCGCGTGAGTCGATGATTTCGCGCCCGATGATTTCGGCGATGGTAAGGTCGTCCATGAGAGAGGGTATTTAAGTTTGGTTAATTAATGCCGGGATTGCAAGATGGAATCCTGAAAACTCCGGGCCGTGCTTCATACACGGATGCAGCAGGCGCTCAAACGGTAGTTTCGGCACGCGTTGGCAAAGCAGCTTCCGGGCCGCGTCGGCAGCGATCTGTCAGGAGAGCAGCTCCTCCAGCTCTCCTTCGCTGAGGCCTTCCATCATCGGTGCTTGATCGTTCAGCGCGGCCTCCACGAGGCCGCGCTTCTGCGCCTGCAGCTTGAGGATGCGCTCCTCCACCGTGCCGCGAATCGCCAGGCGGTAGGCATTGACCACCTTCGGCTGGCCGATGCGGTGGGCGCGGTCGATGGCCTGCGCTTCGACGGCGGGATTCCACCACGGGTCGGCGAGGATCACGGTGTCCGCAGCGGTGAGGTTCAGGCCGTAACCACCGGCCTTCAGGCTGATGAGGAAGACGCGGCACTGCGGGTCCTTTTGGAAACGCTCCACCTGCGCGGCGCGATCCTGGCTGCTGCCGTCGAGGTAGGCGTGGTCGAGATTTTCCGCCTTCAGCCGCTCCCGCATGAGCCGGAGAAACTGCACGAACTGGCTGAAGACGAGCACCTTTCCGCCGGATTCGAGCGCGGACGCGATCTGGTCGTGCAGGGACGCCCACTTGCCGGAGAAGTCGTCGAGTTCGAGTCCGGCCAGGACCTCCTTTTGCACGCCGGTCAGCCGCAGATCGCAGCAGACCTGGCGCAGGCGCAGCAGCACGGTGAACATCGTCATCTTCGCTCCGCCCTGTCCGGAGCGTCGGCGGGCGGCTTTGATCTCCTCGCGGCCTTCTTCGAGGATTTTGCGATAAAACTCGGCCTGGGCGGCACTCGGCGTGCACCACAGCACCTGCTCGATTTTCTCCGGCAGGTCCTTGAGCACCTGGCGCTTCATGCGGCGCAGGAAATATGGGCGCGTGAGCTTTTGCAGCCGGAGAGCGGCGGCCTGACCGGCGGGCATGTCCAAACCGGACTGGATGGGGCTTTCGAAGCGCTCCTTGAAGGATTTGTCGTCGCCGAGGTAGCCGGGCAGTGCGAACTGGAAAATGGACCACAGATCCCGCACGCCGTTCTCCAGCGGCGTTCCGGTCAATGCAATGCGCCCGTCCGCCTTCAGGCTGCGCAGCGTCTTGGCGGCATCGGTGTCCGGATTGCGGATGAAGCTGGCTTCATCGAGCAGGATCAGGCGGAAACGCAGCGCCTGGTAGTGCGCCGCATCGCGCACGAGAAGCTGGTAGGAGGTGAGCACCACGTCTTGCTGCGCCAGTGCCGCGAGGATTTTCTCCCGACCTGTTCCCTGAACGACGAGCACCTTCAGCGAGGGCGCAAAACGCTGGAATTCCGACTGCCAGTTCGACAGCAACGACTTCGGGCACACGACCAGCACCGGCCCGGCATCCGCCTTCGCCGTTTGTTTCAAACCGAGCGCCAGCGCGATGCTCTGCACGGTCTTGCCGAGGCCCATCTCATCGGCCAGCACACCGCCGCGTCCCTGCAGCACTCGCGAGGTCATCCAGCACACGCCTTCCATCTGGTAAGGACGCAGCAATCCTGCGAGGTCGCCGATGCGGCTGCGGATCTCGTCCTCCGTGACGACGGACTGCTTCGCATCCTCGGCGCCGAAATACGCCGCATGCGCTCCATGCACCCGCGCACCCTCTGGCGTGAGCTGCAGCGGCACGTCGCGGAGAGATTCCTCCATTTCCTCGACCGCTGCCGTGTCCAGGATGTAGCGTTTTCCATTCGCCTGCACCGAGCGCTGCCCGGAGCGCACCAGCCGCAGTACCTCCGCGCGTCCGAGGCGGAAGCCGTCGCCGGATTCATAGGCAAACTCCATGCCCAGCCAGTCGCCACCGCCCGCGCGTCCCTCCTGCGGAGTGAAGCGGGTCTGCGGCACGATGCGCTGCACGCCGCGCGTCACGTTCCGCCAGCGCTCACCTTCGACGATCGTCGCGACGGTGCGCAGGTGCGCCAAGTCGGAGGCAAAGAAGCGCAGCACCGCCTCGCCGCCCTGCAGGCGCCAGCCCTGCGTCGTGTCCGGTTTGAATCCCAGCGCCTCCAGCCGCCGCACCATGCGGCCTTCCGCGTCCCAGTTGCGCACGAGGAAAACGAAACCGCCTTCTTCGTCCTGGATGGGAAACAGGGTCGCCGCGGCACCCTCCAGCCGCCCTGAAGGCACCACAGGCCAGCGGTGCTGTCCGTGAAGTGCGTGCAGACGCAGCTCCACGTTTTGCAGCGAGCCGTCGATGTGGACTTCGAATTCGCAGGGCACCGGGGAGACGTGAAAGCACTCCAGACCGTCCCGCAGATCCATTTGAAAACATTCGCTCAGCCGCTCGCCATGCTCCACGAACCAGCGCAGCGGGCGCACAGCCTCCTTTTGCGAAAGTTCCCCCGCCAGGCTCGTCAGCTCGGCGTGGTCGGCAGGCAGGCGGAAGAGCGCCCCCGTCTCATGACAAATCCACCATGCGCCGGTGACCGGCCGCTGCGCCGCACCTTGCAGCCGCAGCCGCACACCGCCCGCGCCGTCGGGGGCCAGGGTCAAAGGCAGCCGCGTGACTTCCGCGGCCACGTGCAGCGGCCGCTCCTTGCCGTTCGGCTTTCCGGCAAAGACACGCGGATGATCCGCCAACGTCTGCAGAAAGGCGCCCAGCGCTTCCCCCCGCAGTGAAATCGGCAGGCTCTGCGCCTCCCGCACGCCTTGCCCGGCCAACCATCCGGCGAAGCGGGAGGTCTCCTCATCACCGCCCGCTTGAAACTTCACAAACACACCCACAGGCTCCCGCATCTGCCCCAGCAGAATCGGTTCCGGCAGATAAATCGAAAACCTGCCCGGTACGGCGACGGCCGGCGGTTCCCGGAGCGCCGTCTTCGTGGCGGCTGGCGGCTCGGCGGGCTGCGCTGTCTTCGGACGCACGGGAACGTTTTTCTCCTGCAAATGCGCGAGCACAACGGCGATGGAATGCTCGCAGATCTGGCCGCTGCGCCGGGAATGGGGGCAGGTGCAGAGGTTTTCCACGTCTGTGCGGCTGCGGATGCGAAGGCCGGAAGTGAACTTCGTTTTCCCTGATCCCGCCACGCCGCGAATCATCCCGTCCGCAGCGCTTGTCGCCGAGGCCAGTCCGGCGCTCACCAGGCCTCGTGCAGCTTTCATGATCTGCCATCCGCCGATTTCACCGAGCCATTTCTCTGTGATTTCCATTTCTTTCTGGCGTCTCCCATGGTTTCTCGCCAAAGTCCAGCGCCAAGTGCCTATGCG
>CAMAZK010000105.1 GCA_945863205.1 Akkermansia muciniphila | reverse complement strand
TGGGCCAATGATCGGTCCCTGTCCGAGCGGGATCGGACGGAGCTGCTGGCATGGCTGGCGACGGAGCGTCCGGCGGGTGACGTGGCGGACGCGCCGAAGCCACGCCGCTTCGCCGGCGAATGGAGCATCGGCGAACCTGACGCGATCATCGCCGCAGCCCGGCCGATTTCAGTCAAGGCGGAGGGGACGATGCCCTACCAGCACGTCACGGTGGTCACGGACTTTCCCGAAGACCGCTGGGTGCGCGGCTACGAGATCCTGCCGACCGAGCGTCAGGTGGTGCATCACGTGATCGTCAGCGTCTTCGAAAAAGGCCGCAAGGTGCGCGGCGGCGGGGAGGAGGGCTCCGAGGGCTACTGGGCGGCGTACGTGCCTGGAAACACAAAGCGGGTCTATCCGGAGGGTTTTGCCCGGAAACTGCCGGCCGGTGCCACGGTCAGCTTTCAGATTCACTACACGCCGAACGGCCGGAAAGTTGAAGACACGATGCGCATGGGCCTGCTCTTTGCCAAAGAGTCGCCGAAATACGTCGTCCACACCAGCGCCCTGCAGAATGCCCGGATCAACATTCCCGCCGGAGCCGCCGATCATCTGGAAACGGCCCAGCGCAAGCTTCCCACGGATGTGAACGCCATGGCCTGGATGGCGCACATGCACGTGCGCGGCAAAGCCTTCAAATTCGAGGCCGTCCTGCCCGATGGAACGAGGGAAACGCTGCTCGACATCCCCCGCTACGATTTCAACTGGCAGCTCCGCTACGACTACGCCACGCCGCGATTCCTGCCGCGCGGCACCACGATCAAGGTCACCGCCGTCTTCGACAACAGCGCAGACAATCCCGCGAATCCCGACCCCACGAAAAACGTCCGCTGGGGCCAGCAAACCTACGACGAGATGATGATCGGCTACATGGAGCACTACTCGCCGCTGAGGCCCGTCTTGGCGGGCGGGGAGTGAGGGGCGCCTTCAAATAGCGCCTTACTTTTGCTTGCTGAGAGCAGCCTCTTCGACTTTGAGCTTTTCGAGTTCCGTCTGCAACTGGCGCAACTGGATTCTCGCCATGCCCGCGTTTCCGTCTGCGATGTCTCTCATGCCGCTAATGTTGGTGGTCGGGATGCCGTTGGATTCCGCCTTCTTCATCTCATCGCCGTAATCTTTGACTTCCTTCTCCAGCTTATCCTTGTGTTTTGTCGCGTGCTCGATTTGGACGTTGATCTGTGCGATCCTTTTCCGCACGCCGACGAGGTTGGAATCATCCACTGCGACAGGAACATCGACTTTAGAGCCAATGTCGCGTTCCAGCCTATCCAACTGCGCCACTATGGATTCTGAGCCCAGATCAAACTTCTCGATGAGTTCCGCGGGCAAATCGCCCACGGCCACGGTGGTGATGCCGTCGGAGTGAAGGAACGTTGCCGAGGTGTCGTCAACTTTCTTGATCTTGGCGTTTCGGAGGTTCTTGCCATTGCGAAGCGAGACCGCTGCAATTTCAGTGTTGGTGGCCTCCATTCTGACGGCCGCCACCTTCTCCTTCATGGCTTTGGTGAGATAGGCGAGGTCACCTGTGACCAGTCGTTCCTTGGTGTCAGCTTCACCCTGAGCCTTTTGGTGGCGCTCGTTGGCTTCCGCTACCTCCTGGATCAGAGTTCCCACGCGCCCCCACATTTCCTTGCGAAGGTTCAGAGCTTCGGTGGCGATGTTGACGGCGCTTCTTGCGTCGATCGCGGCGGAATTTGCCTTGTCATACATTTCGAAATACCTGAACGCGAATATCCCGCCAACGGCCAGGGCGAGCATGATCAAGGCGGGCCAGAATTTGCCATCTTCCATAGGTTTGACGTGCGGTTAGGGGTATTTGGATTTGTAAGCGGCAGCCTTCTCCTTGAGGGGCTTGAGCCTCTCTTCATAGGCAGACCACTTCTGGAGCTTGAGTTCGGCGTCGGCTGCCTTCTTTTGAGCAGAGGTTTTTTGGACCTCCAGCATTCGGGTGTCACCGATGGCTCCCGCAGGGTTGGTCGCTCTCAGGCGCTGGTCATAGCCATCAGACTCGGCAAGAATAAGCTTTCTCTGCGATTCAAGCGTAGCAGCCTCTGCAGTTAGGCGATCAGGCTTATCGCAACCAGGTATGGCAATTAAGATGAGGATTGGGAGCAGAAGCAGTAATATCCTCTTCTTTAAGATGGTCATAGTCTTCATATAGCAGAAGGCACTTTTCGCAGTCAAACACATTTTCCGCCGCATTGGAGCAAGCCTCCTGCCAATCCGTCATCCTCTCCTAGCATCGCGGCGTGGCCGCGATTCCACGGTCGTGCATCACGCGAATGGAGTCAGCGGTCTTGCCCACAATCTTCCCATTGGCAACCGCGAGGCCTCTGCTGGTTTGGAAGGTCTTTGGCAGTTCGGGTGGGGTCGTTTCCCCCAAGGTAATCATCACAGACATTAGTGCGGTCAATCCGATTAGCCGTGCGGTTGCGCATTGGGAATTCATAAGTTTTTTTTGCATGACTGGTCTTTTTTGTCAAGGCAGGAGCTTTGTTGTCCTGCGAAAGGTAGGGCGCTTTTTCTGATTGTTGTGCTAGCAGAGCGTCGGCTTTATCGTGTCACGGGTCCATGACGCCCGCCGATCAGACCAAGATGAGGCTGTTCCTGTCCTCGGGTTTGACCTTCCACAAAACTTCTGACAGGCTCGAAATCCTACCCCGGAAACGCCAAATCCTACCTCGGAAACGCCAAATCCTACCCCGGAAACGCCAAATCCGACCCCGGAAATGCCAAATCCGCCCCCGGAAACGCTAAATCCTACCCCGGAAACGCAAAATCCTACCTCGGAAATGCCAAATCCTACCCCGGAAACGCCAAATCCGACCTCGGATTCGGCAAATCCGACCCTGGTATGCCCACGAACCTACCCCCAGTGTGCCCAAACCGCAGAGAACCCAAGGGCGGGTAGATCGCAAGCTCTGACCAACACCTGCCGCTCTGCCTCTTTCCGCCTGAGCGGTCAGAGCGATCCCCACAAAAGCCTCTTGACCGAATCCAGCCACTTCTTCCGTGTCTTTCGCGTGTTCCGAAGGCTAGCCCCAGCTTCAAATCCGGATCTCCGACTGTTGTTCGCGTTTCACAAGCCTCCAGGTGGAGCCGGTGCGGCGGGAGGTGTGGCGGACTTGGGTGAGGTTCGGGGCTCGATGGCCGACCCTGAGCGTGGTCGTGATCGTGTCCGCCGTGGCGGTGTCGATGTCGATCGCCACCCGCGTCGCCAGGGCGTCATCGGAGCGCCGATGGCTCCAGGTGAGGTCGGGCCAGTCGTTCTCCGTGACCGTGTAGGTTTCTGAAGCATGCCGCAGCGTGAACTCCGGCAAATCCCGCTGCAACGCTGCCAGCTGCTTCCGCCCTTGGCAGAGGCAAAACTCGCACTTTGAGCTATGACGCGGCAATTCAGCGCGCAGGGCCATCAACACGACGCAATAGCGTGGCGAGGGCGGCAGGTCGTTAGGCTCGCGGGCTTCGGAGACGTAGGGCGTCTTCGATGAGGTGCTGGCTCCGATGGGGGGGGGAGTACCCAGAGAGCAACGAAAATGGGACTCTTCATTTCAACCTCATGTTGATTGTTCTAGCTGCGCATCTTTTGACTGATTGCGAATCCGCAGCTCGAAGTTGATCGCTCAAAGGGATCCTCAATCCGTTTGGGTGCATGTTCCAAGCGCCACACTGGTGGACGTAAACAATACTTTCCCTGCATTGGAGCAAGCCTCTTGCCAATCCGTCATCCTCTCCTAGCATCGCGGCGTGATCGCGATTGCAACGGCCAGTCAAAAGGGAGGCGTGGGTAAAACAACGCTGTGCATCAACCTCGCCTACTCGCTGGCCAAGCGCGGGTGGCGGGTGTTGCTGGTGGACACCGACCCGCAGGGGGCGGTGGGGCTTTCGCTGGCAAAGAGCGCGAAGACGCGGGATGGATTTTACGAATTTCTCATGCGGGGCGGGGATCTGAACCGGATCGTGGTGCCCACGCGTCTGCCGGAGCTGGAGATCATCACTGCGGGCAGGCCTGAAACGTGCTCACGGGAGGGCTGGGCGGTGCATGAGGTGCCGGGGCGCCTGGCGGACCTGCTGCGGGCTGCCGAGCTGCGCGGGGTGGACGTGGTGCTGCTGGATACGGCCGCCGGCGTGAGCGGAACGACCGAGGCGGTCGTGAAGGCCTGTGATTTTGTGATTTTGCCACAGCAGGCCGAGCCCCTGGCGATCCGCAGCGTGCCGCACCTGCTGGAGACGCTGGCGCGGTTCCGGGCGGAGGGCGCGGGAGTGAGGGTGGCGGGCATCCTGCTGACGATGGTGATGAACGATCAGGCGATGAGCGTGAAGGTGGCGCGTGAGCTGCGCGAGATGCTGCCGGCGAATTTGATGTTTCAGCAGAGCATCCCGCGCCTGCCTTCGTTTCTGGACGCAAGTGCGCTCGGGGTGCCGGTGGCGCTGACGAAGCGGCATCCGCCGCCGGAGGCGCTGATCTTCGATCAGATCGCTGCGGAACTCGAGCAGCGGACCGACTTGTACAAACCCACGGAGAAGGAGCCCGGTCATGCAAGTCTCATGGATTGACGCGGAGCACCTGAATTCGCTCCTGGCGCGGATCGCTCCTGCGGAAAAGCCCCGCGAGACGCCTCAGCCGGACGATTTGCCACCGACGCTGGCGCCGATACCTGCGGAGGAGTTTGGCTTTTTGACTCCTCCCGCTGCGCCCGTGGCTGAGGTGGCCGCAGAGGTTCTGCTGGCACCTGATCGTGAGGTGGCTTCGGGGCAGGGGGCGGCGCCGTCTGTGGAATGGGGGGAGCACGAGGCTGACGAGGATGAGGCCTTCCTGCCGAACCCCGGGGCCGCCGTGCCCTTGAGCCGGATCCGCGATCGCTTGCGGGCGATCCGGCAGAGTGCGCTGGATGCCGGAATTTTGACGCGTGGCGCAGAAGCCGCCGTGGTGGCGCCAGCGTTCGTGGCTGCGCCGACGAGCACCACCCTGTCCGAGCCGGAGGTAAAAGCCGCCGCCGCCGGTCCGAGCGCCTCAGGGACGCAACGTGAGCGTCTGGCCGCCTTCGCGGCCTGGGCTCGAACTCAACTGCAGGAGCATGGCGGGTATGTCGTGGTCATGGACGACCATGGAGAGCTTCTCTGGGGCGGTGGCGGAAATGCCGCGATGGTTCTTTCGACGATGATGGCTTGCGGCGCGGCGATCCGGGCCAGTGCGGCTCCCGCATGCGGGGTCAGCACGGTTATCCGCCGGACTTTGTCCTCCGGCAATGTGCTGACGGTGATTCCCGCTGCAATGGAGGCTGGAGGCTTGCATGTGGCGGTGACCGGACCGGTGGCGCTGTCAGATGAGATGGCGGAACGGCTGCGTGGTGGACTGCAGACGGCGATGCAGGGCCTCACGGGAGGTGTCTGAAGGGCCGCCTGATTGCCTAGAGGAAGCTCACTTGGGCTGCGCGGGCGGCACAGGCAGACTCTCAAAGTAGTACCCCCGTGCGCGGCTGTCGTTCAGCTGGAACTGGTCAGGCTTGACGCAGATGGAGTAAAAGATCACTTCCCCCAGATAGCCGGCGAACTGGTCCTTCCGCTGCGCTGCCACGCCTTGATCGTCTTTAACGCGGCCGATTTGCAGGCGCGTCAGCGGGCTGGTCGGGGCGGTCACCTTGGCGGGCTTGGCAGTTGCGGCTTTTCCGCTGGCGTCACGCGCCCGGAGCTCCACCGCCCCGGTGCCTGCATTCCAGCGCAACATGGCGATGCACGGGAGGGTGCCGTTGACGCCGCTGGTGATCAGTTTTGCATTGCCGCCCTGACTGCGGACGGTGGTGGTGAGATTCTTTTTCTCATCGACGACCAGGGAAATGCTTCCGCCGGAGTCGTTGTCGAAGGTCAAGACGCTGGTTGGCAGGCTGGCGGCGTCCGCTTGGAAGGTCACGATCATGGTCATGCCCTTGTCGCTGCCGGCCATGGTGGCGCTGCCAAAAGGCAAATTTTGGTGTTCCTTGCCCGGGTTGTCGAGCACCAAGGCGCTGGGTTTCCCGGCCTTCGGGCGGAAGTCCAGCGCCACGCGGTTCGCCTTCACCTTTCCTTCTCCGGAGCCCACGGGCCACACGGCGCGTTTGGGCGCGTGCTCAGGCTTGCCGTCAAAGACGCGGAGGATGTTGTCACCGCCGCGTTCGGCGATGTCGTGCCATTCCATCACCACATCATTGGTGTTGGCCGGTGCGGGCTTGCCATTGCTCCCTTTGCGATTGGTGAGGCTGCCAGCATCGGCGACGTGAAAGAGCGATACTCCGCGGTCCACGGGCGGAAAGGCGCGATCCATCGGCAGTTGCATGCTCACCTTGGGCGGTCCCGAGGACGATCCGACGGAGGCCGGGGCGGACGAGCCACCCGCCACGCCGCCTTTCGGCGAGTCGGAGCCCTTCATGAAGAACCAGCCGACAGCGACGACGAGCACCACGGCACCGCCAATGATGGCCCACTTCACGGGGAAGCCCGGCGAAGGCGGACTGGCAGGGCGGTGCGCGGGCTGCTTCAAAACCGAGCTCGGCTGCCGGGGCTGGGAGGTTGTGCGTCCCGTGCCCGCTGGTCTGCGGGGCGCCGGAGCCAGCGCGGTGGTGATGGCGGCTGTCTCGATCATCGGCGACACTTCCGGAATGACCTGCACGGCGACGGCCACCGGCAGGGCATTGTCCTGCGGCATCGTGGGCACTCCAGAAGTCGTCAGATGCGGTTGTGGGGAGTAATGACCGCTGAGCGGTGCGGTGGCCATCCCTGGTGCCCCATACATCGGCGGAACGCCATACATCCCGTAGGGCACCATCGTGGGCATCTTTTCCCAGGCACGGAACTCCTCGATCGCCAGTTGCGCATTGGCCGGGCGGTCATCTGGCTTCTGCGCCATCAGCCGGGCGCACCATGCATCGAGCCACTGCGGAACGTGGGGAGCGATGACGTGGAGCGGCGTCACATCGTGGTTGATGTGTTTTTCGATGACGTCAGTGATGGATTCCCCGTCGAAGGCCTTTTTCCCGGACAGCGCCTCGTAAAAGACGCAGCCCAGTGAGTAGAGGTCCGTGCGCTCGTCCACAGGCTCGCGGGTGAGCTGCTCCGGGGCCATGTAGTAAATGGATCCCATCACCGTGCCGTCCTGGTCCTCCGTCTGCTTGCGGGCCAGCAGCCCGGCGCGGGCGAGCCCGAAGTCGATGATCTTCGCCTGCATGCGTCCGCCGGGGAGCCGCTCCACCTTGATGTTCTCCGGTTTGATGTCGCGGTGCAGGATGTGGTGCTGATGCGCCGCCAGCATGCCCTCGAGGCTTTGGGAGGCCAGTTCCTTGAAATCGTCGTAGGGTAGCGGTCCGCGTTCGACGACATCGGCCAGGTCCTCCCCCTGGAGCAGCTCCATGACCATGAACAAGCCCTCGTCATCGCTCGCCACGTCGAAAATGGTCACGATGTTCGGATTGCGAAGGGACGCGAGCGCATCAGCCTCCCGACGCAGCTCCGAAGCGGTGTCCTCATCCTTCGCCGCCTCTTTGGCGGTCATGATGCGCTTCACCGCCACCCAGCGTTTTAGCTGGCTGTCATAGGCGCGGAAAACGGCGCCGACGCCTCCAGCGCCGAGTTTTTCGTAAATTTTGTATCGTTCCGCCATCCGGGTGTGCGTGCGTGAGAATCAACCGCCCGGAGCAAAACCCATGAGCGCCCCCCTTGGCAAGTCCGATATTCCAGGAAAACGCTTTCGTCGCGCCCCCGGCTCGCCCTTTGACAAAACGGAGCCTCGCGACACACTGCACTCCCGCCACCGGGCGGGGTCGAATCACCTGCGAAACGAATTTTGAAAAGCGTCCTTTTTGTCTGCACTGGCAACACCTGTCGAAGCCCGATGGCGGAGGCGATCTTTCGTGAACTCGTGAAGGGCCGCACCGATTACGCCGTCGCCAGCGCCGGGGTGGCCGCCGCACCCGGCATGCCGGCCAGCAGGCACACGAGCGATCTTATGAAGGAGCGCGGCCTGGACCTGTCCGCCTTTCAGAGCCGAATGCTCGACCAGTCCATGCTGGAAGCTGCGACGCACGTCTTCGCCATGTCCGCGCACCACATCGCCGCCATCGAGTCAGAATTTCCCCAGCATGCAGGAAAAGTCTATCTCGTGTCCGAATTCGTCGCCGAGGACGCGCTCCGCGGCCGGGATGTGAGCGATCCCTTCGGGCAGGGGCGGGCTGCCTACCAGGAGACCCTCACCGACCTGGACGCGATGCTCCCCAGCCTCCTCGCTTACATCGAGAAAACCCACAAAGCCTGAACTTCGGGGCTTCATTCTCAACCAACCCTTTTCATGCCAGACTCTATCCTTCATCACATTGCCATCGGCTCCGATCACGGCGGGCTGGCCCTCAAGAATGCCGTCGTTGCGCATCTGCAGGCCGCCGGCATCGCTGTGGAGGACCTGGGCACGCACTCCATGGATTCCGTGGACTACCCCGATTACGCGGAACTCGTCTGCGAGCGGGTTTTGGACGGTCGGGCGGATGCCGGCATCCTCGTTTGCACCACTGGCATCGGCATGTGCATCTCCGCGAACCGCCACGCTGGAATCCAGGCCAGTCTCGTCAGCGACGCCGAAACCGCCGCCATCACCCGCGAGCACAACGCCTCGAACGTCCTCTGCCTCGCCGGAAAAACGACACCGGAAGCCGCCGCGATGGAAATCGTGGACGTATGGCTTAGCACCCCCTTTGCCGGAGGCCGTCACGGTCGCCGGGTTGATAAAATGAACACCCAAGCCCACCCCCTCAGCATCCTCGCCTCCTCCGATCCCGCCGTCGCCGAAATCATTCGCGGTGAGCAGCATCGCCAGCAGGAACACATCGAGCTCATCGCCAGTGAAAACTTCACCTCCCGCGCCGTCATGGCCGCACAGGGCAGCTGCCTGACGAACAAGTACGCCGAAGGATATCCGGGCAAACGCTGGTATGGTGGCTGCGAAGAGGTCGATAAGGTCGAGCAACTCGCCATCGAGCGCGCTTGCGAGCTTTTTGGTGCGAAATTCGCCAACGTGCAGCCGCATTCCGGCTCCCAGGCCAACGCTGCCGTCTATTTCAGCGTGCTACAGCCCGGCGACAAGGTGCTCGGCATGAACCTCGCCCACGGCGGCCACCTCACTCACGGCAATCCCGCCAACTTCAGCGGCCGCCTCTACCAGTTCTGCCAGTACGGCGTCAGCCAGACCGACGAACTCATCAACTACGACGAACTGGCCGAAGTCGCCCTCCGCGAGAAGCCGAAAATGATCACCGCCGGCGCCAGCGCCTACCCGCGCATCATCGACTTCAAAAAAATGAGCGAGATCGCCAAGAGCGTCGGCGCCTACCTTTTCGTCGATATGGCCCACATCGCCGGCCTCGTCGCTGGCGGAGCGCATCCCTCGCCGATGGAATACGCCGACTTCGTCACCACCACCACGCACAAAAGCCTGCGCGGGCCACGTGGCGGCATGATCCTCACCAACAGCGAGGAACTCTTCAAAAAGATCAACAGCCAGGTCTTCCCAGGTGTGCAGGGCGGCCCGCTCATGCACGTCATCGCAGCGAAGGCCGTGTGCTTCGGCGAGTGCCTCAAGCCTGACTTCAAAGACTACACCGCCCAGGTCGTCAAGAACGCCCAGGCGCTCGCCGCCTCGCTTGCCGCCCTCGGCTACCGCATCGTCAGCGGCGGCACGGACAATCACCTGATGCTCGTCGATCTCCGCCCGAAAGGACTCAACGGAAAAATCGCCAGCGAGACCCTCGACAAGGCCGCCATCACCGTGAACAAAAACGGCATCCCTTTCGACACCGAGAAGATCACCCTCGGCGGCGGCATCCGTATCGGCACCCCTGCGGTCACGACTCGCGGCATGAAAGAAGCCGAGATGACTCAAATCGCCGCCTGGATCGACCGTGCGCTGACGCATCGTGAGGATGAGGCCGTCCTGGCCGAGATTCGCAAAGAAGTCAGCGCGACGAATCAGCGGTTTCCGCTGCCTTGACCTGATCAGCCAGGTCGGGCAGCGTCGTAGGCTGCGGTCACTTGCTGTCGCGCTTCGCCTGGCTCCTGCGACCGCGGCTGGAGGTATGAGCCTGCACGCGACGGTTCTGGGCGACGACGGCTCGGCTGGGCGGCTTTGGCCGGGCGATTTCCTGAGGGGCCTGCGGGGCTTTGGCCACCTTGTTGATGCTGACCAGCGCTTTTTTGCCCTTGGGCGTGCGGCTGGAGGTAGGTTTCGGAGATGGTTTTTTACCGCCTGATTGTTCGATTTCTTTGGAAAGCTTCACCAGTGATTTGGAGAGGTTCTCTTCCAGCTTGGTCAGGGCTTTGGCGAAGCCGTCGGCCTTCTTGCGGACCTGCTTCAGCGCGGCGGCGCTCTTTTTGCGCATCTGCTGCTCACCACTTTCCAGCCAGAGATTGAGCACCTCGCGGGCGGTGACGGTGTGTGTGGAAGTGGCGTGCAGCTTCTCTTCCAACTGGTCGATGAGTTTCCGGGCGCGATTGAAGTTCAGTTCCATGGCTGGTTGTGGTTAGAGGGCTGAGTGAAGGGTGGTGATGTGCAGACAACGTCCACACCGCCACCATATTGCCAGGGTAATGAGACGCGAGGAAAGGTTTTTCTTAGCGAATCTCATCTGTGCGCTCACACAGCGTCGCTTTTGCTTGCTCGTTTTCCTTCGGCGTGATGACAAAAAAACTCCGCCGTTTGACGGGCGGAGTTTGAAGGTAGGAAGCAGCGAGCGCTTCCCCGGTCAAGCCGGCACGCCGGTCAGACCGGGGGCCAGTCCGCCTTCGTGCTCGTCTTCCTTTTGGACGGGGCGTGGATCGGCGGCCTTGGGGAGCGGAGGTGGGGGCGGGGGCTTGCTCTTGTTTTCGGGCGGATTGATGAGGCGCCCGTGCTCCATGATCTCCTTGATGTGAGCACCGTCGAGCGTCTCGTATTCGAGCAGCGCCAGGGCGATGGCGTCAAGCTTGTCCTTGTGCTTCAGCAGGACAGCCTTGGCCTCGGCGTAGGCTTCGTCGATCAGACGTTTGACCTCCTGGTCGATCTTTTTGGCGGTGTCCTGGCTGTAGTTGCTGGTGCCGCGGCCCATGAAGCTCGTGCTCTCATTTTCACCGTACTCGATCATGCCGAGCTCTGTGCTCATTCCCCAGGAGCAGACCATGCTGCGGGCGATTCGTGAGGCCATGCGGATGTCTCCGCTGGCGCCGTTGGTCACGTCGCCAAACTGGATTTCCTCAGCCACCCGGCCGCCCATGGCCACGATGAGGTCGTCGAGCAGCTCGCTCTTGCGGTCGTTGTGCTTGTCCTCCTCCGGCAGCCACATCGTGGAGCCGAGGGACGGGCCGCGCGGGATGATGGTCACCTTGTGGAGCGGGTCGGTGTGTTCGAGCACCTCGATGAGGATGGCGTGGCCGGCCTCGTGGTAGGCGGTGTTTTCCTTTTCCTTCTCGGTGAGGGCCATGCTGCGGCGTTCGCGCCCCCAGCGCACCTTGTCCCGTGCTTCTTCGAGCTCTGGATTCGTGATCGCCTTCAGGTTCCTGCGGGCGGCCAGCAGGGCGGCCTCGTTCAAAAGGTTCGCCAGCTCGGCACCGGAGAATCCAGGCGTGCCGCGGGCGATCTTGGAAAGGTCGGCGCTTTCGGCCAGCTTCACCTTCTTGGCGTGAACGCGCAGGATTTCCTCGCGGCCCTTCACGTCCGGCAGGTTCACGGTGACCTGACGGTCGAAACGACCGGGGCGCAGCAGTGCAGGGTCGAGCACGTCTGCGCGGTTGGTGGCGGCGATGATGATGATGCCTTCCTGGGTGTCAAAGCCGTCCATCTCCACGAGCAGCGCGTTCAGCGTCTGCTCGCGTTCGTCGTGGCCGCCGCCCATGCCGTGACCGCGATGACGGCCCACGGCGTCGATTTCGTCGATGAAAATGAGGCAAGGGGCGTTCTTGCGGCCCTGCTCGAACATGTCACGCACGCGGCTGGCACCGACACCGACGAACATCTCCACGAAGTCACTGCCGCTGATGCTGAAGAACGGCACGTCCGCCTCCCCGGCGATGGCCTTGGCGAGAAGCGTCTTCCCCGTGCCCGGAGGACCGACCATCAGCACACCTTTGGGGATCTTCCCGCCGAGGCGTTGGAATTTCTTCGGGTCCTTGAGGAACTCGACGAGTTCCTGCACTTCGTCCTTCGCTTCTTCCACGCCGGCCACGTCCTTGAAGGTGACCTTGTTGCGGTCTTGGGAAAGCATCTTGGCCTTGCTCTTGCCGAAGCTCATCGCCCCGCGTCCCGCACTGCGGAGCTGCTGGCGGACGAGGAAGTAGAAAAAGGCCAGGATGATGAGCAGCGGCAGCAGAAAGCTGATCAGGGAACCCCACACGTCATTTTCATAAACCGGGATCAGCACGAGTTTGTGGTCCTTGAGAAGGTCACGCAGCTCCTCCTTCTGGTACTCGATGTTGACTGCGACCGTAAACTCCTTGGAGTCGCTCTTGGCGGGAAAGGCGGGATTCGTCGATCCATCGGGCGATACACGCTCCTCCGGCAGCGGTTGGCCCAGATTAGGCACGATGGCGCCTGGTTCCGATTCCTTGGCAGACGAAGCCTCCGGGAAATACCAGCCCTTGATCATCTGTTCCGAGGTGGTGTCCGAGTTGACGAGGACCAGCTTCTTCGGCGGCGTCGTGTCGATCCGGCCCGACTCCACGGTCTCTTTGAACTTGGCATAATCAAAAACCTGCCGGCTGGCGGCGAGCCCCTTATTCATCATGAAGCCGGAGATCAGCAGCGTGATCGCCAGGGCGAAGAGCATGAAACCGCGCCAGTTGAACTGCGGATCAGGATTGCGGCGGCTCGGGCCGTCGGGGCGGTTGTTAAAGGGGTCGTCGGACATGGAAGAAGTCGGTTACAAAGTAGTAACGCAGCCCTGAGCATACATGCCGGTAATTTTTTTGCAAAATGCGATTCTGCCCGCAGGTGGCGGCCGGAATCACCTCGCCCCGCCCCGCCGAGTGCCGTCTTGGGGGAGGGGATGAGGCGCTCGGGGGGGGGCGACTGTCCGCATCTCCCTCGCCGGAAGGATCCCTCCTCCGCCCATGGAAAACGGCCATCGCCGCGTGCGGCGGCAGAAAAGCATGGGCGGCATGCATCGGTCGCACCGCCCCCGAGTCCGCCAAACGACTTCAAGCGCCGGAAAAACCCGGACGGGGCGCGGCTGGTCCGCTTCCGCCACACGTGCGAGGCTTGAAGGTCCGCCGCCTA
>CAMAZK010000104.1 GCA_945863205.1 Akkermansia muciniphila | reverse complement strand
CTTCCCTTTTATTTCCAACACGTTAAACTGACCCCATGAGCAAGACCTTCATTCAAGCTGAACTGTCGCCGGAACTCGTGAATCTGGCGCGGAGCTTTGTCAGCCAATCCGGGCAGACCGATCTGAATGGGCTGCTGGAAGAGGCGCTGCAAGACTTCTTCAAACATCATGCCGCAGAGATGCCTGAGGGGAAGGCGCAGGCGAATCGACATGAGGTCTTCCAGGCGCTGGCTGCGCAGGCGGAAGCTTGCGAAAAGCCGGGGTGGGATGGCTACGGCGCGGAGCCGGTGACGCTGGAGGCCTACCGCTGTGCGTATCGTCTGGTGGAGCAGCTGCCTGCGGACATCCCGATGCCGAGCGTGGGCGCGGAGCCGGACGGCCATCTGACGCTGGAGTGGTATCAGTCGCCCAGCCGGGTGTTGTCCGTCAGTGTGGGGCCTGCGGGTGAGCTGAACTACGCGGCGCTGCTGGGTGAGACGAGTCGGCGGACGGGAAGTGAAGTCTTCCAAAACCGCGTGCCCGGAGATTTGCTGCAACTCATCCATCAGGTCTTGGCGGCATGATTCCTGACATTGGAGAAAGGCCCGTGACGGCGGACGAGTGGCTGGCCCGCTACATCCTGCGTCGTGAGCATGTGCGAGCGGACGGGACGCTGAAGCCTGATCCGTTCATGCCCTACAAGTGGGTGGAACTCTCGGTGACCCGGCATCTGGGCCTGGAGGAACCGGAGATCTGGCAGGCAGGGCTGACGGTGGCAGGCGAAACCGGAACCAAGCTGCAAGGACGAGCCGATGCACTGACGCAGGTGTATGCGAAGCACCGCCTGCGCGTGCTGCCGAAGCCGCTGCCGAACAACCTGAATCATGCGGACGTGGTGGACTGGCCCGCCGACAAGGCGGCGCAAAAGGAGATCGCCCTCATGATCGCCCGAGAGGCGAGTTACCAGCCCCAACCCGTGGAATGAGCAAGCCCGGCGAACACAAAACCGTCCAAGCCCGGATCCTCGCCTACGCGCAGGAAATCGGCTGGACGATTGTGTCCCGCGAGGAAGCCGAAAGGCGGCGCGGCGTGGAAAGGATGAAAGATGAAAGCGAAAAGATGAAAAACGGGTCCCTCTTCTTCGACGATCTGCTCGATGCCAAGGTGCGGGAATTCAACCCGCGCTATGCTGAGGCCGAGGGGGCGTTGCTCGGGCAGTTCCGCCATCTCCACACGGACATCTACGGCAACCGGGAATTCGTCGAGCATCTGCGCAACCGGGGCAAATACTTCGACCACGAGGAGAAGCGCGAGCGCGACCTGATCCTGATCGATTACGACGATCCAGCGAACAACGTTTACGAAGTCACCGAGGAGTGGGCCTTTCACAACGGCCACTACGGCACGCGGGAGGATGTGGTCTTTCTCATCAACGGCATCCCGGTGCTGGTGATCGAGTGCAAGAACGCCAACAAGGACGAGGCGATTGCCCTGGGGGTGGACCAGATCCGCCGCTACCACCGCGAGACGCCCGAGTTGTTCGTGTCGCAGCAGCTTTTCACCGCCACCGACGCCATCGGCTTTTCCTACGGGGTGAGCTGGAACACGGTGCGGCGGAACCTTTTCAACTGGAAGCTGGATGGCCCACTGAACACACGGAAGGCACTGAAAGAGGATTCTGATTCCGTGTCCTCGGTGTCTTCCGTGGGCAGTCACTGGCTTGGGAATCTCGAAGCAAAGGTCAAAACGTTCTGCGCCATCCCGCAGGTGCTCGCCTTCCTGAAGGACTACATCGTCTTTGCCGAGAAGGACGAGGAGCTGAACAAATACATCCTGCGCCAGCACCAGACCGGCGCGGTGGAGGCGACCGTGAGCCGCGCCCTCGATCCCCAGCGCACGCGCGGCCTGGTCTGGAACACCCAGGGCAGCGGCAAGACCTTCACCATGATCAAGGCGGCGGAGATGCTCTTCCGCGCCCCCGAGGCGGACAAGCCGACCGTCCTGCTGATGATCGACCGCAACGAGCTGGAGGATCAGATGCTCAAGAACTTGGCGGCGCTCGGCCTGGGCAACCTGGAGCACGCAAGCAGCATCGCGCGGCTCAACCAGCTCCTGCGCGACGACTACCGGGGCATCATCGTGACGATGATCCACAAGTTCCGCGACATGCCGGCGAACCTGAATCTGCGGAAGAACATTTACGTTCTCATCGACGAAGCCCACCGCACCACTGGCGGCGATCTCGGCAACTTCCTCATGGCCGCGCTGCCGAACGCGAGCTTCATCGGCTTCACCGGCACGCCTGTGGACAAGACCGTGTATGGCAAGGGCACCTTCAAGACCTTTGGATGCGAGGACGACCAGGGCTACCTGCACAAGTATTCCATCGCCGACAGCATCGAGGATGGCACCACGCTGCCGCTCTACTATCAGCTCGCGCCGAACGAAATGCTGGTCCCGCACGAGACGCTGGACAAGGAGTTCCTCTCGCTCGCCGAAGCCGAGGGCGTGGCCGACATCGAGGAGCTGAACAAGATCCTCGAACGCGCGGTGAACCTGAAGAACTTCCTCAAAGGCAAGGAGCGCATCCAGAAGGTGGCGAAGTTCGTCGCCGAGCACTACCGCGAGAACGTCGAGCCGCTCGGCTACAAGGCCTTCCTCGTGGGTGTGGACCGCGAAGCCTGCGCCCACTACAAGCACGCGCTCGATCAGTTCCTCCCGCCGGAGTATTCCGAGGTCGTTTACACCGGCAGCAACAACGACTCCGCGCTGCTCAAGGAATTCCACCTCGACCCGAAGAAGGAGCGGCAGATCCGCAAGAGCTTCGGCAAGCTGGACCAGATGCCGAAGATTCTCATCGTCACCGAGAAACTGCTGACCGGCTTCGACGCGCCCGTGCTCTACGCGATGTATCTCGACAAGCCGATGCGCGACCACACGCTGCTGCAAGCCATCGCCCGGGTGAACCGCCCCTACGAGAACGAGGCGCAGGAGATGGTGAAGCCCCACGGCTTCGTCCTCGATTTCGTCGGCATCTTTGACAAGCTCGAAAAGGCGCTGGCCTTCGACAGCGACGAGATCAACGCCATCGTGAAGGACCTGAAGCTGCTGAAGGTGCTCTTCAAAAACAAGATGGAGACCAAGGCCCCGGCCTACCTCGGACTCATCGAGCGCAACTTCAACGACAAGGACGTGGACACCCTCATCGAGCACTTCCGCGACCCCGAGCGGCGGAAGGAGTTCTTCAAGGAATACAAGGAGATCGAGATGCTCTACGAGATCATCTCACCGGATGCCTTCCTGCGGCCGTTCATCGACGACTACGCGACGCTCTCGAACATCTATTTGGTGGTGCGCAATGCCTACACGCGGCGGGTTTATGTGGATCGAGACTTCCAGAAGAAGACGAACGCGCTGGTGCAGAAGCATATCGGAGCATCCATGGCCGAGCCTGAGGCTGAGTTTGTCGTCATCGACCGCAGCACCATCGAGACGATCAAGCTCAAAGACGAAGGCAAAGCAACGAAGGTGATCAATCTCATCAAGGCCATCCAAAAGGAGGCTGAGGAAAAGAGCGACGACCCCTTCCTGCTCGCGATGGCGGATCGTGCGCGCGCCGTGCAGGAAGCCTTCGAGGCCCGGCAGGACAGCACCGAGCAGGCGCTCGACAATCTGCTCACAGCCATCGCCAAGAACGAGGCACGCAAGAAAGAGCAGGCAGCCAAAGGGCTGGACAGCTTCACCTACTTCATGATGTCCAAGTTCACCGGGGAAGGCATTCCGAACCCCGAGAAGGTGGCCGGCAAGGTGCGTGAAGCCTTCGAGAAGCATCCCAACTGGAAGACCAGCGAGGCCGAACTGCGGGAAGCCCGCAAGCAGGTGACCTTTGCCATTTTCTCCGAAGAGGATGACCTGAACAAAGTGACCGCCACCGTGGATGCGCTCTTCACCCTGCTGCAAAGGAGCTACAAGGCATGAAGCGCTGGCGTGACCGGGAGGAGTTCAAAGCCCGCGTGCTCGAATGGGCCGCGAAGCTCGACGTGAAAGCGCACTCCATCTACGTCCGCCCGATGCGCCGCAAGTGGGCATCGTGTTCCACCGCAGGCACGCTGAGCTTCAACGATGAACTGCTCGGCATGGACACGCAGCTCGGCGATTATGTCATCGTCCACGAACTGCTCCACTTCTCCGTGCCGAATCACGGCAAGCTGTGGAAGATGCTGATGCGGGCGCATCTGGGTGATTGGGAGAAGACAGAGCAGAGGCTGAAGGCTCGAGGCAGTTGATCTGCACGAGGGAGTTTGCGAAGGACTCTTTTGGAACGCGAATGGGGGACGAATGAGGAACGAATGGTAAGCGGGGAACCGCACAGGGGACTGTGCGGACCACGCTATGCGAAAGCATTGCGGGCAGGCCCGCCTGCGTCGCTATGCGAAGCACTGCGGGCAGGGGCTGGGAGAAGAGGACAAACGCGGAGGGATCGGACGCGTTTGAGACAACGTGGAGCGTTGGGCGAAGCCCGACAGCGCGGGAAACTCTGGCAGGAACATGGATGGGCAGGAAAATGTTCTTGCCCGCAAATTTTCTTGCCAACCGTTGCTTGGGAGGTGGACGGCCTCAAGGCCTCAAGGCCGAACTACGAACTACGAACTACGAACTACGAACTGCGAACTGCGAACTGCGAACTGCGAACCAGAATCCAGAAGCCTCTGCGTCCTCCGCCTCTTTGCCCCTCTGCGGTTGAGTCGAGGGTGCCTTGAGGCCACGCCTTTGCAGGCGCAGCTACGGGGGACGCCTGGAAGGCGTCACTTCTTGGACAAGAGGGTCTCCGGGCCTGCGGGTGTCAGGGCGGTGGCAGGGGGACGTCGTTGACGAGGTTCGGGGCCGGGGTGCTGGCGGGTGGCGGGGGCAGGATGGGGTTGGGGGCCGGTGATCTGAGGGTGCGCGGCGGTGCCTCGGTGGTCCGGGTCGGGATGACGGCGGGCCTGACGACTTCGGCTGGCGGCGAGGCGTCGGCCTCACCGAAACTGACCCAGCCGGTCTTGTCACCCTTTTGCAGTTGGATGCGGGTCTTGTCCACGGAGGCACCGGGCGTGACTTGGCGGATCTTGATGCCCATTTCGTTCTCAGAGCCGATGCGGGCCTCCATGACCTGGGAGGTGGCACGATCCACGAGCACGGCGACGACGCCGCCGTCGATCTCGTACAAGCCGGAGAGGCCCAGGTTGCCGGCGAAGTTCGGCGCGCCGGGATCTTCCGGCGCGGGCAGGTCCTTGGTGGTGAAGATGGAATGCTTCCAGAGCAGCTCGAATTTCTCCAGTTTGGGAAACTCGACCGGCGGGGCTTCTTTTTTGTCCTCCTGCGCATGGGCGCCGGAGACGCCCGAGAGCAGGCAACCGAGGAGCAGGAAATGGGAACGGGCAGCTTTCATAAATCAGTCGGTTTTGGTGACCTTGGGCTCGGCCTTCTCGTGGTAGAACTGGGTGAACTCGACCTCGACGTTGATGGTTTTGTCGGTGCCGGTGGGATTGATCTGCAGGCGGGTGACGCCCAGAAAGCTCTCCGGCTTTTGCAGGTCGTGCAGCCAGGCGAACAAGGCGGCCTCCTGCACGCCGGTGAGAATGGTCTTGATGGCCGTCTTGTCGAAGTGGCTGTCCTCCTCGTCCTCGAGCGGCAGTCCGTCGCTGCCGATGGAGCGTGAGGGTTCCAGGATTTCGGTGGAGCCGATGAGCAGCGCGTGGACCTGCGCCGCACGGGTGACGTTCTCCAGCAGCTTGGCGGAGGCGTCTTTGTTGCTGGTGAAGCTGGGGGCGTTTCCCTCCAGCCACTCGCTACGAGCAGCCCACTCGCCCCCCTGCGCGACGGCGAGGTTCATGGAGGCGAGTCGGTCCCGCAGGAGGTCGATCTCGTCACGCACCTCCAGGTAGTGGCGCGCGGCAAAGGCGCCGCCGCCGATGAGCACGACGCCGAAGAACAGCACGGCGAAGACGCCGAGGAGCACTTTCTCAGTTTTCTTCATACGCGATGCCTCCTTTCATCTCAAAGGTGGCGCTCTGATCGCTGGCGATCACCGGCGGCGGACCGTCCAGGCCGAAGCGGGTCAGCGCATCGCTGGTCTTCAGCGCCTGCGTGTATTCCAGAGCGAGAGAGGCGGAGGGCATGCGGCCGATGAGGCTCAACTGCTCCGGCGTCCACTCCCAGTGGGTGATGCTGACGTCTCTGGAAGACTCCGGCTCCATGCAGTCCAGCAGCACCTGCTGCGGCCAGAGGGCGGGGTCCACGGCGGGTGCGGCCTCAAACCACGCGCGTTTGTGATCCATCACGCGGGAGGCACGCGGCAGGATGCCTGCGACCTTTTCCCGCAGCATGTTCCGCTCCTGTAGGGCGAGCGCGGTGAGCGTGGCGATCAGAGTCACGACGGCGGCCAGCACGGCGCCGGCGGTGAGCGCGAGAAAACGTGTGCGCCCGCGGTTCGCCTGCCGCTGGCGCTGCATGATCAGATCCTCCGGCATCAGCAGGCTGGAGCCGCGATCCGGCATGGTCGGAGACGGCATGTCGCAGCGGTAGGGCGTGAGCCCGGTGATGCGCTGGATCATGCCGGTGTCCCCCTCATCGGTCCAGAGCACGAGGCTTTCGAGGCGGCCGAGCACGCCCTGGAAGCCGAGCTGGAGGCAGATGTTGTTCAGCTCTGCGAGGGCGTTTTCATCCAGACGTGCGGAGGAGAGCGGCGTGCAGTAGATGAGCTGCGGGCCGCTGGTGATGGCCACAACAAGGCGTCCCAATTCACGGAAGATGGTGATGCCATTCTGCACCAGCGGGTAGCACAGGGCGTGATGCGTGACCTCGTCCGGCAGGCGCGTCGTATCGCTCATCGGCACGGGTTCGTCCTTCAGCGCCAGGATGCGGGCCAGGTGCGCACCCTCCTTCGTGGCGATGCTGGTGACCTGCACGTCGGACTCACCTGTGCCCGCCTTCACGCCCATGCGCTCCAGATGGAGCAGGGCCATGCTGCGGAGGTGTTCGGGTTCTCCTTTGAACCAGGCGGGCAGCACCCAGAAGTGCGTGGCGGGCAGGGCCAGCACGCGGCGCTGGGATTCTTTGCTGAACGAGCCGCCTGCGGAGGCGAAATCGCCGCCCGGCTGGCAGGACGAGCCGTCCGCGCCCGTCCAGCCCTGCCAGACAGTCGGGCCGGGGAGCAGCAGCTCCGATGAGGGTTTACGAGTCCGTGCCATGAATAGGAATTTCTCCACGCCAGACGGCCTGTCCGCCCTGCGTGATGAGGATGAGTTTACGCTTCAGGGGTCCGAGGTAGCCGACGCTTTCGATGCGCCGGATGGGACCGGAAAATTGAATCCACTGTGTGAGCTGCTCCACCGTGCCGCGGTTGAAGATGCCGAGCATCTGCGCCACCTGCGGCACGCTGGTGAAGCGCGCATCATCACGCGTGCGGTGCCTGCCGTCAGGACCGGCGCGGAAGGTCAGCAGCGGCTGCACGCGCTCCATGGGCACGTTGCCGAGCAGGGAGATCATCTCAGCGCTGGTGTCATTGATGTCGATGAGGCCGTCGCCATAAACGGTGAACCACTCGCGCCAGTCGGGGCGCTCGGCATTCACGATGTCCATGCCGCGGACGTTGAGCATTTCCTCGACCTCCTTGAACGGGCGGTTGAAGGGCATGCCCTCGAGACCGGCCTTCAGATACTCGCGTTTTTCGGCACCGTTGAGGCTGACGTTTTCATCCTCGTCCACCCAGTCCTTCAGCGCGTCGCAAAGCGCGGCGGTGAACTCCGGCTTGAAGCCCCAGCGGTTGAAAA
This sequence comes from Akkermansia muciniphila, assembly GCA_945863205.1. Taxonomy (GTDB): domain Bacteria; phylum Verrucomicrobiota; class Verrucomicrobiia; order Verrucomicrobiales; family Verrucomicrobiaceae; genus Prosthecobacter. The sequence goes on along the minus strand of CAMAZK010000104.1, from coordinate 5,589 downwards.
GCCGGCGCAGCAGCACCTTGTCACCCGTGAGCAGCAGGTGGTTGATGTTGAGCCGGGCCTCCTCGGTCTTCAGGGTGACGTCGAAGCCGCCTTCATCATCGCTGACGAAATGCAGGAGCGGGTCGTCCTGCTGGATGACGGGGTGGCGGGCCAGTTCGAGGCCCGTTTCGGCATAGCGCTTCGCGTAAATGCGTCCGCGCATCATGCGGGTGTAGGCCGTGTCGGCGTGCAGCGCCTTCGTGGCCGCGAAGAGCACCATGCAGAGCACGAAGATCATCCAGAAGACGGCGATGAGGGCGGAGCCGCGTTGGAATGACGAATGACGAATAACGAAGGACGAAGGAATGACGAAGCCCGAAGCACGAACGCCACCTTGAAGGGCGATTGGGCCTTTCATTCGGCATTCGGTCATTGGAGATTCTTTCGTCATTCGGATGTAGGAATTCGTCATTGCTGCGGAGCAGCGGCGATCTGCGCGTTGAGATCGTTCGCCACCCAGAAGGTGTACTCGTGCTCCCGTGGATCGTTGAGGAAGCCGAACTTGAGTTTGATGAAGAGCGGCGGCACGGAGCGCTTCGCGGGGTCCCAGTTGATGAACCAGTCCTTGTCCTGCGGGGAATAGAACAGCCACTGCATCTGCGTGAGGTTTTCGAGGATCGGCAGTTCTGCGATGGCATCGAACTGATTGGGATCGCGGGCGTTCTTGGGGCGTCTGAGATGACGCACCACGAGATTCAGCGTCTTTTGTCCGCGTTCGCGCACGAGGCCGAACTCGACGGCGTCCGCCATCTTCAGCCGCTGGTCCCACACGAAAGGCATCTGGCCGCCGAGGATGAAAAGATTGCCGGAGGAGCCACGCGCGGCCTTTTCGAGCCCTGCGGAGATCTGAATGCCGGGCGGCACGGATTCGAAATAGTCACGCCATTGTGTGACGAAGTTCGAAATGCGCGTCTCGCTCACGCGGGCTGCGTTCATCGACTTCCCGAGCTGTATCGCACCGTCCGCCACGCCAAGCACGCCGCTGAGCACCAGGCCCACGAGGACGAGGGCCAGGAGCACTTCGAGCAGCGTGAAGCCGCCGTGATGCAGGCTGCCAGCCTGCATCTTGCGGGACAGCCTGGCAGGCTGTCTCACGTCAGATGGGGCTGTGGGGTGAATAAACATAGGTTTCCATGCTGCGGACGATGCGGCGCGTGCCGCCGTCGCTGATCCAGGCCTCGGCCCGGACGCGGAAGATGTGATCCAGCTCCGCCTTGTCCTGCGTGAGGAGGCGCACCTTTTGGATGGTGGCGCTGGCGTCGATGTTGTCGCCGTTCTTGGGGAAGCTGATGGTCGTCGCCTTGAACTCCGGCTGATGCGCGACCTCTGCCAGCACGGACTCCAGCACGCGCAGCACCTGCGCCTCCTGACGCGCGGCGGTGGTGGTCTTGGCGACGCCGTCGATGGCCTGCGTCATGCCGACGGAAACCATCGCGAACAAGGCGATGGCGAGGAGGATTTCGAGAAGGGCGAAGCCAGCCGTAGGCGTGCTCGCCAGAGCACGGACGAGCACCGCATTCTGGCGAATGCGCCTACGAGGGGAAACTGTGCGCAGGTTCTTCATCCTTTGGCGTTGAAGTCGAGGGTTTTGCGTTTCGCGCAGGCGGTGAGGGCGTCGAAGGCCAGTTCCACCCGGCCGCCGGGGCCGGAGAGGCGGACTTCGATGGGCTCGCAGATGCCGGTGGGGCTGAATTCCCAGATCTCGCCGCGTTTCGGCTCGCGGAAGACGCGTTCGCCCACGCGCCGGATCTCCAGCTTTCCTCCGAAATCGGAGGCCGAGCCGAACGAGGCAGCCGCCAGCGGCATGCGCACGAGGCGCTGGTCTTTGACGGCCGTGAGCAGGTTCTCGCGGGCGCTGGTCTCGATCATCGCCACGGCACGCCGCAGGCTGTCCTCGTCTTTGATGCCGTCGATGCTGATGATCGAGACACCGAAGAGAAGGGTGATGATGCTGAGGACCACGAGCATCTCAAGGAGCGTGAATGCCTGGCGTGTTTTGCGGGAGGAAAGATAAAGGATAAAAGATGAAAGCTGAAGCGACTCGCTTTGAAGCGAGCGGCCTGCGCGTTGGTGGACCCATTTCATCTTTTAGCTTTCAGTTTTTATCTTTTCTCAAAGCTGCCAGCTTCCCACGTCGTCCGTGTTGTCGGCGATGCCGTCGGGACCGGCGGAGTAGATGTCGAAGCCGCCTTTGTCCTTCGTTCCCGGCTTGCGGTAGTGGTAGGCGTTGCCCCAGGGATCGAGCGGCATCTTCTTGAGCTTGCCTTTCTCAACGAGGATGCCGATGCCCTGCGCGGTGGTGGGCAGCTTCATGGTATCGACCTCGTAGGCGCGGACGGCGGACTGGATCTGGTTGATGTGGCCGAGCGCGGTCTTGTTCTTACCGCTTTCGAGGACGCCGCCGAAGCTGACGACGCCGACGCCGACGAGCAGGCCGATGATGCCGAGTACGAGAAGCATCTCGACGAGCGTGAAGGCGCTGCGATGCCGGTGGAGGAGGTGCGTGTGTTTCATGATGAGGTGGAGGGCTGGGAGAATCGAGGACGAGTTCGAGTAGGAGGCGGAGGAGGATTGAAGGGAGCGTGGGGCTATTTGATGCTGGAGATGGTTTCGAAGATGGTGCTCATCATGATGTAGGCCATGAAGCCGACCATGCCGGCCATGACGAAGACGATGACGGGCTGGATGAGCGCGGCGAGGGTGTCGATCTTCTTGCCGAGCTCGCGGTCGAAGCGCTCGGCGGCGCGGGAGAGCGCGGCGGGCATGTCGCCGGTCTGCTCGCCCACGTTCACCATGTCGAGCAGCACTGGCGGAAACTGACCGCTGCGATCCAGTGCGCGCGAGAGGCTCACGCCTTCGCCGACATGGCGCATGACGCCTTCAAACTCGCGCTGCAGGTGCGGATTCTCGATGGCCTGATGCGTGAGCTGCATGGCCTGCACCATGGTGAGCCCGTTGCCGAGGAGGTTCGCCATTGTTTCAAGAAACTGGACGAAAAATCGCGCCTGAAAGATGCCGCCGAAGAGGGGAATCCGCAGTTTGAAGCGCGCCCACGGGATGGCGGACTCGGGACGTGAAATCCACGCGCGCAGCATGATGAAGGCGGTGATGCCGCCGATGAGGATCATCCACCACGTCGATTTGATCAGCTCGCTGGCGTGCACCATCATCTGCGCGAGGAAGGGTAGCGATCCGCCGGTGCTGTCGAGCATCTCGGTCAGCTTTGGAATGAGGTAGAGGACGAACATCAGCGACACGCCGACGGCGGCGACGACGAGGAAGGCGGGATAAAGCATCGCCGCGAGCACCTTGGATCGCAGAGCGGCGAGCGAGCGCATGTAGGCGGCCTGGCGTTTCAAGATCGTGCTCATGGAGCCGCTGGCCTCCCCGGCGGAGACGAGGGCGCAAAAGAGATTTCCGAAGCTGGGACTCGTGCTGGCGACAGCCTTTGAAAACGACATGCCATCCCGCACCTTGGTGCGCAGCACCGTGGCCAGCGTCTTGATGCCGGAAAGCTCGCGGCGGCGCTCCATGGTGGCCAGCGCCGGCTCGAGCTGGATGCCGGCGCCGACGAGATCGGCCAGCTCTTCGATGAACAGCACCACCTGCGCGAGCTTCAGTTTGATGGGACCGCCGGGCGGATCGGCAGCGGCGTTCGCCTGCGATCGCGTGCTTGATTTCACCGCTGCACCCGAGGCCGTGGCGACCTCCAGCTTGATGGGCTGGATCTTCTTCCGGCCGAGAATGCTGAAGGCCTCACTGCGATCCGACGCGGACAGCTCACCAGTGACGAGACCGGCGGGACCTTGGGCGCTGTAGGTGAAGAGTGGCATGGTGGGAATGACTGAATCAGAATGACGAATGACGAATCATCAGGCGGCGAGGCGTGTGGTCAGAGGAAGGGTCGCGGTGGGTGAGGAGTGGGCGCGTTCACTGGCGGCGGTGACGGAGAGGACTTCCTCGATCGTGGTTTCACCGCTGAGCACTTTCTGAAAGCCGTAGCCGCGCATCGGGATGTAGCCGTCTTTGACCGCCTGCTTGATGAACTCGGCGGGGTGGGCGCGGCTGTTGATGAGATGCTGCAGGGCGTGCGTGACGAGGATGACCTCGTAGATCGAAAGGCGCCCCTGAAAACCGCTGCCGCGGCAGCCGTCACAGCCGATTGCGCGCATGATTTTTCCCTGCGCCTGCAGCGGAAAGCCGATGGAGCGCAGGTAGCTCTCCTCGACATCCGCCGGCTCTTTGCACAGCGGGCAGAGCTTGCGCACGAGACGCTGGGCGAAGAAGGCACGAACGGCGCTGCTGACGAGGAAGGGCTCCACACCCATGTCCATGAGGCGCGAGATGCCGCCGATGGCGTCGTTCGTGTGCAGCGTGCTGAGGACGAGATGCCCGGTCAAAGCGGCACGGACGGCGATCTCGGTGGTCTCGAGGTCGCGCATTTCCCCGATCATGACAACGTTCGGATCGCCGCGCAGAATGCTGCGCAGGCCGGCGGCGAAGGTGAGACCGATTTCCGGCTTCACGGCGATCTGCACGACGCCGGGCATCTTGTATTCGACCGGGTCTTCGATGGTGACGATGCGGCGGTGCGTTTGATTGAGTTCGGTGAGGAAGGCGTAGAGAGAGGTCGATTTCCCGCTGCCGGTGGGTCCGGTGATCAGGATGATGCCGTTGGGCAGCTTGAGCAACTCCTCGACCACCGGACGGATGCTGTCGGTAAGGCCGAGGCGATTCAGCGTGACCTGCTGCTGCGCCAGAAGGCGAAGGCTGATGCTTTCACCTTCGACGCTGGGGATCGTGGCCACGCGCACGTCGATCGGTGTACCGTCGAGCTCAAGGTTGATGCGCCCGTCTTGAGGCAGGCGTTTTTCCGCGATGTCGAGCCGTGCCATGATCTTCAGGCGGGCGATGACGGAGGCCTGCAGCGATTTGATGTTTTCCGGCACCGCCAGTTCTTCGAGGCGACCGTCAATGCGGTAGCGGATGCGCAGCCGGTCGTGCTGCGGCTCGACGTGGATGTCCGTGGCACGCTGGTCGAGGCCGCGACGGATGATTTGATTCACGAAACGGACGACGGAGGCCTCCTCGTCCTCGGGTTCATCCAGCACGGTGACTTCATCCCGCAATTCTTCGGATGCCCAGTCGGCACGCCCGCGCAGGATCTTTTCAAAGGTGTCCGCACCTAGGCCATAGAGCTTCTGCAGGCCTTCGACGATGCGCGTGCGCGGGCCGACATGCCAGACGACCGGCAGGGTCAGAGCGGCGGCCACACGCTGGTGGGCGACGAGACTCAAGGGATCAAAGGTGGCGATGTGCAGGACGCGCCGGGCCTCGCCCGTGATTCCGTCCGCCTCGCCTTCGATCTCCTCACTGTAAATCGGCAGCAGCCGGTGCCGCAGCGCGATCTCAGCGGGCAGGAGGCGACGGATGCCGGACTCGACCGGTTTTTCTTCGTCGCCGGTCGCCTCAGGCTCCCACCACGGCAGGCTGAGGGCTTTGGACAGGGCGAGCAGGAAATCCCGCTCGCGGACGCCTTCGCAGTCCAGC
>CAMAZK010000103.1 GCA_945863205.1 Akkermansia muciniphila | reverse complement strand
AGCGGTGGCGGCGGCTTCGATGTGCGGATTGATCTGGTGTTTGACCGATTCACAAGCCTGCCGGATGGCGTTTTTCATGGCAAGCGGGGATGCGCTGCCGTGGGAAATGATGGTGATGCCGTTGAGGCCGAGCAGCGGCATGCCGCCGAATTCGTCGGCGTTGGTGCGGGTGTGGACGCGCTTGAAGGCGGGCTTGGCCAGCAGGCCGCCGATCTTGGTCCAGAAGCCGGCTTTGATCTCGCTTTTCACCATGCTGAAGATCGCATGGGCGAGGGCCTCGGCGTTTTTGAGGATGACGTTGCCGGTGAAGCCGTCGCAGACGACGACATCGGGCGGGGTGTCCCAAACGTCGTGGCCTTCGACGTTGCCAATGAAATTGAGGCCGGCGGTGTGGCGCAGGAGCTTGCCGGTTTCTTTGCAAAGCGCGTTGCCCTTTTCCTCTTCGGTGCCGTTGGACATGAGGCCGACGGTGGGATTCTCGCGGCCGAGGACGTGGCGGACATAGGCGCTGCCCATGATGGCATTCTGCACGAGATGCGAGGGCTCGCTGTCGGGATTGGCGCCGGCGTCGATGAGGAGCCAGTACTTCGTGAGCGAGGGCATGAGCGAGGCGATGGCCGGCCGCTCGATGTGGGTGAGGGTGCGCAGCTTGATAAGGGATGCGGTCACGGCGGCTCCCGTGTGGCCAGCGCTCACGACGGCGTCAGCCTTCCCCTCTTTGACCAGATCGACCGCTCTGCTGATGGAGCTGTCCTTTTTCTTCCGCACGGCGTCCAGTCCGCTGTCGGCCATTTCCACGACCTGACTGGCGGGGAAGATTTCGAGTTTCGGACTGGAGAGGTCCTGTCGCTTCAGTTCCTGCTCGATCACCTCCGGCTGGCCGACAAGATAGACCTTCGTGATGACGGGCAGCTCCGCGAGGGCGAGTTTGAGCCCGGCGATGGGATTTTGGGGCGCAAAATCGCCGCCCATGACGTCCAGGGCGATCTTCATTCCTTCTCGTGCAGTTGGGTCTTCAAGAGTTGCGGGTGGGGCAGTCCTAAAGCGTGAGAAGGCGGGAATGCAAACGGGAGTTTCGGGCGCCTGCGGTGTCAGGGGAGGTAAAAACGAAACCCGCAGGTGGTGCCTGCGGGTTCGTCTTCCAGTGGGAATCTTTCGAGGGACCGAAAGGATCAATAGACGCCTTCGACAATGGTCTTCTCCATCGCGCCGAAGGGGCGCACATCGGCCACACCGTCCCATGAGTATGGGGCGCGTGGCTTGCGGCGCATGGCCTCGTCACGCTCCAGGAAGCGCGGCATGAAGAATTCCTTCGTCAGGGTGGTCAGCTCCACGCGGCCCCAGGCGTCGTATTCGACGGTGTCTTCCGTTTTTTCGGGGTTTACGATGCGGAGGACGGCGCGTGGCTGCGGCGCGTAGTAGGTGATGGAAAAGTTGTCCTCCGGGGTCAGCGGCACGCTGGCGGCCAGGCCCATGAGGGTGTTGCCGTAGGTCGGGTAGAAGCCGATTCGCCCTTCGAGCACTTCTTCCACGATGAAGCGCACATACTGTGGCGTCATGGTGGTGCCGCCGACGAAGCAGCCGCGAATGCCCGCGTCGTAGAGGTCCACCTTTTCCGCGAGGGCTTCGAGCAGCTTCGGCGTGGTGAAGATGGCGGAGATCTTGCGGTGCTTCAGCAGGACGACGGCCTGGTCGATGACGTGGTCCATGTACTGCCGGGCGACGTCGAACTGCTTGTTCGAGATGGCCTTTTTCACGAAACGGGGGTCCAGATCGACGAAGTAGCAGGAACTGCCGCGGTAGTTGGCCAGATGCTCAACGGCGAGGCGGAGGCGACGCGGGCCGGTGGGGCCGACCATGATCCACGAGTTGCCAGGCGGGAAGTGATCGTCGGAGAGCTTGTGGCTGAATTCTTCGTAATCGACGCGGAAGTCATTCCAGCCGATGCGCTGCTTTGGCATGCCGGTGGTGCCGCCGGTTTCGAAGATGTTGAAGGGCTTGCCCTCGAAGGCCTTCGGCACCCAGATCTCGGGCTGGAGGTCGCGCAGCCACTCGTCCTGGAAGTGCGGGAAGTGGGCGATGATGTCGTCGTAGCTATTGACCTTGCCCCGGGGATCGAAGTTTTTCTGCGCCCAGTCCAACCAGAACGGGCAGCCGGTTTCAGGCGAGAAGTGCCAGTTGATGATTTCACGGACTTGGTTGTCGAGTTGGGCCTTGGCTTCGTCTGGTGTCATGGTGGTCGTAGTTGAGGGAGGGGGATTTTGGAAAGGGCGCTAGAAAACGAAAGTGAAATCCCCCGCCTTTCTACGAGTCGGGCGGGCGTGGGGCCGGGTGGAAAATGAATTCGCAACGTACTGCACGCCCAGGTGTTCCAAGTGCCGCCATGAAAACATGCTCACTCCTGCTCAGCGGTCTGCTGCTCGTTTCCCTCACGTCCTGTCTGGTCAGCCCTCGCGCCCGCAGCCCCTACAGCCCGGGTGGCCGGCGTGTCACCCGGGTGGAAATGGCTCCCCGCAGCCCCTTCAGCCCGGGCGGGCGGGTGGTGCTCCCGCGTGAGGCGCGGCGGGTGACGCACCGCGGCAGTGTTTACTACACCAATCGCGGCCAATGGTATCGGCCCTACGGCTCCGGTTATCTGACCTGCCCACGCCCGTACTGAACCGTCAGCATGCCGGTAGCGTGATGCGAAGTTGGAATGCCCATTCTGGACTCCCACGTTTGCCGCCGACACAGGTGACCGCCTGCTGAAAGAGCTTCGGAAGGCCTCTCGTTAGCTCACCGACGCATGCGCATTGTTTTTTTCACGCTCCTCACTTCCCACGCGGCACTGGCTGCGGACATGACGCATTTCGAGCTGCGGGTGCGACCGCTGCTGATCGCGAACTGCATCGAGTGCCACGGTCCTGAGAAGCAGAAGGGCGGACTGCGGCTGGATTCGCGGTCCGGCTGGCAAACGGGTGGTGATTCCGGGCCGGCGATCACTCCGGCCAGTCTGGACGCCTCCCACCTCTGGCGTGCGGTCACCTACACGGACCGCGATTTGAAAATGCCGCCGAAGCGCAAGCTCAAGGACAGCGAGATCGCGGACCTGAAGCTGTGGATCGAATCCGGGGCGCCCGACCCTCGGGATGAGGTGGCGGGTGCGGCGCCAAATGCGAAGTCCTCGCGTGCGGATGCGAGTTTCTGGTCCTTCCAAGCTCCAAAGGCTCTCCCGCCCCCAGAAGTGACGGACAAGGGGTGGCCCGCCAATGTGATCGACCGCTTCATTCTGGCGAAGCTCGAATCAAACGGCCTGAAGCCCGCACCGCCCGCCGCGCCGCGCACGCTCCTGCGGCGCTTGTCCTTTGACCTCACCGGCCTGCCGCCGGACGCCAAGGAGCTGACGGACGACAACTACGAAGCGCTCGTCGATTCCATGCTGGCCGGCCCCGCCTTCGCCGAGCGTTTCGCCTCCCACTGGCTGGACATGGCACGCTTTGCCGAATCCTCAGGCGGCGGGCGCTCGCTGCCCTTCAAGGACGCGTGGCGCTTTCGCGATTACGTCCTCGAATCCATTCGCGACAATGCACCCATCGACCGCATGATCAGCGAGCAGATCGCCGGAGATGTGCTGCCGTTTGAAAACGCCGCTCAGCGCCGCCGCCAGGTCACCGCCACCGGATTTCTCGTGCTCGGACCCACGAACTACGAGGAGCAGGACAAGGGCATGCTGCGCATGGACATCGTCGATGAGCAGCTCGACACGCTGGGCCGCGCCTTCCTCGGCATGACGATCGGCTGCGCCCGCTGTCACGACCACAAGTTCGATCCCATCTCCACCCGCGACTACTACGCCATGGCGGGCATCCTGCGCAGCACGAAGACGCTGCGCAACTACACCGACAACGTTGCCCACTGGGTGGATACGCCCCTGCCGCTGGACGGCGCTGCGGAGCTGGAAATGCAGACCCATGAGCGTCGGGCTGACGAACTCAAAGCGCAGATCGCCAGCCTCAGGGACGATTTGCGGGATGCAGACAGCGCCAACCTGCGGAAGCGGAAAACGATCTCTCCAGCAGAGCTGCCAGGCATCGTGGTGGATGACAGCGAAGCGCAGAAGGTCGGCGAGTGGAAGGAGTCGCAGTTCAGCGGCCCCTTCATCGGCAGCAGCTACGTCCACGACCTCAACGAGGGCAAAGGCGAGAAGACGATCTCCTTTCCCGCGAAGATGCCGAAGACGGGACGCTACGAGGTGCGCGTGGCCTTCAATGCGGGACCCAACCGGGCGGATCGCGCCATGGTCAACATCCTGCATGCCGACGGCGAGGAACTGAAGGATCTAAAGCTGGCCACCGCGAACCTCAAGGGACTGCAGTTTGCATCCATGGGCACCTACCGCTTCGAAGGCAACGGCCAGGGCTTCGTGCTCATCTCCAACGCCGGGTCGCAAGGCTATGTGACGATCGATGCCGTCCAGTTTCTGCCTGTCGGGGACGATTCGAAAGAGGTGCTGGCCAGGAAGGAATCCTCTGCCGCCGAGGGGATCAAGAAGGAGCTCGCGCTGCTCGAAAAGGAGCTCAAAATCCTGCAAAAAGACCTTTCTCCGCGTCCCGAGGCCATGAGCGTCGCCGAGGACGAGGTGCCTGAAGACGCCAAGATCCACATCCGCGGCAGCATCCGCAATCTCGGCGCTCCCGTGCCGCGCGGATTCATCCAAGCGGCGATGCGCCCGGGCGCACCGGCGGTCCCCGCGAACGAAAGCGGCCGCCTGCAAATGGCGCAATGGATCACTTCCCGCGACAATCCGCTCACGGCACGGGTGATCGTGAACCGCGTCTGGCAGTGGATTTTCGGCGCCGGCATCGTGCGCAGCACGGACAACTTCGGCTCCACCGGTGATCTGCCGAGCCATCCCGAGCTGCTCGACTATCTGGCCGTGAAATTCATGGAGGACGGCTGGAACTTGAAGCGGTTGGTCAAGGAGATGGTCATGTCAAAGACCTACCGCATGTCTTCAAAAGCCCCCGCACCGGCTGCGGACCCCGACAATCATTTTCTCTCCCGCATGAACCGCAAACGCCTCGATGCCGAGTGCATCCGCGACGCCATGCTCGCCGCCGCAGGCACGCTGGAACAGCGATTCGGCGGTCCGAACATCGGGGACGCCAAGGCGATCGACGCCAACGATTTGAAGACGCAGAACCTCGAGTACGGCTACCAGTTCGCCGACAGCCGCCGCAGCGTTTACGCCGCCGCCTTTCGCAATGTGCGGCACCCGCTTTTTGAGGTCTTCGACTTTGCCGACATCAACCAGCCCATCGCCCAGCGCACGACCAGCACCGTGGCCACCCAGGCCCTGCTGCTGATGAATTCGCCCAAGGTCATCGAGCAGGCCCGCGCCGCCGCCGATCTCGTGCTCAAAATGCCGGGAAATGTCGAAACCCGCATCCACGCTGCCTTCCAGCGCTCCCTGCAGCGGGAACCGACCAGCAGCGAACGCGCCCAGATCCTCGACTACCTCCAAACCAGCCAGTCCGGCAACGCCACCGCAGAAGACACCCGCGACCTCTGGGCCCGCTTCATCCAGACGCTCTGGGCCACTCCAGAGTTCCGATTCTTGGAGTAGTCCAGGCCCGTTCGCCAGAACGAGGGGCTTGGGGACGCGATACCGGATGATCAGGCGGGTGAGCGAACGGTCTCGATGTATTCCCGCGCGGCCCGCAGTGTCTCTGCGGCGAGGTCGGCTCGGGCTTTGGCGAAGGAGGGGCGGAACCATGGGAAGCTGCCGAGCAGGTCGTGGGTGACGAGCACCTGGCCGTCGGTGCCTACCCCTGCGCCGATGCCGATGGTGCTGGCGTGGACGAGGCGGGTGATCTCCGTGGCGACATCCGCCACCATGCTTTCAAGCACGATGGCGACGGCTCCGGCTTCGTCCAGAGCCCGGGCGTCTGCGATGAGGAGGTCGATCTGCTCACTGGTCTTGCCCTTCTTTTTGTAGCCGCCTTCTTCTTTGACGCTCTGCGGCAGCATGCCGATGTGGCCGACGAAGGGAATGCCAGCGGCGATGATGGCTTTGACCTGCGGGAGCATGGCCACGCCGCCTTCGAGCTTCACGGCGGCAGCCCCGCAGTCCATGAGCCGTTTTGAATTGGCGACAGCCTCCTCTGGGGTGCGGTAGCTCGCGAAGGGCAGGTCGGCGATGACGGGAGCGCGCTTCACCCCGCGGCAGACGGCGGCGGTGTGCAGGACCATCATTTCCATGGTCACGCCGGTGGTGTCCGGCAGGCCATGGATGACCATGCCGAGCGAGTCGCCGACGAGAATGAGGTCGATGCCCGCTTCGTCGAGCAGTCGCGCGGTGGGGTAGTCGCCCGCGGTCAGAACGGAGACCTTCGTGCCGGAGGCCTTGCGCTGCGGGAGTTCGGAGAGGTCGGAAAGCATGGTGCGGCGCAGAGGAGCAAAGAATGACGAATGAGTAAATCCGAATTCCTGTGGATGACGTCGAGGGCTTGATTTGCAGGCAGGGCGGAACTTTTTGACCGGATTGGCATTTCCCCCTTGCGCCTTTGGACGCTAACCGTTGAAATAGCTGTCACAAATTCAGATTTAAAGATCCCTGCCATGATTAAACCGTCACTCTCCCTGATTTCGCGCCATCGCGGCACCGCTTTTGTCCTGCTGGTGCTTGGTCTGATGCTTGTGCTCACCCCGGATCTGCTGGCGCAAGCCGCCGACGGAGCCGCAGAAGGTGCAGAGACGGCGCCAAAGTCCTGGTGGCAAAAGTGGGTGGCGGATGGCGGGATTTTCATGGCCCCGCTCGGATTCTGCTCCGTGCTGATGATCACCTTCTCGGTTCTGTGCCTCATGACCCTCACGAAGGGACGCTTTGCCCCGGCGCTTCTGCGCACGCAGCTCCTTGACCTGATGCACCAGTGCCGGGTGCGCAGTGCGATCGAGACCGCCGCCCAGAGCCCGACCTTCCTCGGGCGCATGATGACCGTGGCGCTGCCGCATTTCGATGTGACCAAGGGCGAGACGCTGGGCCGCGAGAATGTCGAAAACGCCATGGCTGAATTCGCGATCAACGAGGTGCGCCCTTACCAGAAGTGGGTCGGTTACCTCTCGGTGCTCGCGCAGATCGCCCCAATGATGGGTCTGTTCGGCACGGTCGTCGGTATGGTGGGCGCTTTCGAGGTGCTGTCCCAGACCGGCGGTGCGGAGCCGGCTAAGCTGGCAGGTGACATCTCAGTGGCCCTCTTGACCACGTTTGCGGGTCTGTTTGTGGCGATTCCGAGCCTGGCGCTCTTCTTTATCTTCAAAAATCGCGTCAATGACCTGGTGGCCGAGACCATCGCCGCCGGCACCGAACTCGTGGACGCCTGCGTGAACTCGGCCCATGGCGAAGCGAAGGCTGCGAAGATCCCTGAAGGCATCAGCATCTAATACTTCCTGCGGAAACACGCACACCTTTGACGCTGATGAATCAGAAAATGGCCAGCTTGAGCATCACGGAGGAGCCCAAAGTGGACTCCTCCCCGATGATCGACATGGTTTTTCAGCTGATCCTTTTCTTCATGGTGAGCAGCCGGCTGCTGACCAACCAGATCGATCCGAATGTCGAAATCCCCGTGGCGCCCAATGCGCGCCCGCCGGAGCAGGCCGCGGGGCGAATCGTCATCCACGTCTATGAAGACGGTGGTTTCGCCGGGGCGAGCCGCGACAAAGAGCCGCTCCCGGACATGGCGGCCATCACCGAGTTCGTGATGCGCCACAAGGAGGACATCGAACCTGGGGTGACGCCAAAAATTCTCCTTCGTGGTGACAAGCGCAGCCTCGTTAAGTACTCGAAGCAGGTGGTGAAAGCCGCCGGTGACGCGGGGGTGAACACGGTCATCTTCAGTGCCTTCCCCTCGGCCAAAAAGTAGCCTCCATTTCTTCCACCCACACGAATGGCCACTAAGAAACGCTTTCCAACCGATCAGATCGAGGAGCCCGTGCTGGACATGTCCTCCCTGATCGACGTGAGCTTTCTCCTGCTGATCTACTTCCTCGTGACGTCCACACTGGAGCCCCGTGAGTCCGATTTGAGCATGGAGATGCCCACGGACGGCGGCAAGGCCAGCAGCATCCAGATCGATCCCCTGAAGATCCGGCTGACGGCAGCGGGCCAGATCACCATCGCCGATCAGGTGATGACCGACGATGCTCAGATGGAGGCGGAACTGGACCGCTACAAGCAACTCACCGACGCCACCGACAAGCAGCCGCTGGTCATCGTGGCCTCCGACGACGATGCCAAGCAGCAGCGTTTCGTGGACCTCATGAACGCGCTGGCGCGGGTCGGCATCACCACCATCACCCTGTCGGGTTTTGAGAAAGGGAAGTAGCCATGTTGTTCTCTGTTCGCAGCTCTCTTTTCGCGGTCTTGGCCCTCGTCGGCCTTTTCACTCCCCACCTGCGGGCGCAGGACGAGGATCTGAACATCCAGACCCTGTTTGAAAAAGCCGGCACGGAAATGGAGGAGGGGAACTGGGCCGGTGCGCTCATCCCCCTGGAAACAATCATGAAGGAGTACGGGCCGAGCGGGTACCAGGACTTCGGTCCGGCCTTCGGCGTGATGCATTACCGCTACGGTTTTTGTTTGAAGAATCTGAAGCGGCTCGAGGACGCGCTGAAGGCCTACAACGCCTGCTACACCGACGGGAAGAACGACAAGGATACGCCGAAGGACAAGATGAACCCGGTGTGGGAACTGTCCCTGCTGGAGATGGGCATCATCAAGCAGGCCTTGGGGCGCTACGAGGAGGCCATCAAGGATTATGAGGCCTTTGCCCGCAGTCCCGCTCCGGCCGGCACTTATGACGAGGCGGCCTTCCGTGTGCAGGTGGCCTCCTGCTACTCGAAGGCCGGCATGCCGGACAAGGCGAAGGCGCTTCTCGATAAACTGATCAGCGGGGAAGGGGGCGTGGCCCCGAAAGTGGACGGCGTCTTCCGTGCTTTCCTGTCCCTGCTGGACAGTTGGACCGCGAAGGATGCGGATCACGCTGCCACGGAGAAGCAGGCGCACGAGTTCATGGATTCCAACGGCCCCAGATTGAAGCTCTCCCCCTTCGACATGGCGCGGTTTGACTTCAATGGCCGGCTGCTTGGCTTGGCGCGTGCCGCATCGGACAACAATCAGCAGACGCTCGCCATCCGACTCCTCAGCCTCATGGCTGACAGCAGTGCGATCCTGCACGACCTGAGATTGCGCACGCTGCGTTACAACGGCCGCGTCCCTGAGCTGCTGCAGAAAGAGATCGAAAAGTACACCAAGGAATGGCAGAACGACGACAGCATGGACTGGATCGCGATGCTGACGCTGGCGGGGTGCTACGAGCGTCTCGGGAACTTCCCCGCAGGCTACGCCATTTACACCCATGGCATCACTTCCGCGCCGAAAAGCACGCACCGGCCGATGATGCTCTTCGGGGCGATGCGGACCGCGCTGGCCACGGGGCAGCAGGATTTGTCGAAGGCGCTGGGAGAGCAGTTCCGCAAGGAGTTCCCGCAGCACGAGTTCGCGGGAAATGTGAACACCCTGCTGCTCGAAAACGTGTTTTTCTCCAAGCAGTATGAGCAGGCCGTCGAACTGGCCGAAAACATCCGCAAATCGCTGCCGCCAGACTCGAAGGATCGTGATCTGACGGACTTCGTGATCGGTGCATCGTTTTTCAACCTCGGCCGCACCGAGGAGGCGCAGAAGGAGCTGGCCTCTCATGCGGAACGTTTTCCGCAGAGCAAGTTCAAGGAAGCGGCACGCTACTTCGAGGCCTCCAGCCTCGTTCGTCTGAAGAAGTGGCAGGAGGCTGGACCTAAACTGGACGCCTTTGACAAAGAGTTCCCTGAATCCGAATACATCGGCTTCGCCCTGCTGGACCGCGCCACCACTCACTTCCAGCTCGCCGAATATGAGAAGTGCCTCGGCGTCGTGGATGCCCTGGAGAAGCGCCGCCCCAACCTCCCTGACCTGGACCGGGCGCTGGCCATGCGGGGGGACGCCAACCTCATGCTCAATGCCAACGAGAAGGCGGAGACGGCTTACTTGAAGGCGCGTGAACTCGGCGAAGCCATGGAAGGCGACTCCCACAAAGCCATAGTCGGGCGGGTGCTGGTGCAGCTCGTGCGCGTCGCCAAGGCGCTTGAAAAGCCCAAGGACGTCATCGCCTACTACGACGACTACATGGCGAAGTACAGCGGCGGCTTTTACGACGCCGAGGTCATCGTCGGTTCGCTGGAGCCGCTGAAAGAGGCGAAGCGCGGCAAGGAAGCCCTGGATGCGCTGGAGAAAGTCATCGTCCGGCTTGGCAGCGGAGAGAACGGCACGGGGATCGAGGAGGCCATCGGCTCTTACACTCAGAACTATCTCGACATCGTCGGTCCAGAGGCGCTGCTCGAACGTCTGACAAATTTCGTCCCGCAGGATGGTGCGCAGATCAACAACACGCTCCGCGCCTGGCTTAACATGGCGAAGATCGACCTGCTGGAGAACGACAGCTACAAGGACAAGTTCCCGAAACGCGCCGCCCAGATCCAGGTGGCCTACGAAGACCTGCAGACCTTCAACAAGGAAGAACTCTCCTCCTACATTCTCGTCAAGGTCGGTCGTGACCTCGTCGAACGCGGCAAGGATCAGTTGGCGATCGAGTGGTTCAAGACCGTCATGGATCGCGGCCAGTCGGAGCACTACCCCCTCGCTCTCATGGGCAAGGCCCGCGTGCTCGCCAAGACCGGAGAGGCCGGCAGCTTCCAGGAAGCGGTGTCGGCTTTCGATCAGGTGATCCGGGAACTGCAGGACAAGCCTGAATACGTCGAGGAGGCGATGATTGAAAAGGCTCGCATCTACTTCAATCGCAAGCAGTGGCAGGAATCCGCCGACACCCTGCTGAAGATGGCCTCCGACAAGCGCTTCACCCGCACCCGGGCGGAGTGTTACTACACGCTTGGCCGCTGCTACGAAAACCTTAGCGACACCGACAAGGCGCTCGAGGCCTACACGCCATTTGTCGGGCCGCCGCTGGAAAACGTCGTCCAGTACTCCGCCGAAGCCCGCCTTCGCGCTGCCGAGATCCAGATGAAGAAGGGAAATGACGACAAGGCCTTCCGTCTCATCAAGGACACCGTCTCGCGCATGTACAAGCTCTCGAGCCATGAAATCGCCGGCCCGTTCATCCTCAAAGCCAAGGAGCACTACAAAACCCTGCGCAAGAAACTCAACGAGCCCGAACACCCCGACGAGGGACTCTGGGGCGTTCGCGAATGATTGGGAGTTCCGACCATGAACAAGCCTGCTCTCATTTTCCTCCTTTCTGCGGCCAGTCTCCTGCGTGCCGAGACCCTCTCCGTGCAGATCACCTCTCAGTCCGGGGAGCCCACGGCCGCCTTCCTCGTTGCCGCCGATACGGACGGCATTTTCATCAGCACCTCAGCCGCCGGTGGAAACAGCTATAAGCTGCCGATGGCCAACATCCGCGACATCACCGTGCAGGAGCCGACCGGCTGGTCCGCAGCCATGCAGACCTACGCAGGCGGGCAGTATGCGGCAGCGGAGGGCATGTTTGCCAGGATCGCCGACGAGTTCGTGAAGATCGTCCCGATGAAGGACGGCTACGGCTCCCTCGCACGGCTTTACCAGTTCCTCAGTTTGAAGTCGCAGGGCAAGCTGGATGCCTTAAGTGCCGCCATGGACAAGCAACTGGCAAATCCGCTGAGCCTCGGCCCGCTCTACCTCGAGGATTTCGTCGATCTGGAAGGCTGGTCCCTGCTGGGCAAAAAGGACTGGCAGTCTTTGGGCGTGTTCTTGAAAAAGTTTGAAGACGATAATGCTTTGAAGCTGCCCCAGGCCCCCTTCAAAAGGGTGCGCTCCGCACGTCTCGCCGAGCTCTGCTACCTGCGCGCCCAGTGGAACGAGCAGGGGGAGAAAAAGCCTGATCTCGCGATCGTGGACTATCATCGCGCCCTGACCCTCGATCTTGGCAGCGACACGTCCCTGCTGCGCATGGCCGCCGTGGCAGCCCTGCGCCTGACAGACGAAAAGATCCAGGCGGCTCCCGGGGACGACAAACTCGCCAAGCAGGCCAAGTCTCTCGCCATGGTGTGCCGCGACCTGGGCGGCCGGGCAGCGCTCCCGGCGGCTTTCGAGAAATACCTCAAGTAAGCCGAGAGTCCTTCCGCGAGTAGAGGCGCTAGATCAGGGTATCCGGTTCGGGGTTCGCTTCGCGGCTTCGCAGCAGGCCGTCCCCCTAGCCGCGCCTGCAAAGGCGTAGCCCCAAGGCACCCTCGACTCAACCGCAGAGGGGCCAAGAGGCTGAGCACACAGAGGTTTCTGGATTCTGGTTCGTAGTTCGGGCTTTAGCCCGTTCCCCGTAGCCGCGCCTGCAAAGGCGTGGTCCGCCACTCCGCCAGCCGTGCGATCCACAAGAGACAACAAAAAAGGGGCCAAAAGAGGGGCTTGGATCCTGCATTTGCAGTCCTCCGTTTTTTGATTTTTGATGGCAGTAGAATGAGGGCAGTAGAATGACCTGAATCGCCTCATTCTGCTGCCCCCATTCTGCTGCCTATCCTTTTCCCGTTCTTTGGGAAGTCATTCAAGAGACACTGTGCACACAGAGGTTTCTGGATTCTGGTTCGTAGTTCGGCCTTTAGGCCGTTCCCCGTCCCCAAGGAGCGACGATATCCTGCCGTCCGCGCCCCCCTGACGCCAAGATGGCGTCACTCCCAGTTTCAGGAGACCGCCGTCATCTCCCCGTGGAAGGTTCCTTTTCCGCACTTCGGGCAGGTTCGTCCTTCCAGCTTGTCGGTGCCTCGCAGCTTCTGCTGGCCGCAGTTCGGGCACTGCATGGGATCCCGCTTTGGATCGCGCCGCCTCTGGCACCCGCACTTCAGGCACAGCCAGTCCCCTTCATTCCCACAGCGCTCGTGGAGAAACGCCAGGTAATCCGCCTCCGTCATGACGCCACCCATCTGCGCCTCCGCAAAGGCGCGCATCTCCGTAAGGTCTCCCGGATGGTAAAAGTAGTGTCGCTTGCCGTCTTGATCCGTCAGGTAGCGATTCCCATCGTCCCAGGCCTCGACCTTAAACGCGCAATGGGAGCAGGTGAATTCCGTGCAGGCAGCCATGAATCAGACCATGGCACACGCTGGCGAAAAATCCTCATTCAGCTTCTTCAGCAACTCAGAGTTCTTCTGAATTTCCTTGGTGAAGCGGAGGACACGTTGGTCACTCGATTGGTTGTCGTGCTATGGTTTGCTCATGGTACGTGAGCAGTGAGTTCGGCGACGAGGGCGGAGAGGAGGTTGGCGGCGGTGGCACGGTGTGAGGGTATCCGGACTCGGGTCGAGGCTTTCCGGACTGGGGTTGTGGCTTTCCGAACTCGGGTTGTGGCTTTCCGGACTCGGGTTGTGGCTTTCCGAACTCGGGTTGAGGCTTTCCGAACTCGGGTTGAGGCTTTCCGGACTCGGGTTGAGGCTTTCCGGACTCGGGTTGAGGCTTTCCGGACTCGGGTTGTGGCTTTCCGGACTCGGGTTGTGGCTTTCCGGACTCGGGTTGTGGCGTTCCCGACTCGGGTTGTGGCTTTCCGGACTCGGGTTGCGGCGTTCCCGACTCGGGTTGTGTCTTTCCGGACTCGGGTTGAGGCTTTCCGAACTCGGGTCGAGGCTTTCCGAACTCGGGTTGAGGCTTCCCGGACTCGGGTT
>CAMAZK010000102.1 GCA_945863205.1 Akkermansia muciniphila | reverse complement strand
AGCTGGTGCAGACTCTCGATCGGATCGTAGAAGAACTTCAGCAGCAGAAGAAAGGCCGTGAGGTCTCCGGCCTGGATGCGCCCCTCCATGAGCTGGCGTGCACCGATCCACAGGACGATGACCATTCCGATGCTGGTGAGAAAATGCATGCCGGGCCGGTAGATGGCCCAGATGCGCATGACGTGCAGAGTGGCGCGGCGCAGCGCGTCACTCGCGCGATTGAAGCGGGCATGCTCCTCGTGCTCCATGGCGTAGGCCTTGATCTGGCGCATGCCGGAGACATTGTCCTGGAGGAGGGAATTCATCGCACTGCTCGCTTTTCGGACCTTGCGGTGCCGATCGCGCGATGTCCTCGTGTAAGCGAGAGCACCAGCGATCAGCAACGGCAGCGGAATGAGTGCATACAGGGTGAGTGTCGGATCAGCTTGAAACATGAACACCCCCACCACGGCAATCTGAAGCACCGAAACGAGCCCCTGCTCGATCCCGTCAATGAGGACGCGCTCGACCGAGGGGATATCCTCGGCCACCGTGGTCATGATGTCGCCGGAAGGGCGATTGTCGAACCACCGGAGGGGCAGTGTCTGCAGACGCTGATAAATGTCGCTGCGGAGGTCGAAGATAACCATCTGCTCAAAAGTGTTGTTGAGCTGGATGCGGAGTGAATTGAAGAAGTGCTGGGCGAAGTATGCCGCGAGTGCCCACAAGGCCAGCGGCGTCAGCCGCTCCCACTGCCTGCCAGGCACCACGACATCAAGCACCTCCCGGGTGATGTGCGGGAAAACGATGACCATCAGAGTGCCGGTGATGGCACAGAAGATCTGCGCCCCGCCGAGGTAGGGATAGCGCCGGAGGTAGGAGAAGACGCGGAGGATGGTTTTCAAATCGAGAGACGGGGCTTGATGCGGAGACCTTAGCAGCTATCAAGCATACGCCCGTCGGCAACCAACAACCCATGAAATACCACCTCGCCCGCGGCGAAGAACAGCTCGGCACCTTCTCTGACCTGGAAGTCAGCTCCGGCCTTCGCGATGGACGCTTCAAACCTGGCGATCTGTGCTGGACGGAAGGCATGCCGGACTGGCAGACGCTGGAGGCGCGGATGGAGGAGACCAACCCACAGGACGAACCGGATACGGAAGCTCCGGCGCCCGTGCCTTATCGGATCGCGGACCCGCAGGAAGGCAATGCAGAACTGGCGACGCCCGGACGACGACTCCTGGCAAAGATGCTCGACTGGGTGATGTTCTTCACCCCGATGGTGATGATCCTCCTGGCCATGATGGATGGCGTCTTCGAGCATGAGATCCAGGCGGTTCAGAACGACCCGGTGAAAGTCATGGAAGCCCTGCAGCGGCAGATGATCAAACTCCAACAGGCGGAAAGCCTGACACTGACGACCATGAGCTGGCTGATTCTTTTGCTACTCGTGAGCAACGTGGTGCTGCTGACGATACGGGGGCAGAGTCTCGGCAAGTGGCTGTGCCGCATCCGCATCGTCCGCGGCGATGGCAGCCGGGCGGGATTTTTTCGCGTGGTACTTCTACGCTGGTTCCTCTTCGCCATCATTCAGAGCGTGCAGATCATCGGCCCTGTTTTGATGATGGTTGACTATGGAATGGTTCTCCGACCGGATCGTCGATGCCTGCACGATCACGCTGCGGACACAAAAGTCATTACCTGCTGAGGAAAGTCAGGGTAAAGGGGATACCGACTTGCTACCGCTGTTGATCTTGTTGATCTCGTTCATTCGCTC
Organism: Akkermansia muciniphila; assembly: GCA_945863205.1. Classification (GTDB taxonomy): domain Bacteria; phylum Verrucomicrobiota; class Verrucomicrobiia; order Verrucomicrobiales; family Verrucomicrobiaceae; genus Prosthecobacter. Next base: position 11,960 of record CAMAZK010000102.1, on the reverse strand, counting down.
AATCTGCTCAGAGGACAGATTGCGGGCTTTCTCCCTGAACGGATAGGTCACTCCCATCACGAAGCATGTCACATCGGCCACAAGGATGACCATGGCCACAATGATGCCGTACTTTTTCAAGGATTCATCAATGACCTTGTTTTTGTTCACCGAAAAGGACTCGGAGCGCGAGAAAAGAGACTGAAAAAGCCGCCGCCATCCACGAGGCTCACGCGCGATGCTGAAGGTCCAGATGAACAGGGCCGTCAGAATCACGCAAGCGATCTGATATTGAATGGGAATTTCGCGCATGCCGCCAGACGTTGAAACGTTCTTTCGTGGTCGTACAACCTATAAAGCGCAGGCCTTCCGGCGCAAACACGGATTTCTCATGCCGATGCAAAGATGTCACCCGCCAGTGAGTCCCCGGCAGAGATCATGCGGGCACGACCGTTCGCCGCTAGGTGGTTCAGCATGTGAAAAACGTCCTCTGCATCAAGGTCTAGCTGGGAGGCCAGGCCGGCGACGCTGATGCCATCATTGCCAGTGGGAAGTGCCACCTCCACACGGGCCAGCTGCTGCAGAAACTCGGTGGCCGCCTTCTTGCCGGCCTCGACACCGGGCTGATGATAGGCGTTCACGTTGACAAGACTCGCATAAAAACCCACCGCGCGCTCAAACAGCCCGATGAGCATGCCGAGACTGTAGGCGTTCACCTCGTCAATACTGAGCGTGATGGACTCCCGGTTCCTTTCCGTCAGCGCCTTGCGCGTCCCGCGGAGGAAGCCCTGCAGGTAGTCACCACTGGTGAAGCCCGGATCCACCGCCATGCTCTCCGCGTCACGAGACTTGCGAACCTCGATGAAGGTGGCAAAGAAATTATTCACCCCGTCACGCAGTTGCTGCACGTAGGCGTGCTGGTCCGTGCTGCCCTTGTTCCCGTAAACGGCGATCCCCTGATTGACCACGGCGCCGGAGAGATCGTGTTCCTTGCCCAGGCTTTCCATGACGAGCTGCTGCAGATACTTGCTGAAAAGAACGAGTCTGTCTTTGTATGGCAGCACGACCATGTCCTTCAGTCCCCTGCCCTTCCCGGCATGATGCCACATGAGCGCAAGAAGCATGGCTGCGTTCTCACTCGCGGGCCGGTTACGGGTCTCGGCGTCCATCGCCGCAGCGCCGGCGAGGAGCCGGGGCACATCGACACCTTGAAGCGCGGCAGCCAGAGTACCGACGGCGCTCATCACGCTCGTCCGCCCGCCAACCCAGTCCCACATGGGAAAGCGTGCCAGCCAGCCTTGTGCGATGGCATGCTTGTCGAGTTCGCTGCCGACACCTGTGACCGCGACCGCGTGCTTGGCGAAGTCGAGCCCGGCCTTCGAATACGCCAGGGAAGCTTCGAGCATGCCGTTGCGGGTTTCCTTGGTGCCGCCGGACTTGGAAATGACCAGCGTAATCGTGGTGGCCAACTCGCTACCGATCTCGGCGATGACCTTGTCCATGCCGTCGGGGTCCGTGTTGTCGAAGAACGAAATGGACATCGCCGCCGGGGTCGGAGCAATGGCATGCGAGACCAGTTGCGGCCCCAGGGCGGACCCGCCAATGCCCACGACGAGAACGCGAGTGAACCTCGCACCACCGGCTGCGGTAATGCCACCCGAATGAATCTCCGCCGCGAACTTCAGCGTGGCATCAAGGGTATCGTCGATCTCAGACTTAATGGCGGCGTCGGGCGCGAGTGCCGATTGACGCAGCCAGTAGTGCCCCACCATTCGCCCCTCGTCAGGATTGGCGATGGCTCCCGCCTCCAGAGCACGCATGTCATTGAACGCCCGATCTATCCGCTCGGCCATGTTCGAGAAAAGGTCATCCTCAAAGGCCATTCGACTGATGTCGATGGAGAAACCCATGTTCGGATAACGGACGAAATGTTTTTGGAAGCGGTCCCAGTGGTTCATGAGTCAGCGGATTGGTGGTGGAAAAACGAAGCGGGCAGGCACAGTCAGAAGCACTTCCCATACCGCTCTGCAACCCACTTCGCCGAGATTGACGCCCCATCCGGCCTCGCCATCCTTCCAACTCCATGAAAGCAATTTTTGCCGTTCTATTCACCGTTCTCGCCCTGATGACTACCGCCGCCCCAGCCGCCGACGCCCCCTACCGCCACGTTGTCTTCTTCAAATTCAAAGACAGCACCACCCCCGACCAAGTTCAAGGCATCGAGAAGGCCTTCATCGAACTGGCCGGAAAAATCGAGACGGTGAAGGGCTTTGAGTGGGGGACAAACGTCAGCCCCGAGGGCTTGAATGACGGCTTCACCCACTGCTTTTTCGTGACCTTCAAGGACAAGGCCGGGCTCGAAGTCTATCTCCCACACGCTGCACATCAGGAGTTCGTCGGCACCTTGAAGCCGCTTCTCGACAAGGTCTGCGTGCTCGACTACGTGGCCCGCTGATTCAGTTGCAGACAGTGCAGTCAGCACGCTGCGGGAGGCGCACTTTTCGGAATTCCATGCTCGCAAGATTCATGGAAATCATCTGCCCAGCCAGCGGCTGGCCGATGCCGGTGATCAGCTTGATGATCTCAGCCGCACCGATGCATGCGGCTGCGCCTGAGACCGCGCCAAACACAGGAAACTCACGCTTCCAGGTCGGCGGTACCTCCGGTACGTAGCAGGCCAGACACCCCGTCTTCCCAGGGATGAAAGTGGTCACGCTCGCTTCCAGCGTATGCATGGCGCATTCGACCATCGGCTTGCAGGCTTTCATGGCCGCCGCGTTCAGCGCCAGGCGCTCTTGGAACAGCGGAGCGGCATCCACGATGTAATCGGCCCTCGATACGAGGTCATCGGCGTTGGCTGTGCTGACGTTTTCGGCGATCGCCACGATTTCGCAGCGGGGATTCAAATCCTGCAGTCGGCGAACCATCGATTCCACTCGCGGCTTCCCCAGGCTGTCATGGGTTTGCAGCAGTTGCCGATTGAGATCGCTTGGCTTCACATCGCCCGCATGCGCCAGGACCAGCCGGCCGACACCCGCAGCGGCCAGCTCCAGGGCCACCAAGCCGCCGAGCCCCCCCACGCGTGAGATAAGAACGGAGGCAGCCTTCAGACGGCGCTGCCCCTCCTCCCCGACTCCGGGCACCCACATCTGCCACTCGTAAATGGCTCGTTCTTCATCGGTAAGGAGCGGCAGGTCTGGCATCGGAGGGAGAAGGGTACAAAGGGAGAAAACGGGACGGGCAGTTTTTTCTCGAAGATTTTCAACACTTTATCAGCCCGCCTCACTAACCCACATAACAGTTTGTGCGGGGCCTTCAACAAGCCCTCCATCGACTGGGTCTTGAGAGTGATTGGTTGTTCACTGAAACCCTGCTTCACAGCAGGCTTTAGTTGAGGTTGATCAAACCAGGGGCCGGGCGGAATCGGGAGCCGCCCGGCCCCAAATTTTATCGGGCCATGGAAGCTTGGCCGAGCGTCCCGGTCGTCTGAATCCACGCGGTGTCACCACACCACTCACGGGCACTTTCAGCGAGCTCCGCCGCCTGCACCGCCGTGTCTGTGATGGCAAACATGGTGCTGCCGGAGCCTGACATGAGGGCTGCACGGACTGACGCGTGCTCCTTGAGCCAGCCTTTGAGGGCGGGCAGCAGCAGGAACTTTTCGAAAACGGGACGCTCCAGGTCATTCACCATGCTGCCCCAGGGGCACAATTGAGGTGCATACGACACACCCGGCCTCTCACGAGAATCTGCCCAGCGCTTGTAGGCCCACGGTGTCGGGATCGGAAAAGGCGGCTTGATGAGCACGAGCGGCAGTTCCCAGGGGAATTCGGCGGGCTCAACTTTCTCCCCCCGCCCGGATCCGTCCGCAGCCGGGGTATCCAGGAGGAAACACGGCACGTCGGAGCCGATCTGTGCAGCCAGCTCGATCAATTCCATCCTCGAAAGCGCCGCACCGGTGAGTTCATTGCAAGCGGCCAGCACCGTCGCAGCGTTGCTGCTGCCCCCGCCGAGACCGGCACCAGCCGGGATGCGCTTTTCCAGGTGCAGCCGCCACGCAGACTGCCGCCCGGTGCGCCCCTCGAAGGCACGCAGGGCCTTCATGGCCAGGTTTGATTCGTCCAGAGGCACCGTCGGATCCGAACACGTCAAGGTGACGGAATTCCCAGCTCCAAGGTGATCAACTTCGATCAAATCGCCCAGAGCCAGCCGGCAGAGGCGCGTTTCTACCTCATGAAAACCGTCCGGGCGTTTCCCCAGCACACGCAGCCAGAGATTGATTTTGGCGGGAGAGTGAAAGGTCATGGATCGATTTTATCAGGAAGGACGTCCCATCAGCGCCAGCATGCGTCCGGTACGGCCTTTCTCCATGCGGTAGGAATAGAAGCGCTGCAAATCGGAAGATGTGCACTCGCCGGTGTCGTGGACCTGCCCCGGCGGCACCCCGGAATCCATCGCCTGCTGACGGATCATCGCGGCAAAATCCACTTCGTAGGCGGGCGGACGGATACAGGGGCTCAGTTGCACCACAAGATCCGCCGGATCGCTGCCGAAGCGGCTCCGCATCGCTTCGATAGCATTGCGGACGATGCCCAGTTCGGAGCCCTTTTTTCCAGAATGAACCACTCCAAACGCACCGGTCCGGGCGTCGGCCAGGTAAACGGCACAGCAGTCAGCCACGTAAATGCCGATCACGAGACCCGGAAGGTTGCTGATCATCCCATCACAACCTTCAAAAGGCTGAGCCTGCGGCCCCTCTACGGTGACAACTCTGGCGCCGTGGACTTGTTCAGAAATGCAGAGAGCCCCTTCCGAAAAACCCAGTTCCTCAGCCTGCCAACGATGCCACTCCCAGAGTCGTCGCACGGCGACTTCGCGCTCGGCGTCCACATCGATCTCGGGATGCCTCAGCGTGAACCTGTGGGCGAATCCAGGCAGGGAGGAAAGGGCGGGAAATGTCATCCATGGGGACCGGACCATCTGCGCGTCTTGCCACGAAAAAAGCAAAAGCGCACGGGAAACCGTGCGCCTTTGAGAAAAATGAAACACCCACCAAAGATTACCGGGCCAATGACGTGTCCAGCGAGCGGTACGAACTCATGAAGCTGGCTGCGTCCTCGGAAGCGGTCTCACTCATCGCCCCGGCGATCTGGTTCTGAAGTTCATCCCGCAGACGACTGACGAGTTCCAGCCCGCCGGAGGTGATGCGGACCAGCACTTTGCGACGATCGTCAATGGCGTGGGTGCGCTCCATGTAACCGAGCTTCTCAAGGCGATCCACCAGCCCCGTGGCGGCAGCCGTGGAGTGCCCCATCTTGCGGGCGATGTCCGTCATCGTCATTTCCTTGGACGTGGAAAGGTAGCTGAGCAGAAAGAACTGGGCGAAGGAGATATTGTCCCTATTCAACTCGCGGGAGAGATTCAGCAGGAACTCACGCTGACTGAACAGAATGAAGTCTGCCAGTTTGGCGTGGTCTTTGGCTGGGTTGGTGGGGCCGGTGGTCATGGAGTAGAGTCCTTAGAGCTATAGGTATCGAGAAGATCTCGAATTATGAGTAATGTAACGACTTCCAAAGGTTGGATCAAGACAAATTCATAGAATCCATAAATTTTCCCAACATCAAGTCAATCATTTCTTATTCGTGAGAGATCAATATGCCCAAATTATTATCTCCGAACGATCAAAAGGCAAGAACAGAAGTTTGGCGACTTCCGCGCCAACAAAAAACGGCGTCCTGGGAAGGACGCCGTTTTGCAAAACAATTCAGAGAGACTTGAGATCAGGCTCACGCTTCTTCGATCCTGACCGCCTTGTAGCCGCCGATGCCCTTAAAGTAGAGCAGCAGAAGCAGGAAAATCGCAGCCATCGTGGCAGGGATGTAGGCATCCGCCTTCAGCGTGGCCCGGTCCCCCTTCTGGTCGGCCTCCACCACAGCTTTCTGCTCCGGTGTTCTGTTTTCGGCTTCCTTTGCAGCAGCGAGCTTCGTTCCATCAAGGCCAAATGCTGCCGTGCTGTCGAGGTTAAGGAACTTCGAAGGAGTCGCGGCTTTGTATTCCGCATAGATGGCGGGAGCAGCCTTGTTGAGTTCCTCGCCCGCAAAGCGGTCCTTGCAATAGCCAAGCCCCGGCCCGCCAATCAAGCCTGCAGAGAGCATGCCGACCCCGCCCATGATGGACATCGCCACAGCACCCGACTGAGGGAAGCGGTCACCGACCACTGCCAGCATCGTCGGCCAGAAGAACGTCTTGCCGACCGCATAGATTCCGAGCGCGACCATGGCCACCGTGAAGGTCTGCATGTTGCTGGCGAGCACCAGCCCCACGGCTGCGATCACGGAGCAGACAAGAAGAAGACCGATTGGCGAAAGCTTGAGCTTCGTTTCGATGAAGTGTGCGCAAAACCTCAAACCGAACATGATCGCAGAGGTCCAGATGAAGAGATATTTGCCCTGCTCGGAAGTGAACAGGTTGCCGGTGATGTTCTGAATCCAGCCGTCGGTGCCAAGCTCCACGGCCCCCACCATCGCGTGAGTGACGAAAAGAACGAACAGGAGCACGGAGCCAATCGAGAACTTGGTGATGACCGCGACGGTGATCAGGAGCAAGCCGCCAATGCCGTAGCCGATCGCCTTCGCATTCTCAGGAGAAATTGCCGTGCTGATGTCACCGAAGAACAAGGCCAGCAGGTAGCAGGCGACAACGGCACCAAGAATGCCAACAGGCTTGAACATCTCGACGAAACTCGCCCCCTTTTCCGCAGCCTCGGATTTTGGAAACTTCTGACCAAGGAACATGATCGCATAAAGAACCGTCGGGATCAGGTAGAGAGCGAGCTGCGTCTTCCAACCAACTGCCATCTTGTCATCGAGCACCCAGCCGGCGACTGAGCCGAGAACCATGCCCGCAGGCCACGAGGCATGCAAAATGTTAAGATAGTGAGTGCGGTTCTCCGGGAAAAGAGTCGCCACAAGCGGATTGGCCACCGCTTCGAGCGTTCCGTTGGCATAGGCGAAGATGAACATGCCCCAGAAAAGGAAGGTGTAGGCGTTTTCAGGCGTGCTCGCCATGAAGGTTACCCCCGCAGAGAGGATGTGGCAGATCAAAGCCAGAGCCACCAGCTTGCCGTAGCCGATCTTGTCCACAATGACGCCCCCGAGGATGATTCCGAAACAGAAGCCGGAGAATCCAGCACCTCCGATGGCACCGAGTTGGGCACCGGTGAAGCCAAATTCCTTCCCCCAGTTGTCAAAAATACCGCCACGGATGGCAAAGCCGACGCCAGCGGCAAGAATGGCCATGAAGCCGGCCCAGAGGAGTCTCATTCGATTATTTTCGCTCATAGATGGAGTGTCTAGTGTGGTTGGTTGCAGTTACGGGAGAATCGGCGCACCGAGTTCGCGGGCGTTTTTATCAGAAACTAGTGGAGCAACAAGGAAAATGTCTCAGAAACCCGGCTCGCTCTCGTCGCCGTGACCGATTGCCACGGGTTTGTAGCCTCCCTTGCTGCGGAAATAGAAGAACAGCCCGATGTAGCAGACGAGCATGAAAGTGGGCAGAATGGCGATGGTGGTAAACACGCTGCGCTTGCTGGCTGCCTGCACGACCTCGAGTTCTTTGGCCTGATCCACGGGTAGGAGCTTGATTTTGGCCTGATCGAGAGTGGGGGAGGCTCCGAACATGCTGGGCTTCGGCTCTCCTTTGACCGAACTGTAAAGCGCTGCGTGCTCCGGGTTGTTGAGCCGCTTCTCAAGGTCGCCGTCCTGTTTATAGCCGATGTAGGGGCTGCCCAGCACCCCCAGGAACAATACGCCAACCGCAGAAACCCCGTTCAGCGTCAGTGCGCCACCCTTGGGAAACTGCTCGGAAGTGAGGCCCAGGGTCGTGCTCCAGAGAAAAGTCTTCCCCAGCGCGTAAATCGTCCCAGCAGCCAGAATGGCCCATCCCGTGGCATTGGAAAGGAGAAGCAGGCCCACGATCGCCACGGCGGCGCTGACGACGAGCAGCGCGATGGGCGAGACGCGGTGCATGATGGGCCCAGCGTAAAAGCGCAGGACGGTCATGATTACCGAGATATAAACGAAAATCCAAGTGGCGAAGTTCGGAAAGTCAGGCCCGCTAAGCTTCAGCAGTTCCGGCATCCACCCGTCGGTGCCCAGTTCCGTCGTAGCCAGTGGCCCGATGGTGATGAGCACGACAAGAAAGAGCCAGTTACCCGCCGAGCGAGTGTAAATGCCCGCCAAAACGGCCACCACCGCCGCGATGCCGAAGATCGTCGTCCACGATGCCTCCGTGTTCATCATCTGCGCCAGCGCCGGAGCGGTCAGGGCTGTGATGATGAAAAAACCGATCGCACCGACCTCTTTGAGCATGTCCCGGTAGCTCACCCCGGCCGCCACACGTTCGTTCACCGGGAAGACCCGCGGGAGGATCAGCAGCGCGTAGATGACCACCGGAATGAAACAAAGCGCAAAACGGAACTGCCATACCGCCCCGAAAAAAAGCTTCGTATCCGGAAGCAGGCCGCAGAAAAGTGCGCCCAGGGCCAGCCCGGCCGGCCACCCGGCGTGCAGGATGTTCAGCCACTTCGCCTTCTGTTTGTTGAAGACCGTCGCCACGACCGGATTGATGAACGACTCGACGGTTCCGTTGGCCACGGCCACAAGCAGGGTGCTCCAGTAAAAGTCTTCATAGCCGCCCGCCCGCAGCGTGAGGATCAGAGAAACCGTGTGACAACCGATGGCGAAGCACGCCACGGTCTTGTACCCGATGTAGTCGATCACAAGGCTGAAAAAAATGATCGAGATCGCGAACGGCCACATGCCCGCTCCATTGATGCTGCCCTTCTGCTGCTCTGACAGGTTGAAGCTGTCCTGCAACTCGCCGATCGTGTTGGCCCGTACGCCAAAGATGAAGGAGGTCGCGACCAGGGCGATGAAACAGGCCCAGAAGAGTTTCATATCGGCTTTGCCGGAGGAGGACTGGCTCATGAGAAAAAAGGACGGAAGGTTGGTTTTGGAACGGGATGTCGATTCCAGCAAAACCGCCTGGATTCCGCAATCATTAAATTACCGGGGACGAGCCTCCCGATGCTCAGCGCCGCCGTTTTCCCCGGCGCTCGTGGACGGGCTGCACGGTGGGGTGGGTGGCGTGGATCACCTTGTAGCCGCCGCTTTCGGCGACTTTTTCGACCGTGGCAAAGGTCTCGTTCAGCAGGTTCTCGTAGGGCAGTTGGCGGTTCGCCACCAGCCACAGCTCCCCTTCACTGCGCAGGGCCTGGGCGGCGGTGGCGATGAATTTCAGGCCGATCAGGGAATCCGCATACTTCCCCTCATGAAACGGCGGATTCATGACGATAGCGTCGAACTTTCGGCTGCCGATCAGCGCTGTCGCGTCCTGCCAGTGCGGCTTGGCCTTCACCTTGGTCATGACCAGCCCCAGATTCCGCCGGGCGCACTCGAAGCAGTCCGCATCCGCGTCGTAGATGTCCAGAGTGTCGATGTCGTGGCACTCGCGCAGCAGGTGATCGCTCAAAAAGCCCCAGCCGCAGCCCAGGTCGGCCACATTTCCCTTCAAGGTAGCAGGCAGATGCTGGGCGAGCAGCGCGGAGCCTTCGTCGATGCGGTTCCAACTGAACAAGCCCGGGCGCGACCAGAAGCGACCGTCGAGAATGCGCCGCATGGCAGCGCCATCGCGCCACTGCTGCAGCATTTCCTCATTCCACGGTTTGGATTCGTCCTTCACCGCCCATACCACCCGGCTGTGATGTTTAGACATGGCTTGCGCTCCGCCCGCCACATTCGCGAGGTGCTGCTGGCAGCGCTTGGCCCCGGCATCGTTGTGCTGGGAAATCATCAGCGTGCCGCCGGGCGCGAGGTGATCGTAGCCGCGAGCGATGTCCGCCACCATCAGGTCACGCTGCGGATCTGGCAGGACGAGGACGAGCTGGAAGATCCCATGCGCATCCCGCTCGGTCCGGTAGCCGGCGGCCTGCAACTCGTCCGCGTGCGGCTTCCAGGTCTGCTGGCACATCAGGCGTCCGGCGAAATGCTCCAGCGCGGGGTGCTCCCTGGCGCGAATGAAGAGCACACGGCCCTCCGCTCCGATTTCGGGATTAACATCAAGGGCGTGAATGAGGGCGTCGAGAGGGTCGGACATGAAGAAAAGAATCAGAGTGCCATGCGCAGCAGATGCGGCGCGGCAACAGAGGCGAGGGTGAGTAGCAGGAGGCCGATGGCAACCGCCGCGACGCCAATAATGGCGATTTCGAGCACCTTCACGCTGATCAGGGAGCGCCGCGACACGCCGACATCTTCCAGCGTCTGAAACTCTCGCCGACGAAGGCGGAAGGAGAGCGCAAAGACCAGAGCAGTCACAAAAAGCGCCGCCGTGGCGGTCAGCAGCAGCGCACTCGCGGCGAAGCCCTCCAGCTTTACCAACTGGGCCAGCAGCGCTTCCATCTCATCCTGCGGGCGGATCAGTTGCTTGTCCTTCGACCGGGCGAACTGCCCCGCCAGCAGAGCCTCCGCCTTGGCGCTCTTCGGCAGCAGGATCACCGCGCTGATCGGGTAGGTGGCGAGATCGCCGTGAAAGTGGAATGACGCGATGTTGTCATCGGTGACCTCGTTGAACATGCGCACCGCAGCATTACCGACGATATTGTGCTCCTCCTCGGCCAGGATCACGGATTCGTCCTTCTTCAGGTCGTCATGACCGTGGGAGCGCCCCTCGATCAGCCAGGAGGTCTTCAAATCGACGAAAATGGCATCATCATCCGGTGTGCCGTTCGGCGTGAGCACGCCCATGACGCGCATCTTCAGCGGGTAAACACCCGCCATGTCGAAGGCAAGCTCCGGCGTGGAAAAGACATGCCCGCCGGGCAGCAGCTTCCGCTTCTTGGCAAGGTTCGCACCGACCACGCAGTCGCCCAGCCGGGCGATCTGCCTGCCGGCGGCCAGCCGCAGGCCGCGAAACGCGAAGTAGTCCAGCTCCGTCCCCACGATCGGTGCTCCCTGCGCGACGAACCGCACATGCAGCGGGATCGCCGCTGCGCTCGGGTTTTGCCGAAGCTCGGCCACCGTTCCAAAGGGCAGCGCGGTCAGATTTTCGCGTTTGAAGTAGAGCGCGGTCATCATCAGATCCAGCGCACTGCCCCGCGTGCCGACGATCTGCGGCGTCGCGGCGGCGCGGGCGCGGAGCTCGCGCTGCGCGTGGTCGATCAGCACCCGCAGGCAGAGCGGCAGCGTGAAGACGAGTCCCAGCGCACCGGCCAGCAGGGCGCTCTGAAAGCGGTGCCGCAGGACGTAGCGCGCAGCGAGTTGGACGGCGGCGCTCATTCCTTGAGGAAGTCCTCCATGCGCACGGTTTGGTCAAACATCGGCAGCAGGTTCGGATCATGCGTCACCATCACCAGGCAGGCGCCACGCCTGCGGGCGTCCTCGATCATCAGATCCACCACGATCCGTCCCCGCGAGGGATCGAGCGATGCCGTGGGCTCGTCCGCGAAAATGAAGCGCGGCTCATGCACCAGCGCACGCGCCACAGCCACGCGCTGCCGCTCCCCCTGCGAGAGCCGGGACACACGCTTATCCAGATACTGGGAGATCTGCAGCCGCTCGGCCAGTCCCTGAGCCCGGCTGCGCACAGCCGCGTCCGTGCCGCCTTTGAATTCATGCGGCAGCAGGATGTTCTCGATCACCGTCAGGTAGTCCAGCAGCGCGAAGTCCTGAAACACCAGACCCACATGCCGCAGCCGGAAAGCCCGGCGCTGCTCCACACTCAGCGCATCCACCCGGGAATCCCCCATCCTCACCTGCCCCGAGACCGGCGTCAGCAGACCGGTCAGCAGGCGCACCAGGGTGGACTTCCCTGCCCCGCTCGGTCCCGCCAGCGCCAGCGTCTGCCCCGCCGCGATCTCCAGCTTCGGCACATGCAGCCGAAACGCATCGCCGGGATAGGCAAAGCGAAGATCGGTGACGTGGAGG
>CAMAZK010000101.1 GCA_945863205.1 Akkermansia muciniphila | reverse complement strand
TGGTCGAAGTCGCCGATGAGGACGGGCCAGTCGCTGCGGTCTTCGGGGATGCGGCCGTGGGAGCCTTTCACGAGCGAGGCATCGAGCGGGATGACGTCCATGAGCATGCGCTGGCCGAGGGCTTTCTTGGCGAGCTTGCCGGCGATCTTGAGCTTGGGCCACTTGATGGCGGGATCGAGGAAGAGTTCGGCGGGGTCGTAGCCGCATTTGCGGTGGATATCGACGCAGCGGGCGAAGTCGGGGGCTTTGCGGTCGTCCTGCCAGTAGTAGTAGGTGAACCAGCTTTTGGCGTCGGCGATGGCGATGAGATCGCCGCTGCGCTCGTGATTGAGGCCGTGGAGGTGTTTTTCCATCTTGCCAAGCACTTGGGCGACGCCGGGCGTGGTTTCGAGAGCGCCGCGCACTTCGTTGAGGAGGCTCGGATCGTTCACGTAGATGTGGGCGATCTGATGATCGGCGATGGCGAAGGCTTTGGAGCCGCCGAGGTCGAGGGTTTCGCGTCCGAGTTCGTCCTTGATGCTGAGCCAGCCGCGCTCGCGGAAGACGCGGTTCAGGTGGACGGGTTGTTCGACGTTCGTGATGCCGTATTCGGAGAGGAGGACGACCTTGATGTTCCGCGTTTCGTAGAAGCGGATGAGATCGCCGACGACATTGTCGATCTGGCGGAGGTCGAAACGGATTTTCTCCATGTCGAGACCGACGCGCTGGAGGTTGTAGTCGAGATGCGGGAGGTAAACGAGCGAGAGGCCGGGCCAGTGCTTTTCCTCGATCCATTTGGCGCTCTCGGCGATCCAGATGGAGGATTTGATGTCGGAGCCGGGGCCCCAGAAGCTGCGAAAGGGAAAGGGGCCGAGATCCTTTTTGATGCGTTCCCGCAGCGGCATGGGCTGCGTGTGGATGTCGAAAACCTTGCGGCCATCGGCGGGATAAAGCGGGCGCGGCGTGATGGCGATATCCGCTGTGGAGTACATGTTGTACCACCAGAAGAGCTTCGCGCAGGTGAACTGCGGATCGACGCGGCGGAGCGCCTCCCAGAGTTTTTCACCCTGCATGAGCTGTTCGGGCTGCTTCCAGAAGCGGTGCTCGGCGTAGTCGCGGTCGTACCAGCCGTTGGCCACGGCTCCGTGGTCACGCGGCAGTCTGCCGGTCAAGTAGGTGGCCTGGGCCGTGCAGGTGACGGCGGGCAGCACCGGCTCGATGAGCGTGGAGCGGTTGCGCTCGACGAAGGCCCGGATCGCCGGCGTGTGCTCTCCTATGAGCCGTGTGGTGAGGCCGACGACGTTTAAGATCGCTGTCCGCTGCATGGGGTCGGAATTTCAGGTTTCAGGTTCAAAGTTTCTAGTGTTCTCCCGACATGAGTCGCCGTGCTGCGGCGAACTTGAAACCTGAAACTTTGAACCAGCGGTCCTAAACGAGCATGGCCGCGACGACATAGCCGATTTTACAGAGGATGTGCAACCACTGGTCCTGTTGGAAGGTGGTCCAGTTCTCGCATTTGGCGTAGTCGATGATCCAGTGCAGGAAGAATTCGACGAGGCAGAGAACGAAGCAACCCGTGACCGCCCAGACCATGACAGCGTGGAGCAGGCAGTGTGCCGTCATGCAGATCGGCCAGATGGAGACGGGCCGGGTGGGATCCTTGCGGTCGTCCAGCAGGTGTCGGTTCTTGCAGGTGGAGAGGAACTCTCCCTGAAGCGGGTAGTCCATCAGCGCATGACCCGCCAGCAGGAGGAAAAGGACCTGCAGCGCTTCGAGAGCGGTGTGCGGAGGAAATGGCAGCAGACCCGTCATGGCGTTCTCTGTGATCAGCAGAGGGTCTGGCACGAATGACCGTCAATCACACGAGACCTGCTGCGAAAGCTCCGGGCATCAGGCGCTGTAGAAGGCGGCGATCTTCTCGTTCACGGCGCGGAGGCGGTGGGAGATGGTGCGGCCGACGCCGATGAGCAGCCAGGCGGCCGCGCGTGGGTACTCGTTGATGTAGGATTCGAGGGATTCGCCATCAATGCGCCACACCTGGGAGAATTCGACGGCGGTGACGCTGGCGCTGGCGACGTTCGGATCGAGGAGATTGATTTCGCCGATCGTTTCGCCCTTCTGAATCGATCCGAGGAGCACCTTATGACCGCCGCGCATGGCGGTGGCGTGAAACTTGCCGGAGACGACAAAGAAAAGGCTGTTCTGCTGCTGGCCCTCCTCGATCAGGTGCTGGCCGGGCTGTACGGGAAGGAATTCGCCGTAGCCGCTGAGGATGTCGCGATCCTCTTCGCCGAGAGGTTCAAGAATGCCTTGCGCAGGAAGCTTGGGAGTGGAGAGGGAACTCATACAGGGGAGCGGAATTTGGGTGAATAAACATCGCCTTTTAAGCGGCGAACCGCCGAATGGCAAGTCTGCTGAGCAGGAGGAGTAAAAAACCGGCCGCGTGGGATTTCTGGCCAATGAAGCTGTGGCCCGATTTTACGATGGGGCCGAAAGGCGCTGATGCTTCGTATTGATGGAGGATTCCGGGCCCAAATTCTGCTGGATTTCCAAACCCAACGCTTCAAACTCCGCCCTCACGTTTAACCCGAAACCCAACCATCCATGTCCGATTCCTCCTCTTCCAAGTGCTGCGGCAATTCCGGCTACGCTTTCGCTCACCTTCTGCTGCGCCTCTGGGTCGGCATGCGACTTTTCATGGCGGGCCTGGATAAATTCCGCTGGGGCAATGGACCGGACACGACCTTCAGCATCGCCAACTACACGGACAAAAAGGGGCCGCCGATTTCCAAGCTGATGGCCACGAACAGCTTCCTGCCTGAGTCGATGTGCAACGCTTTCGGCAGCACCATCGGTTACCTCCTCGTCCCCGTGGGCATCTGGGTGGCCCTTGGCATCTGCACCGAGTTCGGCCTGCTGGCCGCCGGCATCGTGTTTCTCATGCTGGGTTTTGGTCTGGCTGCGCTGCCTGACGACACGGAAGTCGTCAGCAACATCGGTCTCTCCATCCTGATCGTGGCGGCGGCGCTCGTCACCTCGAAGGCGAAAACCTTCTCCATCGACGGCATCCTCGGACGCAAGAAGGCCGACTAACGGCGTTGGATCGTAATAGATCGAAACCGCTGAAACCATACGCCTGATCGCAGCCATGACTCCCCATTCCCCAAATTCTCCCGCCGCACCGTTGTCACGCTTCATGGACCGGCGCGGGTTTATCCGCACCAGCGCCCTGACCGGCAGCGGTCTCTACCTTGTGACCGGCAAGACCGCCGTGGCGCAGGAAACCGCCCCGGGACGCACGATCAAATGCGCCCTCGTCGGCTGCGGTGCCCAGGGCAACGCGATCCGCGTCGCCTCCAAGGACGTGCCCGGCATCCAGTGGGTGGCCATGTGCGACATCTGGAAATTCTCTGTCGCGAAAACTCGCGGCGGCTTCCTCGGTGAAAACAAGCACCAGGTCGAGGGTGAGGTGAAAATCTACGAAGACATCGAGGAGATGCTCGACAAGGAGCCGTCGATCGAGGCCGTCTTCATCGCCACGCCCGACTTCATGCACGCCCCGTATTCGCGCCTCTGCCTTGAGAAGGGCAAGCACGTTTATTGTGAGAAAATGATGAGCAACACGCTCGACGGTGCGCGTGACATGGTGCGCGCCGGCAAGGCGAACCCCGGCATCTTCCAGATCGGTCACCAGCGCCACAGCAATCCCCGCTACCTCAACCTGCGCGACAACGTGATCAAGCCCGGCAAGATGCTCGGCCGGATCACTCACGCTTACGCCCAGTGGAACCGCGGCGTCTCCGGCAGCGCTCCCCAGGGTGCCGTTAAAGGGTACGACATCCCGCAGGAAGTGCTCACGAAGCACGGCTACGGCAGCATCGAGGAATTCCGCAACTGGCGCTTCTTCTCCAAGTATGGCGGCGGCCCCCTTTCCGACCTCGGTGCGCATCAGATCGACATGTTCAACTGGATGTACGAGTCCACCCCGGTCTCCGTCATCGCCTCCGGCGGCGTGGATTACTTTGACGGCACGAACGGTCGTCCGAAGTTCGAACTGCCGGACAACGTGATGTGCATCTACGAATTCAAAACCCCGGAGGGCGCACTCCGCGCCTACTACCAGGTGCTCACCACCACGGGCTCACAGGGCGCTTATGAGAAGCACATGGGCACCGGCGGCACCGCCATCATCTCCGAACTCGACACCGCAGGAAACCAGCTCTACGCCGAACCCGGCCAGGATTGGGAAGCTTATGCGCTGGGTGACACACCGCCGATCGTGAAGGCTGCCGATAAGGCGAAAAACAAGTTCTGGGAGCACCCACGCGACTGGGAGAAGCCGAAAGCTCCATCCTACGGTGCCGTCAGCGTCGCCGACGCTCGCGAGAGCAAGGCGCTCTCGCAATGGGAACTCGGAGTCAAGCTCCTGCGCAAGCCGCATTCCCCCCACGTCCAGAACTTCATCGAGGCCGTGCAGATGAAGAAGCCGGAGCACCTCACCTGCAATGTCGAGGCCGCCTTCAAATCCTGCGTCACCGTGCTCAAGGCCTACGAGGCCATCGAAAAGGGCACGAAATACGTTTTCACCCCCGAAGACTTCCAGGCCTGATCGTTCGAACCTCTCAGTCAACAGTTCCCCCTCATGAAAAACACCCTCCACATCCTCGCGGGCCTCGCGCTCGCCGCCACCCTTGCCTCATGCGGCAAGTCTGAAGACCCGAAAGCCGAAGGCGCCGCTCCGGCCGCCGCCGTGCCGGCTGGCGATCTCGAAGAGCTCAAGCTTGAGTTCCCGAAGCCCATGTTCATCGGCACTCCCGTGCCGGCCGAACTGCCGAACCTTGAAAAACCCGGTTCCTACAAGCCCATCCTCTCCATTCAGGTCCCCAAAGGCACCACCAACCTCGCCAAAGACAAGAAAGTCACCAGCTCCGACGAGGCTCCGATCATCGGCGAGCTCACCCTCGTGACCGACGGTGACGCCGACGGCGCCGACGGTTCCTTCGTCGAACTGATGCCCGGCAAGCAGTGGATCCAAATCGACCTCGAAGCCGCCGCAGAGATCTACAAGGTCGCCATGTGGCACTACCACAAGCAGGCCCAGGCCTACATCGACGTGGTCGTCCAGGTTTCTGATGATCCCGAGTTCAAGGCAGGTGTCACCACCCTCTGGAACTCCGACGACGACAACAGCTCCGAGATGGGCAAGGGCGGCGACCCCGCATATGTCGAAACCAACCACGGCCGCATCATCGACGGCAAGGGAGCCAAGGGCCGCTACGTCCGCCTCTGGAGCAACGGCAACACCAGCAACGACATGAACCACTACTGTGAAGTTCAGGTCTATGGCAAGGCCGCCAAGTAAGCAGCGTCGAATAACCGTTTGATCAAACGCCGTGCAGCACCCCTGCACGGCGTTTTCGTTTGGCAGCCACAAAGTGGTCCGCACAGTCCCCTGTGCGGCGCTCCGCCGCACCCCGCCGCACCCCGCCGCACCCCGCCGCACCCCGCCGCACCGCATGTCCCAGAGGCGGGTTTTCCGTTCAGCGGAAACATATCCTCAAAGACCCGCCACACGTCTGCCGCACGCTGCACAGTCCCCTGTGCGGCGCTCCGCTACACAGACCGTCCGATCAGTCCCACCCGCCTTGTCTGCGCATGAAACCTCCAGCATGTGCCGCGCACGAGCCGCGCGTCTTAAACATCCACCACCGGACCGCCCCCGCGCTTCGTTTTCGCAGCCGCCCATTCCTGGTACTTCTCGAGCTCCTTCTGCACCAGCTTCAGGCAGAAGGCCACCACCGTGGCGTCATCCAGGTAGCCGACACCCAGCAGCACATCGGGAACCACGTCCGCCGGGTTCAGTACATAAAGCAGAGCCAGCGCCACGGCGCTGATCGCCCAGTAGGGCACCTCGCGGTAGCTGCCGTTCCAGTAGTCCTTCACCATGGCCAGCATGATCTTCGCCTGCTCAAACACCGCCTTGAGATGCGGCAGCTTGCCTTCGATGTCGGCTGCGCGTTGATGGACTTTCTCGATGCTCTGATCGTGATCGCCGGGGGAGGTGTTCATGACGGAAAAATTAGCGCGAAGCGCCTTCAAGTCCAGAAGCTGCTCCAGGTCGAAATTGTGCCGGATCTGACTCCCGGCACGCGTTGACCGCGGCGGCAGTCCCCCGCATGCTGCCGGATGTCGGCTCCCGATTCCCATGCCTCTGAAATCTCGCAGCTCATCGAGTGCGGTCACGACTTCCACCGCCGTGGCTGGTCGCTCGGTACCAGCAGCAACTACAGCGTCGTCGTCAGCCGCGACCCGCTCACGTTGCGCATGACCGGCAGCGGCTTCGACAAAGGACGCCTCACGCCGGAGCAATTCCTGCTCGTCGATGCAAATGCCGCCGCCATCGGCGAGACGGCGTTGAAGCCCAGCGCTGAAGCCCTGCTGCACACTGCCCTCGCAAAGCACGGCGCAGGCGCGGTGCTGCACACGCACTCCGTCGCCGCCACGGTCCTGAGTGAGCACTTCTTGAAGGACGGCGCCTTGCGAATCACCGGCTACGAAATGCTCAAAGGCCTCTCCGGCATCACCACGCACGAAGCCGGGGCCGTGATCGAGATTTATCCGAACACGCAGGACATCGCCAGGCTCGCCACGTTCGTCGAATCCCGTCTGCAAGACAGCTCCAATCCGCTGCGCCACGGTTTCCTCATGGCCGGACACGGACTCTACACCTGGGGGGCGGACATCGCAGCCGCCCGTCGGCAGATCGAGGTGCTGGAGTTCCTTTTCGAAGTCGTCACGCAGAAACGCTTGCTCACCGGCGCGTTTTGAGTCGCACTCACGCCATGGCCCACCTCCGCATTCCCTCTGAAGACCGCGTCATCGACGATGCGGACGCGATCCGCGCTTTTCTTCTCCCGCACGGCATTCACTACGACCGCTGGCCCGTCGCAGGCAGGATCGACGGCGACGCCTCGCAGGAGGAAATCCTCGCCGCTTATGAGCCGGAAGTAACCGCGCTGAAGGAACGCGGCGGCTACATCACCGCCGATGTCGTCAGTGTCACGCCCGAGGTGCCGAACCTCCAGGACATGCTCGACAAGTTCAACAAAGAGCACCGCCATGCCGAGGACGAGGTGCGCTTCATCGTCAAAGGCCGCGGCATCTTCTACATCCACCCCGAGAACGGCGACCCCGTTTATTCCATCGAAGTCGAGGAGGGCGATCTCATCAACGTCCCCGCTGGAACGAAGCACTGGTTCGATCTCTGCGCCGACCGCTGCATCCGAGCCATTCGTCTCTTCAAGGAAAAAGCCGGCTGGACCCCGCTTTACACCGGAGATGAAATCGCCAGCGGCTACCAGCCGCTTTGTTTCGGTCCGAATTACCTGCCGAACAAGCTCCCGCCGATCGCACAGCCCGTCACCATCGCCGCATGATCGACTTTCGCGGCAGACTCATCCTGCTCGACATCGAGGGCACCGTCTCACCGCTCGCCTTCGTGCATGACATCATGTTTCCCTATGCGCGGAAACACGCCGCCGCATGGCTCGGCGCGCACTGGGGGCACGAAGTCATCGCTCAGCTCGCCCGCGACGCTGGCGTGGAGTCCTTCCGCAACGCGCTTGAGGCGGAGGCCGCCGTGCATCGACTCATGGACGCCGACGCGAAGGTCACCGGGCTCAAGCAGCTTCAAGGTCTCGTCTGGGAGCAGGGCTTCCGCTGCGGCGACCTGCGCAGCACGCTTTTCGACGATGTGGTGCCCGCACTCGACCGCTGGTGCGAAAACGGCTGCGAAATCCGCATCTACTCCTCCGGTAGCATCCATGCGCAGAAGCTCTTTTTCGCCCACACGATCGCGGGGGATCTCAATGCACGCTTCTCCGGCTTCTACGACACCACCACCGGCTCCAAGCGTGAGACCGCCAGCTACGCCGCTATCGCCGCCGATTGCGGACTTCCCGCTCACGAAATCCTCTTCGTCAGTGATCTCGTTGATGAATTGAATGCCGCCCAAAGCGCGGGCATGCTCACCGCGCTCGCCGACCGGCCCGGGAACAAACCCGCGCCGCCTTCCGGGCATCCAGTCATCCAATCCTTTGCCGAAATCACCCTCGCATGAACATTCACGGCCAGCCGCACCGCTCCATCGAAGCTGCTCACGCAAACCGCACCGCCCGCATCATCGATCAGACCTTGCTGCCGCATCTGGTCGAGTGGCGGGAGCTGGAGACCCTGGAAGACGCAGCGGAGGCGATTCAGGTCATGCGCGTGCGCGGTGCGCCGCTGATCGGTGCCACGGCCGGCTTCGGCATGTTCTTCGCGCTGCGGGATGATCCCTCCGACGCGGCCCTGCAGCGGGCCTACGACACGCTCCATGCCACGAGGCCCACGGCGGTGAATCTGCGCTGGGCGCTGGATCGCGTGAAGCTCGCGGTTTGGCCTGTTCCTGCCGAAAAACGCGCGGACGCGGCATGGAACGAGGCTTTGGCGATCTGTGAGGAGGATGTGCAAACCAATCACGCCATCGGAAAACACGCGTTGGAGCTGTTTCGCGCGATTCAGGCAAAGAAGGCCGATCCCGCCGCGCCGCTGAACGTCATGACGCACTGCAATGCCGGCTGGCTCGCCTGCGTGGACTGGGGAACCGCCATCTCGCCAATCTACCAGGCGCACGATGCGGGCATGAACATCCACGTCTGGGTCAGCGAGACGCGTCCCCGTGGCCAAGGCGCGTCATTGACCGCGTTTGAACTGCGGGAGCACGGCGTGCCGCACACCTTGATCGTCGATAACAACGCCGGTCACCTGCTGCAGCGCGGGCTTGTCGATGTCGTCATCGTCGGCACCGACCGCGTCACCGCGCAGGGCGATGTGGCGAACAAGATCGGCACCTACATGAAGGCCCTGGCGGCAAAGGCCCACGACGTGCCTTTCTACGTCGCCTGTCCCGTCAGCACCATCGACTGGACGCTCTCCGATGGCATCCGCGACATCCCCATCGAGCAGCGCAGCGCCCGCGAAGTCACGCACATGCCCGGCCTGAACGCCGAAGGCCGCCGCGAGGAGGTGCTCATCACCCCCGCAGGCACTCAGGCCCGCAACGATGGTTTCGATGTGACACCCGCGCATCTCGTGACCGCGCTCGTCACTGAGCATGGCGTCTTTGAGGCAAACGGCGAGGAGTTGGCAGTTCTCAGGGCGCGTCTTTGAATTTCACGCTTGTCAGCCGGACTCGGTCCTGAAACACTCCGCGACGTGAAACTTCGCGTTCTCCTCACCTGGCTCCTGCCATTCGCCGCATTCGCGGCAGACGATCCGTCCCCCAAATTCGATCTCGTGCCGGAGCAGGTGCAGGCGCTGCTGCTGCGCACCGCCGCACGCATCCAGGAGAAATTTCAGCGCGTCCACCCGGAAGCGGACGGCCTCGTCGCCACTGTCGAGGGCATCCTTGCCATGCCCGTGCCGGAGAAAAAAGATCACGAGGACGATCCCGCCGCCCGCCTCGCTGCGGACATGGACTTGATGACGGCCAGCTTCGGATTCGGTGTGAATCTCGGCGGCGTGGATGGCTACATCTTCGACAGCAGCGAAATTGGCCACCGGCAGACCTACCATGACCTCGAGCTCCAGGCAGCCGACGGTGCCGCAGAGGTGCGCCGCTGGCTGGAAATGAAATTCCGTGCCGAAAAGCTCGAATGGAAGGACAAGACCGCCATGTGCGCCCAGCGTGCCATCAGCAAGGCTCGTGCCCTCGTCTCCCGCGAGCCGAAAAACGCCGAGGCGCACACCCTCCTCGCCTTTGCGCTCGCTTGGGACGATGACTCCGCATCCGAGAAGCTCGACAGCCTGCAAACCGCTCTCAAACTCGATCCCAAGAACGCGCTCGCACGCCAGATGATGCTCGAACGCCGCGTGGACAAGGCCGCCGAGGCCGCCGCGCACCGTCGGGAGTATCGTCTCGATGAAAAAGCGCCGCAGACCGCAGAGCGCGCATTTTATGACCGCACCCTCGATGAGGACGAGCTGAACGCCTTCACCCGCGTCACGGAGGCCCTGCGCGCCGAGGCGGCCCGGACCCTGGCGAATGCCTACGAGCAGCGCGACCTCGCCGCTTACCTGCGCACGCTCAACACTGGCATGTCGGTCGAAAACAACCTCGCCGTCGCCACACGCTCCCGCCAGCGTGATCCCTCCCAGAGCTTCGAAGACTTTTCCATGCAAAACATGGCGCTCTACCTGCCCCGCTTGTTCTCCTTGCTTGACGACGAAAAGCGCGCCCGTGGCGCCATCGAGCTCGCCTCCGGCAATGGAGAGGCGCTCGGCACTCTCGTCATCCTCGGCTTGCTTGGCCGCATGAACCACCTCATGCACAGCGCTTCCGGTGCCTCCGCCGTCACCGACGACATGCTCTTCATTCCCGGCCTGCAGGAGCAGATCGTCCGCCTAGCACGCGAGGGGGAGGGAAAAAACGCCGCCCGCGCCTGCGAGGCCGTCTGCCTCGTCGAGATGATGCGTACCATGGTCGGCATGCAGCCCAGGCATCAGGATCTCGTCCTGCGCATGATCGAGCTTGATCCCTTCCGCCACCGCACGCTCCAGAATCTGCTGGCCGCCTGCATGGCGGCGGAAAACACCAGAACCGCCGCTGCAGCCATCACGCGCATGCAGCTTGCCGTGCTGCCCTGCCTGCTCACCCGCCGCCAGAGCGCTGCGGCCGCGGCCAGCCTGCACGACTGGGAGAGCGCCCACAGTCTCCTGGATTCCTGTGAAAAAGAAAACCCTGGTGATCTCATGGTCCTCAGCCAGCGCATCGTGACCACCCTGCGCCAGAGTCAAAGCCGTGCCGCCATCAAAAAAGCTGCGCTCCTTTACGGCGACATCACACCCGACACCATCCTCGAAAAAACCGCCGCCCTCGAAAAAGGTGACCGCCAGCAGTTCCTCGAAAACTTCGTGCTACATCTCGTGCTCAATCGTGAAAACCAGGTCGCTGCATCCTTGCTGACAAGGCTTGTGGAGGAAAAAATTCTCGACGCCAACTCGGAGAAGAAGCTGAGAGCATGGCTGAAGAAGTAGCCCGCGCACATGCGCTGACTTGCTCCTGATCACGGTCAGTTTCATCCTGCGCCAATGGGCACCGACGAACATCTGCCGCCGAAGGAGTGGCTCGAACATCTTCACCTGGCGGAGCAGTGGGAGCGGCTGGAGAAGTATGCGGGCGAGACGCTGGCGGCGGACGCGGAGGATGTCGAAGCACACTTTCATCGCGCCTGGGCGCTGTTGAAGCTGGAACGCGGAAAAGAGGCCGGCCCGCATGTGGAATACCTCCTGCGGGTCAACTCGGAAGAGGTGTCGTTTCTCAAGCTTGCCGCGTTTTGGCACATGTATGGTCACAAGCGCTACGCACAGGCTCGCACCTGCCTTGAGTCGGCGCTGAAGATTGATCCGGAGGATGCCTCGCTCTGGTATCTGGCCGCGATTGTCGAGACGCAGCTTCACCAGTTTGAAGCGGCCCGTCACTGCATCATCCGCGCACGGCAGTTGGACCCGGACGACGCGGACATCGCCTTTCTGCACATTTCATTGGTCAGCATGGAGCAGACGGGGGCGAAAGCCGCCTGGCAGACCGTGCGTGAACACGAAAAGGCGCTCGCGTTGGAACCAGACAATGACTCGCTCATCGCGAGCATGGGAGACGTCTATCTCGACGAATTGGAGATGCCGGAGCGGGCTGAGGAACTCTACCGCCAAGCGCTGGCGATCGATCCGTCCGACCGCCATCACCAGCAGCGGTTGTGGAAGGTCATGCAGAAGAGAAATCTTCTCTTCCGCACGCTTCGCCTGCCGTTTTCAGGGGCGACCTTTGCTTTCAACGTGCTGCGTGCCATTGCGATCAAACCGTGGCTCATCCTGTGCTTTCTGGTGGGCTTCAAGCTGGTGCTCGCCTACCTCGCCTGGTTGCTCGCCGCCACCGTCGTCTTTGGACCGCCGGCTTTGATCGCCGGATGGCTTGTCGTCTCGGACCTGCAGCGAGCGAGCCGGACGGCGGAAAAAGTGGGCGGCTGGTGGCTGGACTTTCACCGGCTGCCCATGTGGGTGCGGCTGGGCTGCTGCGTGCTGCTCATGACGGCCTTTTGGTGGGGGCTGTTCGCCATGGTCGGAATTCCGACCGGTCAGGGTTTCATCGGCATCGGCATCTTCTTTGGCGTCCATTTCCTCATCATGGCCGTGCGCGTGGCAATGCGGAAGAATGAGACGAAATCTGCGGCCTAAAGTTGCCTTGTTGCTGTGCAACAAGGCCCCCTGTTCCGCAGGAACAGGGCAACTTTAGGCCTCGTCTCCACACTCCAAGGAATCACGCGAGGCCGTCGTCAATCAAACCTCCGCCGGCACGGCGAAGCCTTCGCGATACTCGCGGGTGAGCAGCGCTAGCGCCTCGGGTGTGGCGGTTTCGCCGATGAAGGTCTCCTTGGCGACATCGAGCTCCAGCATCGGTCCCATCTTGATGTCGAGCGTCGATGCATCCAGCTCGTTCTTGACCAAGTGCTCGTGGAAATCGCCGATCACGTCGTTCCAAGGCTGGAAATCCTTCACCGCTGCTTCGGCCTGCTCGCGCACATACTTCTGCCCGAGGCGGAAGCTGGTGTTGGCCAGATGGCACCACGCGCTGGAATTGTGAATGGCTTCGATTTCGGCCTTCAGTTCGTCCTGCTTGCGGCTGCGGACGGCGGCGATGAAATTCGCCGCGTGCGTCTTGCCGCCGTCGCCTTTGAAGGTGTGCAGCTTCTTGCCCGCAGCGTCGTAGGCGGTGCCGCCGCCGCGGCTGCCGGTGTAGTAGCCGCCTTCACACTCAATGATCAAGAACGCGCCCGTGCGGCGGCGCAGATAGACGTCCGGTGCCTTCATGCCCTTCTGGCGCGGCAGGTTGTGGAAATCGACAATCACCGGAATGTCGCCCGTGTCCATGTAGGCGAAGTGCGTGTTCGGCGTCTCGCCGGCGTCATCCCAAGCGAAGCGGCCGCCACCGGCGATCACGCGCTTCGGCAGCGCGACCTTGTCGCGGAAGACGACGTTGCGAAGGTCGTCGAGGATGTGCGGCCCCCAGTTTCCCATTTCGCCGTTGCCGGTGTTCCAGTTCCAATGCCAGTCGTAGTGCAGCTTCTCGCGGTAGATCGGTTCGTCCTTCGCAGGGCCGAGCCAGAGGTCGTAATTCACGGTCTCCGGCGGCCTCAGCGGCTTGTCGATTTTGCCGATGGTGTTGCGCAGGCTGTAGTGGTTGCAGCGCACGTATTTGATCTTCCCGATCGTTCCCGCGTCCAGGAAGGCCTTGATCTCGTCCTGTAAAGGATCGCTGCGCTGCTGTGTGCCGCCTTGGACGATGCGGTTGTACTTCCGCGCAGCTTCCACCAGCTTGCGGCCTTCCCAGATGTTGTGGGAGATCGGCTTTTCGACATAGACGTCCTTCCCGGCCTGGATCGCCCAAATCGAGGCCAGTACGTGCCAGTGGTTGCCGGTGGAAACGACGACGGCGTCGATGTCCTTGTCCTCCATGACCGTACGCAGGTCCTGAGTGGTCTTCGCGTTCGGGAAGACTTTTTTCGCCCGTTCCAGCGCCACGGTGTCAGGATCGCACAAGTAAGCGATCTCCACCCCTGGCACGGCGGCCATGCGCTTCGCATTGCCGTTCCCCTGGCCGCCGAGGCCGATGGAGGCGATGCGGATGGTTTCGTTAGCTCCCAGCACCCGGCTGGCTGACAGCG
>CAMAZK010000100.1 GCA_945863205.1 Akkermansia muciniphila | reverse complement strand
CTTGCAGCGAGGACACAAGCACAAGAATCGTGACGGCGAAGGTGGCGTAGTTCAGCAACCGCACAGGCACGCCGAGACTGGCGGCGATGTTCGGCTCGAAAAGATAGATGAGCAGGGGTCTTTGCAGCGTCGTGAGCGTGATGACCGCGATGGCGCTGATGCCGAAAGCGATCCACAAATCCGAGTCCGCCATGCCGATGATGCTGCCGAAGAGCCACTCGTCGAGCTTCTGGCGCAGGTCGAGGTTTTTGAGCACGAGCAGGCCGGCAGCGAAGGCGGTGGTGTAGAGCACGCCCATGGCGGTGTCCTGATCCAGCCGCGAAGTGCGCGAGAGAAAGATCGAGCCAAGGCCGACGATGAGCGCGGCAAAGATGGCACCGACGAGGGCGCTCCACTGCGAAAGCCCCGCGAGCAGGACGGCGACGGCGAGTCCGGGCAGGAGCGAGTGCGAGATGGTGCCGATCTTGAGCGCCGACTTCCGCAGTACGACGAAGGCGCTGACGAAGCCGTTGGCGAAACCGATCATCAAGCACGCGAGAAGGGCGCGCTTGGCGATGGGTTCGGCGAGGAAATCGGTGATCGTGGGCATCTGGATGCTGGTAGCTAGTTGCTGGATGCTTGATCCGGGTTGTCGTAGGCCAGGGCGATGTTTGCGGGCGTGAAGGATTCGGAGACAGGGCCGAAGGTGATCTGGTGGCGGCGGATGAGGAGGACGTCGTCGAAGTTTCCGGTGACGGTCTGCAGATCGTGATGGCTGGCGATGAGCAGGCGGCCTTCGGCGGTGAGTTCTTTAAACAGGCGGCTCAAGTTCTCCTGCGCGGGTTTGTCGAGGCCGGTGAAGGGCTCGTCGAGCAGCAAGACGTGTGCTTCTTGAGCGAGAGCACGGGCGATGAAGGCGCGCTGCTGCTGCCCACCGGAGAGAGCGCTGATCTGGCGGTCCTGCAGATCGCGCAGTTCCATGCTGGTGAGGGCGCGCTCCACGATTTCGGCATCGTGGCGGGAGTATTGCCGCCACCAGCCGAGGTTCGGATAGCGGCCCATTTCGACGAGACCGCGCACGGTGATGGGGAAATTCCAGTCGATGTCCCCGCGCTGCGGCAGATAGGCGATTTCGTGGCTGCTGCGGGTGAGCGGCTGACCACGCCAGAGGATGCTGCCGGTGTCCGCCCGGATCAGGCCGGCGAGCGACTTCAGCAGTGTGCTCTTCCCCGCCCCGTTCGGGCCAATCAGGGCCATGCTGCGTCCGCACTCGGTGGCGAAGTTGATTTTTTCGAGCGCCCGGACCTCCTGGTACTGCACGCTGAGATCGACGACTTCGAGCCGGTGATGCTGCGTGTGCTCGCAGCCGCCGCCCCAGCAGACGTGCGCCTTGGTGTGGTCATGGGTGGCGGCGCTGCTCATTTCCAGGTGAAGGTGATGACTTCGTCCAAACCGCCGGAGGAGGACCAGCGCGTCTCGCTGCGAACCTCGAGGCCGTCGGGCTCGATTTCGAGCGTCACTGCGGTGTCCGGCGTGCCCTCAGGCCAAGTCGCGACCAAAAAGACGTCCACGCCGCGATCGAGGGCCGACAGGGAAACTTCGGCCTCCATCGGCGAATCGCCAACTGCGCTGAAGGCTTCCAGCTCAGCGACTTTAAGACTCAGCGATGCCGGACGATGCGCAAAACGCAACCGCAGCAGGGCATTGACGCTGGAAGCCGCCTCCGAGGACGTCACGACGACTTTGGCATTGCTCGTTTCGCCGGTGAGGTGGCTCAGCGGCACAGCGATCACGCCGAACATCAGGCACAGCAGGAAAATCTGAATAGGCGGAAAGCCACGCATGGTCAGTTCTCCTGAGCGGGGGCCAGGGCCGCGACGATGGCGCGGACGTTGTGCGCGAGCATCATTTCGAAGGTGTGGGCGTTCTTCGCCGTGCCGTCGGCGACGAGCGGGGTGCCGATCTTAACGCCTGTGCTGCGGGCGATTTCGCCGAGCACCTTGGGATTGGCCTGATCTTCAGGGAAAATGGCGCGAATGCCGTGCTCGCGGATCTCCTGGATCGTTTCGGCGATGTGTTTCGACGAGGCGTCGTCATTGCGGCCGATGCCGAGGATGGAGAGGGATTCGAAGCCGTATTCCTTGCAGAAGTAGCCGAAGGCGGCGTGCGCTGTCACGAGCTTGCGGTCCTTGCGGCTGATTTTCGAGATCTCCTTCTGTGCCCAGCGCTTGAGTTCGTCGAAGCGCTTGCTGACGGCCTTGGCTCCGGCTTCGTAGGCGCGCTCGTTGGCAGGATCAGCCTCGCTAAGCACATCGGCCATGATGCGGGCGGCACGCTTCATGTTTTCGGCACTGTGCCACCAGTGCGGGTCAAACTGGCCGTGATGATGATCATGCTCACCGTGGTCGTGATCGCAGATGAAGGGGATGGAGGGGACTTTTTCACCGATCTCGACCAGCTTGACGCCGGCACCCAGGCTGTCGCGCAGCTTGTCCAGGTAGGTTTCGAGTTCCTTGCCGGAGGCGAGCAGGAGCCTGGCGCCGCGCATTTCCGCGATGTCCTTTGGCGAGGGCTCGAAGTGATGGATGTCGCTCCCCGGTTTGAGAATCTCGACCACCTCCACATTCGCGCCTCCGACCTGCCGCGCGAGATCCGCTACGATGGGGTGCAGAGAGGCGACCTTGATCGCAGCGGCGTTGATGACCGGAGCGGTCAGCAGGAAGAAAAAGGCTGAGGTGAAAGCTTTCATGGGTCGGCTGGTTGCGGATACGAGTAACGCCCGGCTGCCTTTCGTGCAAATTGATTGCGATTTATGTCCAATCCGGCGTGAGCTTTCAGCCCCGCAGCAGCCGGATCACGCCCGCCACCGCTCGGGCCGCCAGCCTGAGCAGCTTCTCGCCAGGACGCGCCGCCAGCTCCGCAGTGATCGGAGGCCCGAGATGCTCCAGAAAACGTTCCTTCACGGCATCGAGGCGAAAATCCGGTCCCCGAGCCATCAGCAGGGCGGCGCTCTCCGCATCCAGGATCACCTCGACGGTTCTGGAAGGCCGCCCGCTCATGTGGCCATGAGCATTCCCGTGCGCCACGGAGCGGGTTCTTTTGTGAAGGGCGACTGCAGTTCCCGGAACAGGTCCCAGACGGCACGGAGGGCCTTCCAGGCCAGCGTGATCGCCTTGAAGCCCGTGACCGGCGGCAGGAAGAGGCTGGCGATCTCCAGAACCTTCACTCCCAGCCGGAACACCACGTCGAGGGCGCGGTTTTCCTCCCTTATCATCGCGAAATGCGCGTCCACATCCTCCCTCTGCAATCCGGTACCGCCCAGCACCACCGCGTCCTGATCGAAGGAGAATCTCGTCACCACCCAGCGGGTCTGCGATACGGCCATCACGAAAGGGGCTCCCGTGACCATGCGGATCACCCGCCGCGCCGCCAACTTCGCCGTGTGCAGCGCGGTTCCAAGACTGCGCTGCAGAAACCGGAAGGCCTGCCGCACCGCACCGGTGATCTTTTCCACCACGGCCCGGACGAAATCTTTTAGCTTCTCCCAGGCCTGAGCCATGAGGTCAAACATGCGCCGGATGCCGCGCCCGACCATGCCGAGGGAGAAATTTCGCCTTCGCCGTTTGCGCTTCCAGTCAGGGTCGCCGGCCGCCGCATCGAAGACCTCGGACCAGGCTTTCTGCCGTTCCGCGTCCGTAGCCCCCAGCTTCGTCAGGCGGTCGTCGATCGCCTCCTGCATGTCGAAAATCTCGTCCGGGGAGGCGGCACCCGCGGCAGCCGGTTCGGATGCCGACTGGCAGGCGCGAACGAAGGCGGAAACGTCCACGCAGTAGAATCCGTCCCACTCCATCCAGCAGCCCCCGGCACTCCGGTCCCACCAGTTTTTCAGCGGTTTGACGGGCAGGTCATGGGCAGTCAATGCGCTCAAAAAGGCTGCCTGGCTGACTTCCCCCCAAAGGCCGTCGATTTCTCCGAAATAGTGGCCCCGATGCCAGAGGTAAACCTGCAGAAGGCGCACCCCGAAGAGGTTCCAGTTCGGCGGCGGCCAGTCCGCACCCTCTTCCTCATCAAAGGCCCTGACCTCCACGACACGGGCGGGCAATCGACTTTCCCGGAGGGCTTTTCTCTGAAGCTTCAGGGAGGCGGTCCAGTCCTTGGCCGATTTGGGGGCGGGAATGCGCACGCTCGCATCCTCGAACTGGCGGGCGAAAACCTCTGCCACCACATCGAAGCGGTTCAGCCCGTTCATCACCTGCAAGAGAGGCGCTTCATCCGCCCGCACACCGCGCAATGAACGCAGACCGCGCAGCGCCCGGAGAGATCTCTCACCGTAGGCCGCCGCCGCATCGAAGGTGCCTGGCAGCACGCCGTAAACGCGCAGCAGATGGTGCAAAACCCGCGTCCGCAGACTGGTTTCGTGCATTTCCGGTTCGCCCAGGAACTCCACCTTGCCATCGAGCGACGTCAGCGCCCGAAGCCGCGCGATGGTGTCGAACTTCACCACCAGCGGCTGCTTCAGCCGTTCCTCCAGCACCGCGTCACGAAAGACGTTTTTCGGGGCGCCTGATTCTCCCGGGCTCAGGCGGTAGCTGAACATCGTTTCGAACCGGTCCTGGTCCGAGTAGTAGTCCGCGAGCGCCGCAGCCAGCATCGGCTCATCGTCAGGTCCCAAAACGACCTCGTTTTTGTCCTCGTCCAGCCGGGACTTGAGATAGCCGAGGTCGCGCAGGTGCTGCACCACCTCGTCCAAAGGCTCGCTCTGCTCCCGCCTGAGCTCCGCCCGCAGGTCGCAGAAGTCCGGAGAGAACACGTCTGCGGAGCCCGCCGCAGTGCCGGACAGGGTCCCTTCGAGATCCTCCCAGAGCGTCTGTCCCGCCGTTTCGAGCTCCTGTTTCATGACTGGCCGTCCGGCTTGAAGAAAGCTCAGCCGAACATGCCCTTCAGCGCCTTCACAAAGGACTGCCGGGCCTCGATGGCCGTCTGAACGGCTTTGTTGTGCGCTTCCATCAAGGCGGCGGAACCGTCCTCCTTGGCGATCATGACCGCGTCCAGATCGAAATCCACATGCGTGTGGGCCACCAGCGTCAGCGAACTGCCGTCCTTCACCACGGCCTGCATCTCCTTGAACAACTCATCGAGCTTGAAGGCTTTCCCGTCCTTCAGATCGAGCGTCACATCGGGTGCGCTGAAAGTCGTCACATCGATCGTCAGAAGGTCGTGAGCCACATCCTTGATCTTCCCCCAAGCATCCTTGAGGCCGTCTTTGGTATTGGTTTCTGCCATAATCGCGGAGTCTTGATCAAGACGCTCCCTTGCGTCAATGCCAATGAAGAGAGCGCCCTGATCGGAAGCGAGAAGCTCCCGGCTCGGCACACCCGCGCCGCCGCTGCGCCCGGCGGTTTGTCGATGCCGTTTTTGGTCTTGTCGTGAGACCGCTTTTTGTGGAGTCTCGCCGGCCATGCACCTCCATCGCCCGCTAAAATGGCGTATTTACGCCGCACTGTTTTCCTTCGTCGGAGCCTTTGCCTTCACGGGCTGCAAAGAGAAGGCTTCATCATCCGCAGCCGCCGTTCCAAAACAGCATCCCGGCCCCGTCGAGCACATCGACACCGACGAGCGGCTGCAAGCTGCACGACTGGAGGCGTCGGTCGATCCCATTGATCGCGAGATAAAGATCTTTCGTGCGGAGGTGCGCGGCGCCTTCGACGAGAACCGCTTCGATTTCCTCGAAGAGAAGGCCCAGGCCCTGCGGAAGTCGAAAGAGCTGTTCGGAAACGGCTCGTGGAAAATTTTTCAGTTCTATCAGGGGATCGACAATCGTTTCCACACGGGCGACGACGGCTGGTTGACCGACCTTCGGCGTCTCGAAAAGTGGAAGAAAGCACATCCTGATTCCATCACGGCGCGGATCGCACTTGCGCAGTTTTGGGTCGGCTACGGCTGGAAAGCGCGGGGCAGCGGCTACGCGGACACAGTCACCGAAGAAAGATGGGCCGTATTCGGCGAACGGCTGAAGCAGGCGATGGCGGCGCTGGACGAAGCAAAACGAATCTCCGATACCGACCCGTGCTGGTATGCGGTGGGCCTGCAACTGGCCCTGGGAACCGGTGCTCCGGCGGATGACTTTGACGCCCTGGTCAAGGGGGCCGTCGCCATCGAGCCGACGTTCTGGGGTATCGACACGCAGCGCGCCTACTCGCTCCTGCCGCGCTGGTATGGGAAGCCGGGCGACTGGGTGAAGTATGCCGATAGCGTCGCCAAGCGGGAAGGCGGGCTCGGAGAAGAGGGGTATGCGCGCGTGGTCATCCACATGGCAGATTTTTATGCCGACGTGTTCCGCGATGCAAAAGCCTCTTGGAGCGTCACCAAAGCGGGACTCGCGACGCTTCGGAAAAAATACCCCAAGTCGCTCGAAATTCTGAGCCAGACCGCGCGGCTGGCCTGCATGGGCCGGGACCGCATGATCGCGAAGGAAGCGTTTGAGGATCTGGGAGACACCTACTTGGAAGGAGTTTGGGGCAAGCCGGAGCGCTTTGTCCACTTCCGCACCTGGGCCCGGACGGGCCAGTGGTGAGGCTCCCGCCTCACCGGGTGGAGATCGACTCAACGTAGATGATCTCGCAGGCCCCGGCGCCCCGATCCGTGCGGGTCAGGGAGCTGCGCCAGGGCTCGCCACCTGCAGGATGGATCGCTTCGACTAGGTGGCCGCGCAGTCTCACCACGGAGCCGACTTTCAGCGAGGCGATCCGGTCACGAACGCGTTCGTTGGCAGGAATCGGGTGCGTGTTGGCGACATGGCGATTGATCTCCCGCTCGTCCAAGGATGCACCGTAAGGAAAGGACCAGTACCCAAAGCGCCCCCGCTGATCAAAAGTCATGTCATCGACCACGGCGGAGTCGGACATCGGCCCCCAACCGAGCAACAGGTCATAGGGAGCGATGTCCGCGACAGAATCGAACCGGTAGCGTGAAATGCCGAGTACACGCGCCTGAATCTCATACGTCGTCAGCGGCTTCAGAACCCAGTCTCCTGTCCTGAACACCGGCGCATCTTCAAGCAGCTCGCCTTGGTAAGGCTCCGCTGCGACCAGCACGCCCGGCGGACGCTCGATCGGCATGAAGGGCCGAGTGACCGCCCAAGAAGCCGCAATGAAGACCAATGAAAACCAGATGGCGCGCATGATTCTGGAAATTATAGGCCAGGCATCCCGCGCTGCAAGCCTGCGCGTCATCGGGACGGCGGACGCAGCACATCGCAAGGCCTCCGCCCCCCGCCTGACTGACGGGTGGCGGGGCGGGGAATGGGGCAGCAGGAATCGAAGGACTTACCCTCCTGCCTTCACGCAGATCACGCGTGCTTCAGCAGGAAGTACTCGATGCCGTCCACCAGGGCGCGCCAGCTGGCGTCGATGATGTTGAAGCTGGTTCCCACGGTGCTCCAGTCGTCGTTGCCGTCGGTGCTGGTGATGAGCACGCGGGTCTTCGCCGCAGTACCTGCACCGCCGTCGATGATGCGCACCTTGTAGTCGGCCAGGCGCATGCGCTCCAGGGCGGGGAAGAAGGGCAGCAGGGCCTTGCGCAGGGCGTTGTCCAGCGCGTTCACGGGACCGTCGCCTTCCGCCACGGTGTAAACGCGTTCGCCGCCGATCTCGATTTTCACGGTGGCCTCGCAGGTCTCGAAACCGTGCTCTCCGCCGTGATAGCGGTGGGTGGAATGGTATTCGATGAGGGTGAAAGCGGGCGTGTACTGTCCGGTCTGCTTGCGGATGAGCATCTCGAAAGAGGCCTCGGCGGCCTCGAACTCGTAGCCTTCGCTTTCGAGGCGTTTCACCTCCGCGAGGATTTTTTGCACCTCGGGCGCACCTTTGGCGAACTTGAAACCCATGCTCTCGGCCTTGACCAGCACGTTCGACTGGCCGGACATGTCGGAGATGGTGATGACGCGCTGATTGCCGACGAGGGCCGGATCGACGTGCTCGTAGGTGCGGGCGAGCTTTTGGACGGCATGCACATGGAGGCCGCCTTTGTGCGTGAAGGCGGCCAGACCGACGTAGGGCGCACGGATGTCGTGCGGAACGTTGGCAAGTTCGTTGACGAAGTGCGCAAGCTCGCGCAGGCGGGTGAGATCGAGCCCGAGGTCGATGCCCATCTTGATCTGCAAGGTGGGCATGACGGTGATGAGGTTGCAGTTTCCGACACGCTCGCCGTAACCATTGATCGTGCCCTGTACCTGACAGGCGCCGGCGCGGACGGCGGCCAGCGCATTGGCCACGCCGACGCCGCCGTCGTTGTGCGTGTGGATGCCCACGGGCTTGCCGAGGTAGTCGATGACCTTGCGGGTGACGTCCTCGACGAACTCAGGCAGAGCGCCGCCGTTTGTCTCGCAGAGCACGATGAGGTCGGCCCCGGCATCGGCGGCGGCCTTGACCGTTTTGAGCGAGTATTCGGGGTCTTCCTTGAAGCTGTCGAAGAAATGCTCGGCGTCGTAAAGCACCTCGCGACCGTGCTGCTTCAGATAGGCAACCGTGTCGGCGATCATGGCGAGATTTTCCTCCAGGCTGACCTGGAAGACTTCGGTGACGTGGAGCGCCCAGGTCTTGCCGACGACGGTGACGACGGGCGTCTTCGCATCCAGGAGCATTTTGACCTGGGGATCGTCCTCGACCTTCATCTTGCCGCGGCGGGTCATGCCGAAGGCGGTGATCTTGGCGTTCTTCCAGGAGCGCTTGGCGGCTTCCTCAAAGAAGGCCGCGTCTTTCGGGTTCGAGCCGGGCCAGCCGCCTTCGATGTAGTGAACGCCGAAGCTGTCGAGCTTCTCGGCAACGCGGATCTTGTCGAGCGTGCTGAAGGAGATGCCGGTGCCCTGCGTGCCGTCGCGCAAGGTGGTGTCATAGATGGTAACAGGAGTCATGGATGAAAAAGGGAAACGTATGAATGCAGGACAAGCCAGGGTGTGTGAGACGCGTGGGGCGTGCCGGTTGCCCAGGAGGCACGCTTGCCAGATCAAAACATCAAACGGACTGCCCCGGCCGCGTCACGCGCTGAGGAGTCCGAAGGTAATTCGGATGATCTGGAGGCTGTTGGCTGTGATTCCCATGAACGGCGGAAGGCTTAGCCGCAGTCCCCGCCGATGGCAAAGGGAACTTTTCCCGCCCATGACGGCCTAGGCGTGCCGCCCCTTGAAGGTCAGTTCGGCGATGCCGCTCTTGTCCAGATCACCGAGGCCGAGGGCGACCATCTTGTCATACTGGGCCTTCGTGGCGTCGTTCAGCGGCAGGTTCAGGCCCACGGTCTTCGCGACGTCGGCGGCGATGCCGCTGTCCTTCGCGGCGTGCTCTGCGGAGAACCAGCAGTCGTGCTCGCGGGCCACCATGTCGGCGCTGTCGGTCTCCAGCACGCGGGAATTCGCACCGGTCTGGCTGAAAACCTCGCGGATCATGTCCAGGTCATGCCCCAGGGCGGAGGCGAGGCCGAGCCCCTCGGCGAGGCCGGCGGTATTGATGTTCATGACCATGTTCACCAGCGCCTTCACCTCGGCGGCACGGCCGGGGCCGCCGATGAAGCGGCGGTTCACGCTCATCTGCTCGATCATCGGCTTCACCTGGTTGTAGATGGCCTCGTCTCCGGCCAGCATGAGGTAGAGCTTCCCTTCCCGTGCGTGGCTGATGCTGGAAGCCATGCAGGCCTCCAAGCTGTGCGCTCCGGCCTTTTCGGCGGCGGCATAGACCTCGCGATGGATCGCGGGGGAGAGCGTGGCGCAGTTGATGAAGATCTTCCCCTTCGCGGCGGTCAGCAGATTGTCGTCACCGCCAAAGAAGATGCCGCGCATGGAGGCGTCGTTCGTCACGACGGTGAAAATGACATCTGCAGCAGCGGTGACATCCGCCAGCTTCGTGCAGGCCTGGCAGCCGAGTTCAGAGGCGAGATCGGCGGCGGCCTGATTGTTCACATCGAGCACGGCAGTGACGCTGTACCCGCAATCTTTGAGGCGGCGGGCCATGTTGGCCCCCATTTTTCCGACTCCGACAAATGCAACGGTCTGGGACATGGCTGGGATGGGTGGGTTTACTTGAACTCGGGATAAAACGGATTGTGCTGCATTTCCTCGCCAACGGTCGTCATCGGGCCGTGGCCGGGGCAGAGGACGGTGTTGTTCGGCAGGCTGAAGATTTCTTTCCGGTTGGTTGCCAGCGCGTCCTCATAGGAGACCATGCCGCCGCCCATGCTGGAGGCAAACAAGGCATCGCCCACGATCGCCACAGGACGCTTCAGGCCGCTGATGACATAGGTCGTGCCGCCTTTCGAGTGGCCCCAGGTGCTGCGGGGCTCGATCTTCAGACCGCCGCTCTCCCAGGACTCGGTTTCCTCCAGCTTGAAGGTCCGGGCGCCTGCACAGGGCTCTTTCTCATTCACAAAAACGGTCACCGCGCCGTCGGCGGACAGTTTGGCCAGATCAAGAATATGGTCGGGATGAGTGTGGGTCAGGAAGATGAGGCTCAGATTCAGCCCCTTCTCCTCGATGAAGTCGATCATCGGCGTGGCATCAGCCCCGGTGTCGAAGGCCACGGCGTTTTTGGTCTCTGCATCCCAGGCGATGTAGGCGTTCACGGTCATATCGTGATAGGTCGTGTTGAACTGGGCGAGTCCGGGCACCGGAATGACCAGAGGCTGCCATTCTCCGCACGCCATGTTCACCAGCGCCAATCCGCTGAGTTTGAGGTGCGGGGCGATCTTCCGCAGCACCCGGTCGTCCACCTCTCCAGCCTTGGCAGCGGTGATGTCCTCAAGGCTGACGCCGGCCTGTTCCGCCAGGTCAGCGTCGGAGATGCCGAGTCCGCGCATGGACTTGGCGATGACGTCATTAAAAAGATCTTCAAGGGGTAAGCGCATAGCGTTGACTCAAGACCGTGTCCCGGAGATGGCAAGGGCTTATCACCCCGCAGCCCGAAAAGAGGCCCCGCATCACGCCAGCCCGGCCCGGACGAGCAGAGCCCTCGCATCGGGATCGCGGCCCATGAAGTCGTGAAACAGCTTGGCAGGATCTTCGGAGTTCCCCTTGCTCAAAATCAGGTCGCGGAAAGCCCGGCCCACTGCGGGATTCAGCACGCCCTCCTTCTGGAAGCGCGTGAAGGCGTCCGCGTCGAGCACCTCGGCCCACTTGTAGCTGTAGTAGCCGGCGGCGTAGCCGACCGGACTGCTGAACAGGTGACCGAAGCGCCGTGCCATCGTAGGCGGCTCCGTCTTCAGCGGCATGAGGTAGCCGTCCAAAATTTCCCGTCCCAGCCGGTCCAGATCCGCACCGTCATCGGTCGCGTGATGCATGTGGAGTTCGAGATCGAGCTTTCCGAGCGCGAGCTGGCGCATGATGTCGCTAGCGCTGCGGTAGTTCTTGGCGGCGAGCATCTTCTTGAAAAGCCGCGCGGGGATCGCCTCGCCGGTTTCATGGTGCCGCGCGAAAAGATCCAGGCTCTCGCGCTCCCAGCAGAAGTTCTCCATGAGCTGCGACGGCAGCTCCACGAAGTCCCAATAAACGCTGACGCCGTTGAGGGAAGGAATTTCCACATTCCCGCAGAGCTGGTGCAGCAGGTGGCCGAACTCATGAAACACGGTGCAGACCTCGTCATGCGTGAGCAGCGCGGGCTTGCCGTCCACCGGCGGCGTCATGTTTCCGCAAATGAGGCCCAGATGCAGGCGGCGGTCGCGATCTCCGCGGGGCGGCACACCCATTTTGAGGTAGTTCATCCATGCGCCCCCGCGTTTCGAGTCCCGCGGGTGCCAGTCAGCGAAGAAGGAACCGATGTGGACGCCCTTCTCGTTGTGAACCTCATAAAATTTCACCTCAGGGTGCCAGACCTCCACGGGGCCGGGCTTCCCGGCATCCCCGCTGACGTCCGCCGGGGCTTCCGTCCCGGGCTCCACAAACACCACCTCACGGCTGACGATGCGCAGGTCGAAGACCTTTTCGGCCAGCTGAAACATGCCGCCGAGAACCTTGTCCAGCGGGAAGAAGGGCCGCAGTTCCTCCTCATCGAATTCGTACTTGGACTTGCGCTGCTGCTCGCTCCAGAAGGCGACCTCCCACGGCTGAAACAGGTCGGCGGCCTGATGCGCCGTGTCGGCCCGGAACTCCTGGAGTTCGATCGTCTCGCGCTTGAAGGCCTCGTTCACGCGAGCGTAGAGATCCTCGATGAATTTCAGGGCGCTGCGTCCGGACTTCGCCATGCGGTGCGCCAGGATGTGGTCGGCGAAGTTCGCCTTGTCCATGATCTGCGCCTTTTCATGACGCAGCCGCAGGATCTTGAAAACAATGTCCGTGTTGTCATGCTCGCCGCCGCGTCCGATGGAGCAGGCACCTTCCCACACCTGGCGGCGGATGCCCTCGTCTTTGAGATACTCCATCACCGGAATCATCGACGGAGCCTTCAGCGTGATGCGGTAAACAGGCTTCTCCTCCGTGCCCAACCCCTTCGCTGCGGCATCCGCGCGCGCGGCGTCGATAGCGGAAGCTGGCAGCCCTTTGAGCCGGTTCACATCGTCGATGATCAGTTCCCACTTGTTCGTCGAGTCGAGCACGTTTTCGGAGTACTTCTGCGTCAGCTGAGACAGCTCGGACTCGATCTCCTCGACCCGCTTCTTCTTGTCCGCCGCAAGGTCCGCACCGGCCTGGATGAAGCCCTCCATCGCCTCGTCGAGTGCGCGTTTGTGCACCGGTGGCAGCTTCCTGGCTTCCTCGGTCTTGCTGAAGGTCACCAGCAGGTCCCAGAGATGCTCGTTCAGCGGAATCTTGGCAAAGAAGGCGCTCACCTCCGCCAGCATCTTGTTGTGCGCCTCGCGCAGCGCCGGGGAGTTGCACAGCGAATCGAGGTGCGTCACCAGCCCCCACGCTTCGTTGAGTTCACGAGTGGTTTCGTCCAGTCCCAGCACGACCGAGTCGAAGTTCATCTTCCCCCGGTCCTGATCCACGAAGGCATCCAGGTTCGTCTGCGCCCTGGCCAGCGCGGCCCGAATGCCGGGTTCGATGTGTTCCGGGGTCAGCGTGGACCAGCGGATGTGAAAATCCTGGGTAAGAAATGGTTCTGCCATGATGGGGGGGGGAGGCGGGCGCGGAGTATGAAGGGCGGAGAGGCTTGTGCAAACAACAACCTTCATCGCAGTCAGCCGCCACGTGCGCAGCACCATCTTCGGCCTCTAATAATGCATTCATCGACAACGCATAATGCATTCATCGACAACGCATCGCAGGCACACCCCACGAAAGTGAGGTGCGGCTGAAAGTGAAATCAGCGCCGATCCTGCGTTTATAGCACATCCAAACCATGAAACGCCGCTCCTTCATCTCCTCCGCCGCCGCTCTCGGCGCGGCTCCGTTGTTCGCGAACAACACCCCGGTCCACATGCCCAAGGGCAAGGCCGAGCACTGCATTTTCATCTGGCTCGGCGGCGGCATGGCCCAGATCGACACCTTTGATCCAAAAAAGCTCGGCGATAACAAGAGCAAGCAGAAGATCGCCGGTTCCATGTACAAGGCCATCGACACCAGCGTGCCAGGCGTCCAGTTGACCGAGCATCTCGGCAAGACGGCAAAGGTTATGGAGCATGTCACCGTAATGCGCACGGTGAACCATCACGTCATCGACGAGCACGCCTTCGCCACGAACATCGTGCACACGGGCCGCATGATCTCCGGAAACGTCGTCTATCCGAGCATCGGCTCCATCATCGCCCATGAACGCGGCGCCGCCGGTGGCGATGTGCCGCCCTACA
>CAMAZK010000099.1 GCA_945863205.1 Akkermansia muciniphila | reverse complement strand
AGCCCGGAGAGCTCTTCGCCTTCCTCGGTCCGAACGGCGCAGGCAAAACCACGGCGATGAAACTGCTCACCGGCCTCATGAAACCGGACGCGGGCAGTGTCAGGCTCTGCGGTCATGACATTCAAAAGGAGGCGCTGCAGGCCAAGGCGCTGCTCGGCTACGTTCCGGACGTGGCGGTGTTTTATGAAAAACTCACGCCGACCGAGTTCATGGAGTTCATCGCCGAACTCTTCGAGATGGACCGCGATCACGCCGCGGAACAAACAGACGCGCTCTTCACCCAGTTCGCCCTGCACGAGCACACCCGGCAGCGCATCGAGAACCTCAGCCACGGCACGCGGCAGCGCCTCGCCATCGCCAGCGCCCTGCTGCATGATCCGAAGGTCTTCGTGATTGATGAGCCCATGGTCGGCCTCGATCCCATCCACGCCCGCACCGTGAAGCGTGAGATCAAGGAGCGCAGCCAGCGCGGCACCACCGTGCTCATGAGCACGCACCTGCTGAACATCGCCGAAGAGCTCGCCGACCGCATCGGCATCATCCACCACGGCAGGCTCATCGCCCTCGGAACTCTGGAGGAACTGCGCGCACAGCATGAAGAACGCGGCCAGCGCTTGGAAGACATTTTCCTCAGCATGGTCGAGTGAATGACGAAACCAGAATGAGGAATGACGAATGAAGCCCGAATAAACTAGGCCTTTGTCCCTTCGAGTTTCGTTATTGATTCGCCATTCGACATTCTGGTTTCGTCATTTGACCGCGTTAACATCCCCCATTCCTTCAAAATCATGAAAACCCTCCTCCTCTCCCTCCTCATGACCTCCCTCGCCATCGCCGCAGATTCCAATGTTCACGACATCGCAGTCAAAGACATCGACGGCAAGGATACCACGCTCAAAGCTTACGCGGGCAAGGTGCTGCTCATCGTCAATGTGGCCTCTGAATGCGGCTACACAGGGCAGTATGCCGGTTTGCAGGCGCTGCATGAGAAGATGGCGGACAAGGGCGTCGCCGTGCTCGGCTTCCCCTGCAACGACTTCGGCGGCCAGGAGCCCGGCACGGAGGCGGTCATCAAGACCTTCTGCACCGAGAACTTCAAGGTCACCTTCCCGATGTTCTCCAAGGTCGCCCTCAAAGGCGATGACAAGCACCCTCTTTACGCAGCCCTCCAGTCCGCCGCTGGCGACGTCGGCTGGAACTTCGAGAAATTCCTCGTCGGCAAGGACGGCAAGGTCTTGAAGCGATTCACGTCCGATGTGGCGCCCGATTCGCCGGAACTGCTTGAGGCGATCGAAGCTGCGCTGAAGTAGGCCATTCTCACACGCCGCATCAGGCACAAGATGCTCAGTGCCTCGCCATCCAGTCCGCGAGCTGTCGGCGCTGCACAGGCAGTTTTCGGTGGAAACTGTCCTCGATGGCATCCGCAGCCGTTCCTCCGGCGCCTTCGGGGATGATGCCCAGGATTTCGGCGAGGCGATGCTCAAAGCGAGTGATCAGTGCGGGCACAGGATCTTTCGCGGCCAGGTAATCGAGCGCTTTGACGAGCAGTTCGTGGATCTCCGGGATCGGCGAGCCGGTTTCGGCGACGAGCATGATGAGTTTCACCAGATACGTCGCCGCCAGCACGCGGCCGTAGCTCTCACGCAGTCCGAGGCGCGGATTCGTCCACCGCGCTTCCGCCAGCGTTTGCAGATCACTCGACTTGCTGGGCACGAAGCGCAGCTCGACGGACACGAAGAGGTCCAGCACGCCACTGAGCGGCGATTTCGGCCGCAGCGCCCCCTTGGCAATCGTTCTGAAAAGACCGATCTCAGGCGAGCACCATTGCACGATGAGGCTCGTCTCCGCATAGCGCGTGCGCCCGATGAGAATGGCCTCGGTTTTCTCCATGATCATAAAGGCGTTGAACTCACGCGCCCGGCGGCTATCTACGCCGCATGGAAACCTCCAGCAAGACCATCCTCACCGATCTCCAAGCCCTCGACACCGCCGCCCTCAAGGCTCGGTTGGGGGAACTCCGGAGGTATCTTTGACGTACCGAAATTAACCGACGAGCTGGCCATGCTGGAGGACCGCATGGGCGCCCCCAGCTTCTGGGATGACGCCAATGCTGCCCGCAAAGTCATCGACCGGACCAATGTCATCAAAAAGAAGCTGGAGCCTCTCCGTGATCTCGAAGGCCGCGCCAACGAATTTGGCGGACTGATCGAACTGGCCCGCGAAGCCGGCGACACGGACACCTGGCGGGAAGTGGACCAAGAGTACAAGAAGCTCACGGCGGAAATCTCCGCCTTCGAGCTGGAACTGCTGCTCAAGGGCCCCTTTGACCGCGGAAACGCCTTCATCACCATCCACTCCGGTGCTGGCGGCACGGAGGCCTGCGACTGGGCGGACATGCTCATGCGCATGTATCAGCGCTGGTGCCAGCGTCGCGGCTACAAGGTCGAATTGATCGACCACGAAGCCGGTGACGACGTGGGCACGCGATCCGCCACGCTCGAGGTCATCGGAGAGAACGCCTTCGGTTTCCTCCAGGCTGAGCGCGGCGTGCACCGCCTGGTGCGCATCTCGCCCTTCGACGCGGCGAAGAAGCGCCACACCTCCTTCGCCTCCATCGATGTCACGCCCGACTCCGAAGAGGACATCGACATTCAGATTCGGGATGAAGACCTCAAGGTGGACACCTACCGCGCGGGCGGCAAGGGCGGCCAGAACGTGAACAAGGTGGAGACCGCCGTGCGCCTCACGCACATCCCCAGCGGCGTCATCGTCGCCTGCCAGATCGAGCGCAGCCAGCCGAAGAACCGTGCCAAGGCCTTGGCCATGCTGAAGGCCAAGCTCTACCAGATCGAGGAAGACAAGCGCCAGGCCGAGATCGACCGCCAGTATGGTGAGAAGAGCGACATCGGCTGGGGCAGCCAGATCCGCAGCTACGTCTTCCAGCCCTACCAGATGGTCAAAGACCTCCGCACCGGCGAAAAGACCAGCAGCATCTCCGACGTCATGGACGGCGACCTCGATCCCTTCATGGAAGCCATGCTCCGCGGCCAGAAAGCCGGGGACGATGACAAGGACGACGACGTCTAGATGCTGGATACTTGATCCTGGATGCAGGATGTCTGAGACTTCGCGTCATGAGCTATCAGAACCTTGAAATCTGGCAACTGGCCCGCAAGGCCAGCATCGACATTCATACCATGACGCTGAACAACCTGCCGAAGTTTGAGATGTATGAAGAAGGATCGCAAATTCGCCGTTCATCCAAGTCGGTGCGCTCGAACATTGTGGAAGGCTACGGCAGGCGCGAGTCCAAACAGGATTTTGTACTGCGCTTGAGCTACGCCCTGGCTTCCAATGACGAAACGATCGACCATCTCGACATTCTTCACGAAACGGGTTCCCTCAAAGACTCGAATCTCTACACCGAGCTTCGCGAGCATCTGACCCTTTTGGGCAAGAAGCTCAACCTGTTCATCCAAGCCGTTCGAGAAGGTCACAGATCCTCGAAATAGGCATCCAGAATCAAAAATCCAGCCGCCAGCATCCAGCCAATGAAGCCGGTCTTCGAAAAAGTGCCCAAGCGCCAGTGGGAGTCCTTCCACTGCGAGGTGGTGCGCGGACCGGACTACGGCACGCGCTGGCACTTTCATCCGGAGTACCAGCTCACGCTGGCGATCAAGAGCAGCGGCCACCGCGTGGTCGGCGACAACATCGGAACGCTGGTGGACGGCGACATCGTCCTGATC
Source organism: Akkermansia muciniphila (assembly GCA_945863205.1). Taxonomy (GTDB): domain Bacteria; phylum Verrucomicrobiota; class Verrucomicrobiia; order Verrucomicrobiales; family Verrucomicrobiaceae; genus Prosthecobacter. The sequence goes on along the minus strand of CAMAZK010000099.1, from coordinate 10,083 downwards.
GGCGCCAACCTGCCCCACGTCTGGCATCAGGACCCCGGAGCAAAGGGACGCGAAGTGGAGGCGATCATCGTGCGCTTCGACGACAGCTTCCTCGGGCGCGACTTCTTCGCGCTGCCGGAGGTCGAGCCCGTCCGCCGCCTCCTTCAGCGTGCCGCGCGCGGCCTGGTGGTCAGCGGCACCACGCGCTTGATCGTGGCGGAGCACATGCAGCGCCTCGCCCATAGCGACGGGCTTTCCCGCATCATCGAACTGCTCGCCATACTCAACGCCCTTGCGGCTTCGGATGACCTCAAGACACTCGCCAGCGCCAGCTATGAGCCCCAGCTCGAATCCGCCGACCAGGGCCGCATGGAGCGCGTGGTGGACTTCATTCACAGCCATCTCACCGATGAAATCGACCGCCAAAGGCTCGCCAAGCTGGCCCATCTGAGCCTCGGCGCTTTCAGCCGCTTCTTCCACTCGCGCACGGGAAAAACGGTGCCGGAATACGTCAATGAAGTGCGCATCGGCCGCGCCTGCCGCATGCTGTCCGAAGACGCAGGAAACATCACCGACATCGCCATGGACTGCGGTTACCGGAACCTGGCCAACTTCAACCGCCGCTTCCGCGAAGTCGTCGGCACGACGCCCAGCGCCTACCGGCAGAAGTTTCGCGGCGTGGCCGGGGGCTGACGCAGGCGGGGCGGCAGCACCACTTGCGCACTGCTTTGTCCAGTGAGATAGCAGGGCATGAGTCAAATGCTTGAACCCGACCTCTCCGTGGTGGAACTCCGCTCTTACTTCGTGCGCAGGCGCAACGCGCTCCTCGTGCGCGGCCGCTTCAGCCCGCTTTATCTGGACTACTACCTCCACCTCATGCAGCACGGCATCCAGCATGCCGAACCGCTGGATCAGGCGCTCAAGGACGGGCTGGCGGCGATCGCGCTGCATCTCGGCTCACGCCCGCACGACGAGACCGCCGCGTGGACGATCCACATCAAGGACCCGCAGCGGGCGAACCTCTTCGTCACCGGCAGCACGCAGCCAGGCCGCATCACCGGCCGCATTTTCACGGAAGATGTGAAACAGGAGGGAGAGGCCCTCTTCATCGCCCAAACCTCACGTCCGAACCAAACCACGCGGCAGAGCATGATCGAGTTTCACGGCGCGGACATCTTCAAGGCCGTGGAGGAATTTTACACCACCAGCGAGCAGCGCCGCACGCGCCTGTTTCGCCTGCCGGACGAGGAGTTCGTGCAGATCTCCGCCGAACCGGACTGCGACGAAATCTGGCTGACGGAAATGGCCCTGGAAGACGTGCTCGAACTCGAAACGACGGAGCACCTGACACTGCTGGAGACGCGGGGTTACGTCTTCGAATGCGGCTGCTCCATGGAGCGGCTCATGCCCATCATCATGCGCCTGCCGCAGGACGATCTGGATCACATCTTTGAAGACGGCCTGGCCCAGATCACCTGCCCGCGCTGCGGCGCCGTGTTCCGCACCTCAAAAGCCACCTTCGAGGAATGGCGGAAAAAGCAGTCCTGATCCTGCGGACATGAAACTCGCCCTCATCCGCCGTCAGTTCTCCGCCACCGGAGGCGCGGAGCTCTACGTGCAGCGGCTGCTGGGTGCGCTCGTGGCGGCGGGGCATGAGACGCATCTTTTTGCCGAAAAATGGCAGGGGCAGGCCGCCGGCGTGCAGTTTCACGGCATCCCCGTCTCCGGAGCGCGGGCGGAGCGCCCGCTGCGCTTCGCCGAAGGGGTGGAAGCCGCCCTGCGGCAGGAGAAATTCGACTGCGTCTTCAGTCTGGAGCGCACCCTGAGGCAGGACGTCTATCGCGCTGGAGACGGCCTGCACCGCGTGTGGCTGCAGCGCCGCAAACAGTTCGCGCCGTGGTGGAAACGTCCGCTGGTGGGCTTGGGCGCTTTTCATCGCAACATGATGGCGCTGGAAGCCCGCACCTTTGATCCGGCGAACACGAAACACATCATCGTGAATTCCGAAATGGTGCGCGGAGAGATCGCACAGCACTTCCCTGCCTTCCCGCAGGAGCGCATCCACCTCGTGCGCAACGGCGTGGACGTGCGGCGCTTTCAAACCGCCGACCGTACCGCCGCGAGAAGGCGCTTCGGCCTTCAAGCGGATGACTTTGCGCTCGTCTTTGTCGGCTCCGGTTGGGAACGGAAAGGGCTGCCGTGGCTGCTGAAGTTCATGGCCGCCCGCACGAACGATTCAAAGCTCAAACTGCTCGTCGTCACGCGGGATCGCATCCGCGGCAAGGTCTCGCCGAACGTCATCCTCACCGGTCCGCTGAGTGATGTGGAAGCCGCCTACGCCGCAGGCGACTTGCTCACTTTTCTGCCGATCTACGAACCCTGCTCGAATGTCGTCACTGAAGCGCACGCCACTGGCATTCCTGCCATCACCACCCGCTTCAACGGTGCCGCCGAACTGATCACACCCGGCATCAACGGCCATGTCCTCGACGATCCGGGAGACGCCGCCACACTGGGCGCGTGCATCGATCACTGGCGTGCCCATCCCGGTGCGGTGGCCACACCGCAGCCGCTCGATCTCGACCTCAATGTCCAGCAGACCTTGCAGGTGCTGGCTCTGGCCGCCCACGCCCGCGACAGCGCATGAAACCAGAGGACTATGCCGCAGCCGCCTCACGCATCTGCACCGCCTGCGGGATGTGCTGTGACGGCACGATGTTTCAGATCGTTAAACTGCAGACGGGAGACCGCCCTGCGGAGCTCGGGAAGCTGGGGCTGAAGGTCCGCAGCCGGGATGGCGAATTCTTCATGGAGCAGCCGTGCTCAGCCCTGCGCGACACCTGCTGCACCGTGTATGAGCAGCGGCCCGCCCGCTGCCGCTTGTTCCACTGCCAGCAGCTGAGGCTCCTGGACGGAGATCAGACCACGGAGCGTGAGGTCATGACCCTGATCGCCTCCGCACGGGAGCTTGTGGAGCAGGTCCACAGCTTGATCCTTCAAAACGGACTGCGCGAAGACGGGCAGGCGCTGCTGGATCGATACGAGCGTGTGATGAGCACGCCGGTGGATGCCGAACTGGAGCCGGAACTGGCAGCGGCACGCCAGAGCCTGGAAGCCGCCATGCGGAAACTGCGGAGGCTCCTGAACCGCGAGTTCCGGCCGCCACCGCTGTCAAATTGACGAATGATTCGTCTTTTTTGCCTTCGGTGGCATGATGGCGGATGGAAAAGACATTATTGAAGCTGCTCGGCAGCGCGGACTACGTCCCCGCAAACGTGCCGGAGCTGCTCTGCCAACTGGGCATGAAACCCAATCAACAGCAGGTGCTGCAAAGCCTGCTCAAAAGCCTGGAGAAACAGGGAAAAATCCTTCGGACAAAGGGCAATCGCTACATCGTCTCCAAAGACGCCGATCTCATCCCCGGCGTGATTCAGATCACGCGCGGCGGCCGCGGCTTTGTGCAGCCGGACGAGGCCGGCATCGGCGAGATCAGCATTCCCGAAAGCGCGACGGGCACCGCCATGCATGGCGACCGCGTGCTGGTCCGGGTGGAGGTGCGGTCCCTGGGCCTGCGCAAGCCCGGCCCCCAGGACCAGAGCGGCAGCGTGGTGCGCGTGCTGGAGCGCAAGCGCTCGCAATTCGTCGGCACCTTGCAGCGCTCCAAGCAGTTCCTGCATGTGACGCCGGACGACCCGCGGCTACCGGGCGCAGTGTACGTGCCCGAACCGCGTGATGTGGGCCGCAAGCCGAACATCGGCGACAAGGTCGTCGTGGAGATCACCCTCTGGGAGTCGAAGAAGACGACACCGGAAGGAGAAATCATCGAAGTGCTCGGCGCACCGGATGAGGAGGGCGTCGATATGCTCTCCGTGCTGCGCCATTACGACCTGCCGCTGAGTTTCCCGAAGAATGTGCTGCATGAGGCCCAGACGATCGCCAAATCGAGGCCCGACAACCAGCCGAGTGCGCAGGAGTGTGCCGGGCGTGTCGATTGCCGGTCGCACAACGTCATCACCATCGATCCGGATGACGCGAAGGACTTTGACGATGCCATCTGCATCGAGAAACACGGCCAGGACCAGTGGAAGCTTTGGGTCCACATTGCGGATGTGTCCCACTACGTGCTGCCGGGCAGCGCCTTGGATGTCGAAGCCAAGAAACGCGGAAACTCGACCTACCTCGTCGATCGCGTGATCCCGATGCTTCCAGAGGCGCTGAGCAACGAACTCTGCTCCCTGAAGCCGAATGTGGATCGGCTGACGAAGTGCGTGGAATTCGTGCTCTCGAAGGACGGGACCGTCGTCAGCTCGAAGTTTTACGCCGCCGTGATCCGCTCGAAGCGCCGCTTCACCTACAAGGAGGCGTTTGCCGCCATCCAGGCGCCGCCGACGAATGAGACGGAGCAGATGCTGCACGACGCGCATGCCATGGCGCAGAAGATCCGCCGTCACCGCTTCAAAAACGGCTCGTTGGACCTCGATTTCCCGGAGAACAAAATCCGCCTCGACGAAAGCGGCAAAGTCCTCCGCATCGAGCGCATCGAAAACGACGTCTCGCATCAATTGATCGAGGAATACATGCTGCTGGCCAATGAAGCCGTCGCCGGGCGTCTCATGGCGCTGAATCGCCCCTCGGTGTATCGCATTCACGAATCGCCAAAAGAGAAAAAGCTGAACGACTACCGCGAGGACGTGCTCAGCCACCGCGTGCCCTGCGGGAATCTCAACCTCCGGCCCGAGGTGCAGAAACTCCTCGCCAAGCTCGGCACGCTGCCCATCGGCCCCGCGCTGAAGATCGGCTTCCTGCGCTCGCTCATGCGTGCGCGATACGCCGTGGAGCCCCTCGGGCATTACGGACTGGCCAAGAAAAAGTACACGCACTTCACCTCGCCGATCCGCCGCTACGCCGACCTCGTCGTGCATCGCTCGTTGTTCGACAAGGTGGAGCTGCAGACCAGCGTGGCGAAGCAGATCGCCGATCACATCAGCGCCACGGAAAAGAACTCCGCCGACGCCGAGCGCGACAGCAAGGACGTGAAGCTCTACGCCTTCCTCAAAGCCCAGATCGCCTCCAAAAAGCCGCAGCACTACGCCGCGCTCGTCACCGACGTTCGGAACTTCGGCTTCTTCGTCGATGTGACCGACCTCGGCATGAGCGGCGGCGTGCCGCTCTCCGCGATCCCGGATGACTTCTTCGTCTTTGATCCGGCGAACAGCCAACTCGTCGGCCGCCACACCCGCCGCGTCATCCGCCTCGGCGACAACGTCGTCGTGCAGATCTACAAAGTGGACAGCGTGAAGAAGCAGGTCGATTTCCAGCTCGTCGTGGAGCCAGGTCAGGCGGCACGCTCATCCAAACCCGAACGAAAGGACCGCAGCAGGCAGCCGGAGCGCGACGTCCGCAACGCACCACCACGCAAGCCCGGTCACGGACACAAGCGCGCCCAGAAAAAACGGCGATAAGCTCGAGCATCACCGTAGGACGGGTGTGGCGACAGCCCGCCCGTCTCTTTTTGAGCCCACGGCCCACGAAACACCCCTGAAAAGGCGAGTAGGCTAAAGCTATACTCGCGCTCCAATCTGCCGCAAACACGGAGCGCGAGTGTGTCGCAGACCACTCGCCTGATTCATCCCCCAGCGGAAACGAAACACCGCTCAAATGGCGAGTAGGCCTGTAGCCATACTCGCGCCCCGTCTTCCTTGTGCGGATGCTACCGCCATCCCTAAACGACAAATTTTTCTGGCAGCGTGAATGCCTTGAAAATCAAGCGATTCACGAGCAGCACTTAAGTCGATGATTTAGACTAAATACTTTAACTATTGCCATTTTTGTGCGTCTTCCCTTAGCATGGATTGAAATTCGCAAAAAACATGTCGCTGTTTCTTCAACGTTTCATCGGTTCGCGGTTCGCGGTTCGCGGTTCGCCACGGTTGACGCCGGGGGCTGTCAAGAAGCCGTTTCAAACCGGGCGGTCGGAGGTTCAAGTCGTGCGGTCGGGGGACCAAACGGCCCGGTCGGAGATCCAAATCAAGCGGTCGGACGCCCGGATGGCGTGGTCGAAGGCCCAAACGACGCGGTCGAGTATCCAAATCGCGTGGTCGAAGGCCCAAACCGCCCGGTCGCCTCTCCAAATTGCGCGGTCGCTCTTCCAAATGACGCGGTCGGACTCCCAAATCGCGTCGTCGAGGACCGAAAATGCGCGGCAGCGGCTCCAAACAGGGCGGGTAGGACAGGCATGCTGCCTGTCACGCGTGCCTGGGGCATTCTGCCCCGGCTCAATCAAGCGGGCAGAATGCCCGCACCACTAGCGACAGGTGGCACACCTGTCCTACTGATAACAACGAACCAAGCACAAAGAACAGATGAAAGACGAATTCACCAACCGCCTCGGCGCCTTCCGCACTACGCTGGATTTCCTAAATGCCACCGCCAACAAGCCGAAGTGGGACGGCCTGCCGCCCCTGCGTTTCACCAGCCGGGCGGCGGAGGCGGCGACTGCGGTCGCGGCGCTGGCGGAGTTCTGCCAGCAGCAGAGCGCCGTGATCAAGGGGGCGGCGGTGGATAAGGCTCGGGAGGAAAAGGAGCTGGAGAACGAGGCCTATGTTTTGGGGCAGGCGGTGGCGGAGTGCTGCGGCGGCATGGGCAATGAGGCGGACGCCGCCCGCTGCGCGTTTTCGAAGAGCGCCTGGCGCGGCATGCGGGACGCCGCCCTGCTGGCCAATGCACGGGAGGTCATCCGCATTGCCGAAGAGTTGCTGGCCGGGCCGCATGCGGATGTGGCGGTGGAGTGCGGCATCACCGCTGTCAGCGTGGCCGCCTGCACGAAGGAGGCGGATGATTATGAGGCGGTGCTCACCGCGCCGCAGCAGTCCATCGCCACGCGCAAGGCGCTGACGGCAAAGCTGCGGGAGCGCTTCAATGCGGTGGAAAAGGTCTTCACCAGTCTCGACGGCCTGGTGGAGCAGTTCTCCGACAAGACCTTCGTGGCCGGCTACCACGCCGCCCGCACCGTCCGCGACCTGGGCCACGGACCCGCTGAGCCACCACCAGCACCGCCACCCTGAGGGTCAGTCTCCTCATCGGAATCTCCTTCCTCCTCATTTACAACCTCATCCTCCATGCCTTCCTCCTCTTCTTCCTCCAGCGAATCACCGCCACCGTCGAGCAGCCCGTCCTCGGGGCCACCGTCGAGCAGCCCATCCTCGGAGCCGCCGTCGAGCAGTCCATCTTCGGAGCCGCCGTCGAGTAGTCCATCTTCGGAACCGCCGTCGAGCAGCCCGTCCTCGGAGCCACCGTCGAGTAGCCCGTCATCTTACCCACCGTCAAGTAGCCCATCATCCTACCTACCGTCGAGCAGTCCGTCTTCGTACCCGCCATCGAGCACTCCGTCCTCGGAACCTTCATCGGTGTCCAGTGTGAGCAGCGAATCCCCCTCTTCGGAGGACGACATGGAAGAACCGGAAGATGAGTGCCCGGAGGAGTCCAACAGCAGCAGCAGTTCGTGCTCCGAGGAGGACACGGGCGGTGGAGCGGCTGAAGATCCGACAGCAGACGCAGACCAGTGCGGTGGCGGTTACCAACCCGAATTTTAACACCTATCCCAATCAACCCTTTTGAACCTCATGAATCGTACCGGTAATCTCAAAGGAAAGGGCGTCGCCGAGCTGCTGGACGTGCGCATCCAGTATGTGGCGCGCATGGGCAGCCCCACTTCCAGCATCCTTGGCAACAGCTGGCTGCTCACGACGCTGCCCTATTTGGTTTTCAGCTCCGCGATGGACGGGGACCACCCGCTTCAGGTCAGCCGTGTGACTTCGCTGCGTGGGACGGTGCGTTTCAGTTGGTCAGGCTCGGAGTACCTGGGTTTGAATGGCACCCGCCAGAAGCTGGCTGTCTCCGGTTCCTACTATGTGGTTACGGCACCGGGTGGCACGCGCAGTTGGTTTTATGGCCCGGACGCGGATGCCGCGATGAGGGGGCGGCTGCTGAAGACCGTGCAGCCCAATGGGATCGAGTGCGTGGCCGCATATGATGGAGCCCAGCGCCTGCAAAGCCTCACGGCGGCGGTGCCCGGCACGGCGGACAATGCCGCGCTTCATTTTCATTTTGCCAGCGGTGGCGTGCATGCGGGCCGGATTCTCTCGATTGAAAAGCGGTTGTCCCGGGGCGGGGTGGAGCAGCCGGTGAAACGCTGGGTTTACACTTATCACACAGGCGCGGACGACATGGGGCTGGCCAATGACCTGAAAACCGCCGCCACCGAGGTCTATGACGAATCCACCGGTGTCTGGCAGAGGGCCGGGGCGAACTACTACACCTACTACACTGAGGACAGCGCGGTCGGCTTTGTCCATGGTCTGAAGTATGTGGTGTCTGGCGCGGACTTTGAGCGCATGGTGGCCGCCGGTCTTGATCCTGCTGTTTTCATCTCGGTGACGAACGAGATGCTGGCCGCTTTTGCCACCAGCTTCCGGGAATACGATTCCGCCCGGCGTGTCACGAACTTGGCCGTGTCCGCAGGGCAGCTCGAGCTGAATTTTTCCCGGCTCGACTCCAATGGCGGCAGTGTCAACTGGACCCGGCGCTCGGTTCAGTCACGGCCGGACGGGGCCACGATGACGACCTACTTCAACAGCCTGAACCAGCCGATCCTGAAGGTGCTGGTAAAGGACAGCGAAAGCTGGCCCACCTACTGCGAGTATGATGCGGACACGCACCGCGTGCTGGAGGCCGGGCCGGACGCCATCTCGGCCTTCACCATGCCCACGGACCCGTCGGTGAATGTCAGCGTCACCCTGCGTGCGAGCGAGGGACTGATCCGCTGCTGGGAGTATTACCCTCTGGACGGCAGCGGCGGAGCTGGCTCGGCACCGGGTCAATTGAAGCGCCGCTGGATCAAGCAGGGGGCGTCCGGGAGCGAGATCACGGTCGAGGCACGTTCCTACACCTCTCACACCGTCGATGACCTGACGGTGTATGAGCCTGAAGTGGTCACGGTTTACCGCAGCGACACAGGCGGTGGCTCGGAGCCTGCCACCACCTTGATGGAGTGGGAGTGGCATGCGGGCCTGCCGGTGCCGCAGCAGAAAACGACCACCCTGCCGGTGGTTGCGACGGATGAAAACGGCACGGGTGTCGCCTCCGTCGTCACCGAGCGTTACGACACGCTGGGGAACAGGAGCTGGCTGCGGGATGAGATCGGGGTGCTGCAATACCGTGTCTGGGACCGGCTGGTGGGCGCGGTCGCACGTCTCATTGAGGATGTGGACACGCTGCGCATGGACGCGGCGGTGGTGCCGTCCGGCTGGACAACGCCTGCGGGCGGCGGGCTGCATCTCATCACCGATTATGAAAACGACGCGCAGGGGCGCTGGACGCTGGAGCTTGGCCCCGAGCATCCGCTGGATCTGCGTGGCAGTCTGGTTTCCGCCCGCAAGGCCCGCTACCGGTTGCATCTGGACAGCCGCTTTCAGCGCTGGGACGCGGACGGCTATGCCGTGGGGAATGGCTTCCGCACGCTGGGCGCGGCCCGCATCACGCAATGGAACGGCTCCGGGCAGGTCATGGACGAGATTGCCGTGTCTGTGCCGGAGGAGGATCGCATCGACGCGGCGGACCCCATGCCGCAGAGCCGCTGGACGCGCTGGACCCGCACGATTTACAGCCAGGCGGGCCTGCGTCAGGCGGTGCGGCGTTATGTGAAGATTCCAAGCAGCGACCGGGAGGTGGACGGCCAGCCGGTGGAGGGTTTTGTGGGCGTGGATTATCTTCAGGAATCCTTCGGCTACGACAGCACGCTGCGGGTCAACCGCACCGTCAGCCCCGGCGGCACGATCCGGCGCAGCGTGTTTGATGCGCGTGGTCTGGTGCTGGAAGGCTGGGTCGGAACCAATGACACCGGAGCCACCGATGCTGATCCCACTGGCGATGACGCTCCGGGGAACAACATGCGCTGCGTGGAGATCAACACCTGGGACGAGGGCCGTGCTGGGCAGGCTGGCAGCCTCATCGAGCAGCGGCGTCCGGTGAATGACACCAGCGGGGATGATCTGGTGGATGAGTTCGGCTATGACTTTCGTGGCCGTCGGGTGGAGGCCGCCACGA
>CAMAZK010000098.1 GCA_945863205.1 Akkermansia muciniphila | reverse complement strand
GGGACCGAGAGGACTGCGGAAGAGGTCGTGCTGACCATTGCGGACGAGCGGGGTGAAGTCGTAGCTCTTCCAGTAGGCACCGGCGTAGCGGCCCAGCTCATGGCGCTCGATCATGCGGTTGCCCTGGCTCACGCCACTTTCGCGGAATCCGGCGCGGATGGCACGGGCGGACTGGAGATTGCCGATCACATCCACGCCGAGCTGCTTTTCCAGATCGCGGTCATTGTCTGGCAGGCGCAGGAGCTGGTTGTAGAGCGGCGGCTGGCTGGCGGCGAAGGCGAACCAGTCTGCCCGCACCCAGGCGGACTTGCTGTGCGTGGCCGTGGCGATGTCTTTTTCACGTTTCCCTTCCACGCCGCGCAAGGCGTAGGGATAGCCGACCACGACGTGCTTTTCCCATTCTTCCTGCGTCCAGCCGTAGTCACGCAGGTCAAAGCGGTAGATCGTCTTTCCCGCGTCCACCGCCACCGGCACGGTGATCTGGCCTTCGTGGCTGAGGCTGTTCAGCAGCTTGCCCAAAGCAGCGCGGTAGGTGTCCATCTGCGTCTCGTCCTCCACCGGTTTGCCGCTGGCATCCCGCAGGTTGGCCAGATTCGTGAGCGTCAGGTAACGAACAAAGGGCTGGGTGGATTCCGGCTGCTTCTCCACATCCTCAGCGATGAGGCGGATCTCCTCCCGCAGTGGGATGAAGGGTCGGTTCTCGGTTCTCGGTTCGCTGTTCGCGGTTGGCGTCTCGGGCTGTGCGCTTGCGGCGGGGGTTGGCGGTGTTTTCTCCCCCTTCGCCCAATCCTTCAGCAGGGCAATCTCCGCCGCTGTCAACGGAGGCGTGTAGCCGGGATCTCCGGGCTTGCCCTTGCTCTTCGGCATGCGGCCTTTCACCTCATCCCCACGCTCCACGCGGTCGAGGATGCTTTTCACGTCCTCCTCGCTGCCCAGCAGTGAGGTCATGTTGATCCCGGCGGTGAGAGTGGGTGTTTCATCGCCATCGCTGTGGCAGTCAGCGCACTTTTGGTCGAAGATCTTCAGCACGGCGGCTGAATCCACGGCAAAAGCGGCAGGACCGGCGAGCAGCAGGAACAGAAGAGAAAAGGTGTGTTTCATGGGCTTAGGGCAAGCCAATCGCTCACAGGGAGAAGTTGATTGTAAAAAAATCTGAGCCGCTTCGCAGCCAGAGGTAAAAAAGAAAAGCGTAAAAATCTATCCGCCTGCCAACACCAAAACACAACGGAACCCAGCACTGACATACATAGTCGTAGGAAGAACAAAGTTGCGAAAAGATGAACGTAAAAGCTTGGGATCAACACGGTTGTAACACGAGGCACCACGCAACACTTGGAAAGTCTTCGCATCGTCATACCAGCCTTGGCACCACTCCGACACATTGCCGCCCAGATCGTAAATACCAAGTTCGTTAGCCCGGAAGCTCATCACTGGTGCCGTTCCATCGTAACGGCCAGCGACCGCGTCTTTGGAGTAATTACCATCACGCGGCCCTGGCGGAAAGTTGTTCCCCCATGGGAATTCCGTTGGCCCCACCGCGGCGCTCCATTCAGCTTCCGTCGGTAGCCGATAGGTCTTTCCTTCTTTCTCACTCAGCCACTGGCAGAAAGCTTCCGCATCCCCATGTCTCACGTTCACCACCGGGTGCTGTTCCATCCCACCACCTGCCTCAGAGCGCCACCCCTCATCTTGTGCCGCGGCATACGCCGCGTAGTCCACATTCCGTGTTTCATGCACGCACATCATCACCTGTGTTCCTGGCACCAGCACAAATTTCATCCCCAGGCTGTTGCTGAAGCTCTTGGCGGATGCGGGCACCTGTGGCGTGGTTGGCATGGCAGGAATCGTCGGGGAGGGCGTGTTCCGTATCGCCGCCAGTTCCCTCGCTCGCTTTTCGATCTCCGCCTCGCTCATCGTCGGTGCAGTGGGCGGACTTCCAGAGGTGAGCTTTACCGGCACAAAGTAAAACGGCGCGTCCAGTTCCGAGTAAAACCCCGGCCTCCTTTCCTCCCCCAGCACCCGCTTGCTGAAGTCCTTCACCTCCCCGATCACCAGGGAGTACATGTCCGCCACGCTCAGCCCAGGCTTATCGAGGTGTTTGAGCAAAAAGCGCGTGTAGGGGCTGCCCTCCTCCCCTGGGTCGGCAAAGTCTCCGCTGCGCGTAGCAAAGCCGATGAAGCTGCCTTTGGCCTTCAGCGGGGCCATCTCCGCGCCGCCGACGCTCTTGCCCAGATCCTCGCGGCAGCAGTCCAGGAAGACGAGGTTCACCTGGGCACCGCTCTCCTCCATGCCATTGAGCACGCGCTGGGCGCTGAGCGCCTCGTCACTGAGATCAGCCGTGCTGGCGATGCTGGCCCCGCGTGGGATGAGGAAGTTTTTCCCCTCATACTCGCCACCGTGGCCGCTGAAGTAGAACAGGGAGACGCCGGGCCGGGCCTTGATGCGGGCGGAGAAGGCGTCCACGGCGGTCTTGGCCTGGCTGAGCGTGGGGTTCGGCACAACGGTCACATCAAAGCCGAGTGTCCTTAATTTGGCCTCCATGCCGGGCAGATCGGCGGTGATGATGCCGGGGAGGTTCTGGATGCTCTGGCCCTTGTACTTCGCGCCGCCGTAGTCCCCCACGCCCATGAGGAGGGCTGTGCGGGGCAGCGAATCTTGAGTGTGGCCTACGGAACACACGGAATACACGGAAAGGAGCAGGAGGAGCAGTTTCATGGCTTTGAAGTAGCTTCGATTGGCAATCGAAGGGTTTGGGTATGAGAGCTTCGGTTGCCAACCGAAGCTACAGCCTGCGGAAAATCTGCACGCGGCGGTTTTGCTGGCGGGCGGTTTCGTCGGTGTTGGCGGTGGCGGGGTCGGTTTCGCCAAAGCCGATGACCTGAAGGCGCTCCGCAGGCACGCCGAGGGCGATGAGGCGCTGCTTCACGGCCTGGGCGCGGTTTTGGGAGAGGGTCAGGTTGTGGGAATCGCCACCGAGGTCGCAGGTGTGGCCTTCAATGAGAAATTTCTCCGTGCCGGCCATGGTCATGGCCTTGGCGATCTCGGTGATCTGCGTCTGGCTGATGCCGGGAAGCAGCTCGGCGCTGTCGGAGGCGAACTGGATGTTCTGAAAGCGCTCTTCAGTGTCGGCATCCACCTTCACCTCGACAGTTTGGGTCGTGGCACCGCCGGTTTCGAGGGAGAGTCCCTTCCGCAGCTTTTCTACCGGAGCGGCGAGTGACTTGGTGCGCTTCCATTTTCGCGCCAGATCGGCGGCGGGGACGACAGCGGCTGGATCAGCGGCAAGGACGGTGATGGAGCAGAGGGCGAGGAGGAGCGTGGCGCGTTTCATCTCGGAGAGGACAGTTCAGGTTCAGGGGGCGTTTTCAAGTCAAGACTCTTGCCGGGAGCGGCCCGCGCAGGGCCGCTCCCGGAGAGCAGGCAGGAGTCAGTTCGCGGCGACAGGCTTGCCGAGGATGCTGTCCACGAGGGCCACGGGTTCGCCCGCCGTGCTCTCGAAGCGGACGTTTCCGGCGGGCACACCGCCTTGGTCGGCGCGGAGGGTCTCGTTCTGGCGCTGGAGCTTGCCGAGGCGCTTGTCCAGCACGGCCAGCGTGCGGGCGAAGTCGCCCTCCAGCTCTTCATTCAGCCCGGCGCGGGCGGCGCGCACGGACTGCGTGGCGGCGGCGAGCGCCTGCTGCTGCTTGAGGCGGATTTCCAGCTCGGCGAAGCGGGCCTTTGCTTCCTGAAAGTCCTGCCGGGCGGCGGTGAGGGTTTCACTGCCACCGGAGGCGACGGTTTCCAGCTCCTTTAGCTCCGCTCTCCGAGTGGTGACGGTGGACTCACATTCCTGGATGAAGGTGGCGAGGCGCAACGCGTCCTGGCGGACCTCTGACTGGGAATACTGAGAACCGCAGTGGGAAAAGCCCGCCGTGGAAGCCAGCGCGGGACGTAGCGTCTCCAACCGGCGACGCGCCTCGGTGGCGGCCGTTTCAAGGCGGGCAATGCCCTGGCGCAGGCGGCTTTCCTGCCCCTGGGAGCCGGTGGTGGCCGTCTCGGCATCGAGCAGCCGCTGCTCGGCGGCGGTGAGCTGCTTGCGGGCCAGGGAGAGGAGGGTGTCCGTGGGCATGACTTCATCCGCCTTGCCGCGCGCTTGGTCGAGCGCGACAGAGAGGCGGTCCCAAGTGCCGTCGAAGCCGAAGAGCAGCACGCTGGCGAGCAGGACGGAGCCGGCGGTGAGTTTCTTTTTGTGGGTGAGGAGGAGAGGATTCATGGTGATTTGGTTATTGGTTATTGGTTATTGGTTATTGGTTATTGGTTATTGGTTCGTAGTTTCAGGCGCGGACTTCCTTGGTGTAGGTGCGGGTGGAGCCGTCGGTGAAGTAGTCGGCATAGGTGATGAAGGTCACCTCGTAGCTGACGCGTTTGCCGCAGTTGTCCTTGTACCAGCGGCACTCGGTGCGGGAGGCGAGCTTCTTCGTGTAGGCGTAGGCGGGTTTGGCGGCAGCCTTGGGCGCGCAATAGGCCGGAGTGGGCGGCGGGCAGGTGCCAGCGGTGGCCGCAGGAGCGGCGCAGACGGTGACGAAGGTGATGGCGAGGAGGGCGAGCGTTTTCATGGCGATGTATGTTTCGTTTGGTGTGTTTCACGCGGCGTGATTGCCGCGTTCACCAGGCCCATCGCCAGAGGAGAAAGTTTGATTGTGAGAACCTGAAATTTTTTCAGGGAGCTGTTACCGCCATCTGCACAGGATCGCCCATGATCCCCCGATCCGGTGCTCACGCCGCGCTTTTCAACGCGCGTAGAAGAGCGCGTCCGCGATGCGGTTGGAGACCGAGGTCTTCATGGCATCCCAGCTCGGGGTTTTCTCCCGATAATCGTCAAATTCATCAAACCGCTTCAATAGCCGGCCATGCCGCCAGGTCTCCATCTGCACGGTGATCGCGTTGGAAGAGCTGCCGGGGATGCTGATGCCGAGGGCGTACTTGGCGGCATACCATGCGGGCGACTCCGCATGGAGACGATGCAACTGAACATTCAGCAAAGGCGCGTCAGAGAAAAGATCGACGCGGATGCCACGGTGTTCGAGAGCACGTCGCAGAGCGACGTCGAAATCATTCATCTCCTGGTTCGAGACGCCATCCTTGGCCGTCACCTGCACGCCGCTGATCACTGCGTAGGGAGAGTCAGACGGGATGGAGGGCATGTCATAGTCCACAGGCCGATAGGTGCCTGCGCAGCCAGCGGACAGAACGCTCAGGATGATAGCCAGCGGCCTGAAAAGAAACGCGCGCACAAGGTTCAATGCCTCCGAAGGTTTTGAAGCGCCGCCACCAGGGCCTCATATTCGCTTAGCAACGCCACGGAGGCGGCGTCCAAGGCGGTCATTTCACGATTGAACTGCCTTTGATTCCCGGGAGACAGGTAGCTGAGGTTTTTTTCCACTCCCGCACGGATGTATCCTTCGGTGAGGTCGAGCATCCGACGTGTCCTGTCGAGCAGGCTGAGGCAGCGCTCCGAGAGACGCAGGCCGATCTCTGCCGCCATGGCCTTCTCCCCTCCGGCACCTGCAATGGAAGTTTGGTAACGCAGCCAGGATGAGCGCACTTTGCCGGCAATCACCGTCATGCTTGCGGTTTGCCCTCTTGCCTGCGCCAGCAGACGGGATTGCTTGTCCTGACCGACGATCTTGGCGCTTTGGTGCATCTCAATCAAAACCGGAGCAAGCTTGTGCTGATAGTGCTCCGCCAGTACCCGAGACTCGCGAATGGCATCTCCGAGCGCACCACCTGCCTGATAAGAGCGAAGGGTGGTTTCAATGCCTGGCGGCAGAGGCCTTGCTTCGTAGGTCTTGAGCATCACGCAGCCACTCAGGAAAACGGCATGGGTCAGGAGTAGGAATGCATGTTTCTTGGTCATGGGCTGTCTGGCGGTGTGTTGTTGTTCAAAGGGCAAAGAAGAACCGAGTCCTCAGCGGGCATCGGTCACATGGAAGTACAGTGTGCCTGCCGGAGACGCGTTGCGGGCCTCCTGTGCCTGGGAACTCAGATCCCAGTCATCACGAATCACATGGACACACATCCAGGGCGGGGCGGATTCAAAATGCGTCACATGCACCAAAGCGCGGCGATACGTCCCTGACATCGTTCCGCCCTGCACCACAAACTCGCCCTGGAGCACGATCATGCGGTGAAAAAGGCCCCGGCCAGAACGCCTGGGATCGATCACCTCCAAGCCATGTATCCGCCATCGGACATTTCCTCCCTCAACGAGCGGGGCAGTTCCATCTCCGTCCGCATGCCGCTGGTCATAGTCCAGGAAGAATCCGCCGTTTGATCCTTTGGCAGAAGCGAGCATGCCTGGAGTCCAATGGCCGCGAAAGCCAGACAGGTGCATGTCCTTGATGCCCGCAAGAACCGCGCTGACATCCGACGAGCGCGGCATTACGGAACACGAGGATAACAGGGCGCTGAGGGCGAGAAAAAACAGTCGGACAAGGTTCATGATCCGTGTGTCGAAGGCGTTTTATCTTCCCAGAAGCATGAGCTCCCGCCTTTTCTGCTCATAGGCAGCACGGCTAATCCGTCCGGCGCGTAGGTTTTCGTCCAGGGCCGACAACGGGCTTGATTGTGGTAGCCCCGGTGCCCTCGATCCGCCTGCGCCCTGCCCACCCGTCTGCCTTGGAGTGGCTGCCGCCGCTGGTACCGGGCGTGGCGTTGGTTTGAGCACGACTTCTTTTTCTTCAGTGAGATCGAGAGAGCTCAAGGTTTCCTCTCCAAGCCGTCCGGTGACTGGCAGCCCCTGCCGTTCCTGCCAGCTTCGGATGGCGGCACCAGTGGCCGGGCCGGAAGCGCCATCCACGCCGCCCGTGTAAATCCCGGCATTCTTGAGCTTTTGCTGCGCCTTTTTCAGAACGAGCGTTCGCGAATGCTGGTTGTAACCTTCATATCGCGTGTGGTCGAACAAGTCGTCGATGCGAAAAAAAGCGTGCGTATTTGGTGTGGCGGCTATTCCCGCAGGGGCTAGGGCGAAACTGCCCGTGATGCTGTGCTCGGTCCAGCTCACCTGATCATTCGGCAGCAGCGCCTTCACATCACGGAAGTAGAAGTCGATGTCTTTGCCCGCGCTGTTTGGCAAAACCTTGAGCATCGCTGCGGTGAACAGGCTATTTCGCTGCCCGTTGCCGTCCGCCGCAGTGGCTCCGGGGCTGGTGGCAAAAGCCAGGTAAAAGCCAGGGCCGTAGCCCAAGCTTTCACCTCCGCCGCCGGAGCCGAGACTCTTGGTTTTGATGGCTTTGACGGTTTGCCCCAGCGCACTCTCCAATTGCGCCGCGAACGGGTTGTCGCGGCAGCAGTCCAGAATGATCACCTTGTGCTTCGCTCCCGCATTCTCCAACTCAACCATGATGCTCTCACGCAGCAAGACAGCCCGGCTTTTCAGCATTTCAAGGCTGTTGAGGTTCGGCGTGTCGCTGGGCATCAGGTAGTTGTCTTCTCCTACCTGGATGCCATGCCCGGAGAAGTAGAACACCGCTGCCTCGGCGTTCTTGGACTGAGCCACGAAACTCTCCGTGGTCTGGATGATCTTCTCCTGCGAGGCATCCATCACGGGGCCGTCAGTGACGAGAGTGTAGCCAAGTTTTTGG
Organism: Akkermansia muciniphila; assembly: GCA_945863205.1. Classification (GTDB taxonomy): domain Bacteria; phylum Verrucomicrobiota; class Verrucomicrobiia; order Verrucomicrobiales; family Verrucomicrobiaceae; genus Prosthecobacter. The sequence goes on along the minus strand of CAMAZK010000098.1, from coordinate 6,287 downwards.
AGCGCGGCGGCCACATCCTGCGCGTCGTTCCTCGGGCTGGTGAGCTGCATGTGCTCCGGCAGTTCCTGATAAGCGTTGTTGCCGATGACGAGGGCCACGCGCTCTGCTGCGCTGGAGTTCAGAGCGAGAAGCAGGAAACCAAGGACAGGAAGGCAGAGGTTCATTATCAGGGGGCGGGTTTGACTCTAAAAGGCACGGGAACTCCGGCCATGCGCCCAGCATCTGCCAGACAGACGAGTACACGGTAATCCGTGCCGGGTTGGAGGGATGTGCCAGCAGCGTCCGCGCTGGGCTGGAGCTGGGTGAAGGAGACGGGGGAGGTGACGTTCTTCGCCACAAACAAAGCCGGTGCGCTGAGGTGCCCCCCCTCGGCAGGCAGAATCCACACATCGTATTTCTGTCCCGGTTTGTCCTTGCTGTTCCAGGCAATGGTGGGGCGGGTGTCCGTGATCTCATCCCCCGGTGAGGTGACGACGACGCGCGCGGTGGGCGTGGAGGTGGGGAGAAATAACCAGGTGACGGCTGCCAGTAGTGCGAGCACGGCGGCCATGCGCAGGAGGCCGGAATGACGAATGACGAATGACGAATGACGTGGCCGCTTGCGGGCCTGGAGCGCTTTTTGCCGAGTGTCTTCCAGGTCGAAAAGCACGCGGTCCGGCACCTTCATGCCGCCGACCATCGGGCGCTCCTCGAAGGCACGAATCAGGTCGGCATTTTCTTGGAATGGATCAGGCTCAGTCATGACAGGTCTCCCTCCAAGCAGGTGAGGCGCTCGCGCAGGGTGCGCAGGCCTTTGGCGAAGTAGGTGAGCAGGGTGTTGCGGTTGATGCCCCTGCGCTCGGCGATTTCATCGGTGCTCCAGCCTTCCAGAAAGCGGTCGCGAAAGACCTGCGGCACCGGTGGATCGGGCTGTAGGCGATCAAGCTCGGGCAGCAGCTCGTCCAAACGGAAGCGCTGATCAGGCGCGAAGTCCTGCGGTGCCTCTGGCAGCTCTTCCAGCGCATCCTCCGGGTGCCTCTCACGCGAGCGGAGAAAATCTATGATACGGGAGCGGACGATGTGGCGGAGCATGCCCACACAATCGTCCCAGGTGGTGATTTGATTGAAGCTATCCGCTTTTCCCTCCATCAGCCCCCGGATGAGCTGCTGGATGCCGGTGCTGACGATGTCCTGCCGGTCCTGCTCAAATCTCTCTCCCGCCAGCCGCAGCCGGGCAATCATCATGCCCGCTTCCCAGAAGGTGGGATAGGCGGCATTCCACGCGATGGCGTCGCCATTTCGGAGGGCTTGGACGGATGCACTCATCAGAACAAGAATTCGTTCGCATGACTAAACGCTGAGCAGGAGGATGACAAGCTCCCGTAGCGAACTAGGCCGTGCCCATACGGGCAGATCCATCAAAAACTGAGCCGCGATGGTCTCACGCGAAGATTTCAGCGACGGCTTTGCCTTTCCCGTCCTCGGTGACGTAGAACGGCCGGCCTTCGATTTCGAACTCCGTCTTCGGGCTGATGCCCATGGCGGTCATGATCGTGGCGTGCAGATCCATGACGCTGACGGGGTTCTTCGTGGCGATGAGCGGGCGTTCGTCGGCGGTTTCGCCGTAGAGGAAGCCTTTTTTCACACCTCCGCCGAAGGTCATGACGCTGGTGCCGCCGGTGAAGTGGCGGTGCAGGCCGTAGTGCTTCATTTCTTCGAGCTTATCGACCTTGAAGGTGGTCTGGTCGTTCGCATTCGAGCCGGGCTTGCCTTCCATCAGAGCATCGCGGCTGAACTCGCTGGCGATGACGATGAGCGTGCGGTCGAGGAGGCCCTTCGCCTCCAGATCGAGCACGAGCTGCGCGATGGGGGCGTCGATTTCCTTGTGCATGGCCGCCACGGTGGTGTGGCCGTCCTTGTGCGTGTCCCATTGGAAAAACGGCACGTACTCGGTGGTGACCTCGACAAACCGTGTTCCGGCCTCGACCAAACGACGCGCGAGCAGGCAGCCGCGGCCGAAGCGGCCGGTGTCATACTTCGCGTAGCTCTCTTTCGGCTCCAGCGTGATGTCGAAGGCCTCGCGCTCCTTTGCGCTGAGCAGTCGATAGGCGTTGTCCATGCTGCGCAGCATGGATTCCTGCTGGTAGTCGCTCATGAACTCGCGCTGCGGGCTTTGATCGACGAGTTTGCGGAAAAGGCGGTCGCGATTGGCGAAGCGGTTCGCGTCCATGCCCTTCGGCGGCTTCACGGACTGCGCTGCTTCCTCGGGGAAGGGGAGGTTCATCGGTCCGAACTCGCTGCCGAAGAATCCGGCGGTGGTGAAGGCCTTCAGCTCCTCGCTTTCGCCCACGCCTTCGAGCCGCTGTCCGATGTTGATGAAGGCGGGCATCACCGAGTTGCGCGGGCCGAGCACTTTGGTCATCCAGGAGCCGATGTGCGGGCAGGCGACGGTCTGCGGCGGCACGTAGCCGGTGTGCCAGTGGTACTGATGCCGCGAGTGCAAGATGCTACCGAGGTCCGGCTGAACGGCGCTGCGGATGAGGGTGCCGCGATCCATCACCTGCGCGATGTTTTCGAGCCCCTGGCAGATTTTGATGCCATCGACGGCGGTGTTGATCGCCGGGAAGGTGCTGAGCATTCGTTTGACTTCGAGACCCTTCTCGAAGGGCAGGTAGCCCTTTGGATCAAAGGTGTCTGGCGCCGCCATGCCGCCCGCCATCCACAAGAGGATGCACGCATCGGCTTTGGCAGGCGGATGCGTGACTTTGTCCCCCGACTTGGCCCAGATCGCCCTCGGGGCGCCCGTCATCCACGCGGCGGTGGAGGCTGCGGCGAGTTTCTTGAGGAAATCGCGGCGGACAAGGTGCTCTGGCAGGCTGGGATCGAGATCGTGCATGGCATTAGAACGGATGCCAACCCGGGGACTGTTGCAAGCAAGTCCGCGATTGACGGACCGGGCGGCTTCGCCATCTGCATACATCGTGTCTGCTTCCGTCCTCCAACTGCTGCTGTTCCTGCCGGTCGTGCTGGCCGGCCTGTGGCTGGTGCGTCCGAAGCCGAGTGCGAAGGATGCGGCGGCAGGCGTGATGCGCTTCAGCCTGGGCTATGCCAAGTGGGTGCTGCTGGTGCATCCGCTCTATGAACTGTCGGCGATGATTCTCGGCGGCACCGCTGAGACGGTGAGCACGGTGCTGGCCTGGATGCTTCTTCCCGCGTTCGCACTGACGGTTTATTTTCTCATCACCGGAGCCGGGGATCTCATCACAGGAAGCCTGGGCATGCTGGGGATTCGGGCTCCCGAATGGCTCGGGAAGGTGCTGACGTTTCATTTTTTCACCCAAGGTCGTCACAACCGTTTTCTGGTCGTGATCGGAATTCTCACGCTGCTGGGATTACCCGTGGTGTCGTCGTTTTACGGCGATGCCGGGCTGTTTCTGCGGGCGCTCGCAGTCTCCACACCCGTCGGCAATCCGCTGGCGGTGTTTCAGCAGGCGCGGGCCTGGTCGAATTTCAATCTGATCATCGTTGTCGCCGGCTCGTTCTGCGCCCTTGGCCTGCCGCGGACGGATGATTTCCTCCGCCAACCTGTGCGCTGGAAGGGCACCGTGTGCCTGTCCCTCTTCGCCCTGTCGGTGGTCATGCTCTGGACCCGGGGGATCACGCCGCTATGAAGGGAAAGCCGCCACCCATCGCTCTCGCGAAGCAGCCGAACGTGCCGCCGGAACCGGAACTGACCGGGCAGGAGGCGCGGAGCATCGTGCGCATTTTCATGATCATGCTCGGGATTATCCTGCTCTCCGAAGTCGCGGGTGTCTTCACGCCCTCAAGAGCCAATCCCGCCGCCGCAGTCGTGCGCAGCGGCATGCAGTGGCTGCTGACCTGGTCTTTGAACGAAGGCAATCACGCCGTGCATTCGGGCAGCGCGGGATGGCTGTTCGAGCAGCGGGAGATCGACCGCCTGACGCAGTCCGGCGACCGCGACGATGGATTGCGCAGCCGCCTGAAGGAGCTGGCGGCGCGACTCAAGGCGGAGGAGAAATCGCTGATCGTGGTCGCCATTCCCGGACGCGTGACCCTTTACCCGGAGCAGGTGCGCAGCGGCCGCTACGCCGGGCCGGTGCGGGCCAAGGCCGAGCTCGAAAAACTAGCCGAACTCACGGCGGTGGGCATCGACGTGATGGACATGACCGACGCGCTGTGGGAGTTCCGAGAGAAGCAGCAGGTCTTTTTTGCCCAGGACAGCCACTGGACGCCGGAAGCGATGAAAGCGGTCGCGATGGCGGTGAACAAGCGCGTGCGGGAGAGGTTCCCGCGACTGGTCAGCAACGAGACGCCGATCATCACCGCCACCCTCACCGATCATTCCGACGTCGGTGACCTGGCCCTGCATCTCGATCCTTTCAACGTCGGCGGATGGCTGGAGGAGGAGATCGCCGAGCTGATCTCGATCTCCGGCATCGACCCGGATCCGAAAGGTCCCGTGGTGCTGCACGGCGGCAGTTTGATGAGGGTTTTTGACGATCCCGGCGGTAGCTTCGGCGGTGGAGGCAAGCCGCCGCGCGCCGGATTCGCCACGCAACTGGCCACGCTGCTGGGGCGGCCCATCGACGTGAGTGACATGCCGGCGGACGACGATTCCTACGAGGACAAAAAACTCGTCATCTGCCTGCTGCCGATGAGGGAACTGGTGCCATAGTCCGTTTTCCTCATGCTCAGACTGGTTCTCCATTTCCTGTTCGGCGGCGTCTTCGTGTACTCGGGCCTGGTGAAGGCGATGGACCCCATCTCCTTTCTGGACGACGTCCGCAGCTTCGACCTGCTCGGCGATCCGTGGGCCGCGTGGATCGCGATGGGGCTGCCCTGGCTCGAAATCTTTGCCGGACTGGCGGTGATGAGCGGCTTTCTGCGCTCTGGCGGAATGCTGATCCTGAACGGCTCGCTCGTGATGTTCATGATCGCGATCGGCATCGCCTGGTGGCGCGGCATCGACATTCGCTGCGGCTGTTTTGGTCATTCCGACGCGACCTCCAGCTATCGCGATCTCATTTTGCGCGACCTTCTGCTGCTGATCGCGGGCATCGTGCTCGTGTGGCATGGCAAACCTCGACCCCAGACATGAGCACCGAACTGAAATACCATTTTGCCTCCGATAACACCTCCGGCGTGTGCCCGGAAGCCTGGCAGGCGCTCGAAGAAGCCAATGAGGGCTACCAGCCGAGCTACGGCGCGGATGCGATCACCGCCGAAGCGTGCGAGACGTTCCGGCAGTTCTTTGAGACGGACTGTGACGTCTATTTCGTCTTCAACGGCACGGCGGCCAATTCGCTCGCCCTGGCGACGATGTGCCGCAGCTACAACAGCATCATCACCGCGCATGAGGCACACGTCGAGACGGACGAATGCGGAGCGCCGGAGTTCTTCAGCCACGGCTCGAAGATCCTGCTCGCCCGCAGCCCGCTGGGCAAACTGGACCCTGCGGACGTGGAACGCATCGCTACCAGCCGCAACGACCTGCATTTTCCGAAACCGCGGGCTTTGAGCATCAGCCAGAGCACAGAGCTGGGCACGGTCTATCGCCCCGGGGAGATCGCGGGGCTCGGGGCGCTGGCCAAACAGCACGGGCTGGCGATCCACATGGACGGTGCGCGTTTTTTCAACGCGCTAGCCGGATTGAACTGTGCACCGGCGGACATCACTTGGCGCGCCGGCGTGGACGTGCTGTGCTGCGGCGGCACGAAGCTGGGCATGGCCGTCACCGAGGCCGTGGTGTTCTTCAACAAGGAGCTGTCGCAAGACTTTCAGTACCGCTGCAAGCAGGCGGGTCAGCTTTGCTCCAAGATGCGCTTCATCTCCGCCCAGTGGCTGCGCATGCTCACGAAGGAGACCTGGAAAAGACACGCCAGCAGCGCCAACACGCTCGCCCGCAGGCTTTCCGACGCGCTCGGTGATCTCCCCGGCGTGCAGATTCTCTACCCTGTGGATGCCAACGCGGTCTTCGCGCGACTGCCAGAGAAGATGAAGGCGGGACTCAAGGATCGCGGCTGGATCTTCTACAGCTTCATCGGCGGCGGCTCCCGCCTGATGTGCTCCTGGCGCACGAAGGAGGCGGATGTGGATGCGTTTGTCGCTGACGCGAGGGCTTTTGCGTGAGGTGTTTCAGGCTTACTTTGCCGGGAAGCCCCAAGCTTGGAGTAGCATGCGGTCATCGGTCCAGTCACGCACGCGCTGGTAGATGCCCCGGCATAGCACGCCCACGCCTTCCTGATTGAGAAAGCACCGCAGCTCGTGTGCGACTTGCAGCACGCGTT
>CAMAZK010000097.1 GCA_945863205.1 Akkermansia muciniphila | reverse complement strand
ATGGAAGTGGTGATCGAACCGTTTTCGTCCTCTCAAACACCGCCGACGGAAGGCACGGACATTCAGGCTGCACTGGCGGGCGTGCTGGAGCAGCAGCCGAACCTCAAAGCGGTCGTGCTGATCAGCGATGGCGACTGGAACACCGGCCTGCCGCCTTCGCAGGCGACCACGCGGCTGCGCATGCGCGAGGTGCCGGTGTTTGCGGTGCCGGTCGGGGCCGAAACGCGGCTGCCCGATGTGGAATTGACGAGCTTCGATGTGCCGACCTTCGCCGTGGCGGGCAAGCCGCTGCGCATTCCGTTCACCATCCACAGTTCGCTGCCGCGAGATGAGGTCGTGATGCTGCAAATGACGACATCGAGCGGCGAGATCATCACCAAGGAGGTCACCCTGCCGGCGATGGGCCGATTTCAGGATGCCATCGCGTGGAAGCCGGACAAACCGGGCGAGGTGAAGCTCACGCTGACGATTCCGAAGACGCCGAACGAGCGCTATCCCGAAAACAACTCGCAGGAGGCGCCGCTTTCGATCCGTAAGGAGCAGCTCAAGGTGCTGGTGATCGAATCCTTCCCGCGCTGGGAGTATCGCTACCTGCGCAACGCGCTGGAGCGTGATCCGGGCGTCGAGGTGAATTGCCTGCTGCTGCATCCCGGGCTCGGCAAAGCGGGCGCGGGCCGTGGTTATTTGAAGGCATTTCCGAAGGACGAGGAACTGACGAAGTTCGACGTCGTTTTCCTCGGCGACGTCGGGCTGGCCAAAGATCAGCTCACCGCTGGGCAGTGCACTGCGCTGCAAAAACTCGTGCGCGATCAGGCGGGCGGGCTCGTCTTCATGCCGGGCTTCCACGGCTTCCAATCGACGCTACAGGACACGCCGCTGGCCGACCTGCTGCCGGTGATCTGGGACACGGGGCAGCCGCGCGGCTGGGGATCATCGGCACCGGGTAAGTTTGCGCTCACCGAGGCCGGGACGCGCAGCCTTTTGACCAAGCTCGAAGACAACGACGAGGCCAGCGCACGCGTCTGGGGCAATCTGCCGGGCTTCCAGTGGTATGCGCCCGCGCTGCGTGCCAAGGCGGGAAGCGAGGTGCTGGCCACGCATGGAACGGAGTCGAATCAATTCGGTCGCGTGCCTCTGATCGTCACGAAGACTTATGGCGCGGGCAAAATCCTCTTCATGGGCACCGACGGCGCGTGGCGCTGGCGCAAGGGCGTGGAGGACAAGTATCACTACCGATTCTGGGGCCAGGTGGTGCGCTGGATGGCCTATCAGCGCAACATGAGCAGCGGCGAAAGCATGCGCCTGTTCTACTCGCCCGACCGCCCGCGCACGGGTGATGTGCTCAGCTTGAACGCGAACGTGATGAGCCTGACCGGCGAACCGCTGCGCGACGGCAGGGTCATCGCACAAATTGCCGCGCCGAGCGGCAAGGTGTCCAGCGTGCGGCTCATGCCTGCCGGGGAAGAAGCCTGGGGCCTGTTCACGGGAGTTTTCAGCCCCGTCGAGCCTGGCGAGCATCGCGTGGAACTGAGCTGTGCGGAGGCGGGTTCTTCGTTGGAGGCCAAAATTTCGGTGCAGGGCACCAGCCGCGAAAAGCGCGGCCAACCGGCGCGGATTGACGTCCTGCACGAGATCGCCCGCTTCACCAAGGGCGCGATGCTCGATGCGAACGATCCGGCCGCGGTGGTCGCGGCGATTTCGGCCATGCCGGAACCGGTACCGCAGGAGCGCCGCCTGCCGCTCTGGTCACATCCCGCCTGGGCGGGTCTGCTGGTGCTGCTGATGGGAGTTTTCTGGGTCGGAAGAAAGGCCGCCGGTGCGTTTTGAGCTGTCATTCATGACTTGTCACTGCCTTCGAGGATGAATAGACTTGTCGCATGACTTTGGAGCTTCCTGAAATCAGCGCCATTCGGCGTTTCAGCGCAGATGATCTGCGTTTGGAGTTGGCCTGTGCATTGTATGCGCGTGGCCGTGTCAGTGCGGTGTCGGGTGCTGATTTGGCGGGAACAGACCTGATCAGTTTTCAGCTAGCGCTGCGTGAGCGGGAGATTCCACGCCAGTATTCGGTAGCCGACCTTGCTGACGACATGAGCGTGCTCGGCAAGCTGTTCCCAGCATGAACTTCTTGTTTTGGAACACGACGCGGAAAAGCCTCAGTTCCGAGGTGGCAAAGCTGGCACTTGAGCGTGGTGCTGATTTTGTGATCCTCGCCGAAGCAGAGGATCATGCGGCGGCATATCTGATCGCACTGAATCGAAAACGCCGTGAAGCGCTGTTCGGCCTAGCCCCGGCTTTTATTGCCAATGGCAACAGGCTGCGTGTTTTTTCGCGTCTGCCTGCTGGGGAGATTGCTCCTGCGGCCACCGATCGCACCTGCTCGGTCTATCATGTTCATCCAGCGGGCGCGTTGGCGTTTACTTTGGCTTGTGTACATCTGCCTTCAGCCCTGCATATGACGCAGGATGATCGTGCTGCGTTGGCGGGCGAAACGGTTCGTCTCATCGCAAGCGCTGAGGAGAGCGCCGGACATACGCGCACCTTGGTGATCGGAGACTTCAATATGAACCCGTTCGAGCCGGGCATGATTGGCAGCACGGGCTTTCATGCCATTCTGGACCGGCGCATCGCCGCCACCGGCCAGCGCAAGGTTCAAGAGCGTACACGACCGTTCTTCTACAATCCCATGTGGCGCTTCATGAACGATGATCGCCTCGCCTTTTGTGGCAGTCACTACTATCGGAAAAGCGTGCCGTTTTGCCACTTTTGGAACACGTTCGATCAAGTCTTGATCCGGCCAGAGCTTCTACCAACTTTTGACGATGCTGGTTTGTCCCTCGTGGACTCCATTGGAGGGAAGTCTCTGCTGGACGCGAATGGCCGTCCGAATAAGATTCATCATTCTGATCACTTGCCGATTTCTCTGAACCTCAACCTGTAGCTGCCATGCCGACAAAAAACATGTGGGGTGATCTCCCGACAATGGAGGACACCAAAACGCCGCTGCTTATCATGCGCGAGCAGGCAAACATCTTGAAGCAGGCAACCCGAGGGGTATTGCATGCGTCGATTAGCACCACGCCCTTAACACTAGGCAAAATGCGTCACAGTTTTTACTTGGTGGCTCCCTTGCTGAACGATTACCGGCATCTGCTTTTCAGTGTCGAGCACGGCATTGACCCTTATCCGGTGAAATTTTCCGCGCCGCGAATGAAAAATCTCGCACGGTGCAAAAGAGAAAAGGATTTTGAATTAATCCTTACGGAGTTGCTGCGAGATGCCAGCACGCGCAAGGCGATTGCTTCGCTGATCGCGAATTCGGAAGCGATCAAGCAGGTCGCTTGATCGTCTTCTTCGTTTGGTGGGACCGATGCGTCTCGATCCCGCCTTGGTGCTGGGTCGGAAGAAAGGCCGCCGGTGCGTTCTAAACCCCAATCAAAAGCTCGTCAGGGACGTTTGATCACGGTAACATCTTCAACCTATGAAAACGGAACTGCCGGCCATCCTCGAATCGAAGCTCGCGGATTTTCGCAAGCGGGTTTGGGTCGTGAAGCTCACCGAGGGGCTGCTGGCGGCGGCTTTTGGGATCGTTTTGTCCTATGTGCTGGTGTTTGCCCTGGATCGCGTGATGGAGACGCCGGTGTGGCTGCGGGCGTCGCTGCTGACGGGCGCGGCGTTGACCTTGGGACTGGGGCTGCCGCTGAAATGGCATCGCTGGGTGTGGCGGCAGCGCAGTCTGGAGGATGCGGCGCGTTTGTTGAAGCGGACGTTTCCGCGTTTGGGCGATCAACTGCTCGGCATCGTGGAACTGGCGCATGTGGAGGCTGGTTCGGCGGGGCGCAGCGAACGGCTGGTGCAGGCGGCGATGGATCAGGCGGCGGAGGCAGTGAAGGACAAGGATTTTACCAACGCGGTGCCGGAGGCGAAGCATTTCCAATGGGGCTGGGCTGCCGGTATGACGGCGATGCTGGCGGTGGCGGCGCTGACGCTGGTGCCAGATGCGGCGTGGAATGCGATGGCACGCTGGGTGACGCCGTGGCGTGATGTGGAGCGCTTCACCTTCGCGAAGATCGAGACGCTGCCGGAGCGTCTCGTGGTGCCATATGCGGAACCCTTTGATTTGAAGGTGCAGCTCGACAAGGACACGCGCTGGTCACCTTCCACCGCGAAGGCGCGGATCAGCGATCAACCGGAAGTGGTGGGCGAATTGAAGGAGCAGGAGTATCCGCTGGCGTTTCCGCCGCAGAAGGAAGACGCGGCGCTGTCGCTGTCTTTTGGCGATGTGCGCAAGACGGTAAGCGTTTTGCCACGCACGCGGCCGGAGATGACGGCGCTGTCGGTTCGCACGCAGCTTCCGGCTTATTTGAAATACAAGACGGAACCGGTGATCGAGGTGCGCGGCGGTTCAGTGAGCGTGCTGAAAGGTGCGAAAGCGGCGCTGGAGGCCACGGCGTCGCGTGAACTGGCCTCCGCCGAAGTCGATGGCGAGGCGGAGAAGGTTTCAGGCGCGAAGGTGACGACACCCTTCCGTGAAGTGGTCGGCGACGCCGAGAAGCGGGTGATGTGGAAAGACCGCGATGGATTGACGCCGCGCGAGCCGCTGGTTTTGAAGATCAACGCCATCGAAGACGAAGCACCGCGCCTCGCGGCACGCCGTGAAACGCAGGAGCAGGTGGTGCTCGATTCGGAAGTGGTCGTGTTTGATGTCGATGTGCAGGACGACTACGGCATTCAGCGGACGGGGCTGGAGTGGCGCAGCGTGAACGACGACAAGACGAAGGGTGGCAAGATCGCCGCGGCCGGTGAACCGGAGAAGAAGACGCTGGCGGCGAAGGCGACGTTTTGCGCGACGCGTGATGGCGTGGAGCCGCAGACGCTCGAAATCCGCGCCTGGGCGGAGGATTACCTGCCGGAGCGGAAGCGTGCGTATTCAGCGGCGTTCCTGCTGCATGTGCTGAACAAGACGGATCACGCGCTGTGGCTGACGGAGCAGTTTGGCAAATGGCTCGAAGCGGCCCGCGAAAGCTACGAACGCGAACAGCAACTGCACGCGACGAACAAGGAGCTGCGCGCGCTGAGCCCTGCGGATCTCGACCGGCCCGACAACCGGCGGAAGATCGCGCAGCAGGCGAGCGCGGAGACTGCCAATGCGGCCCGCCTGAGCGGCCTGAATCAAAGCGGTCGCAGTCTGGTGGAGCAGGCGACGCGGAACGACGAGTTTGATGCGGCGCGGCTGGAATCGTGGGCGACGATGCTGAAGTCGCTGCAAGACATCGCGGCGAAGCGGATGCCGAGCGTTGCTGACCTCTTGAAGCAGAGTTCGAGCGCGAAGGCGGGAGTGAAGAGCGAAGGGCAGCCGCCAAGCCAAGTGGAAAGCAAGGCTCAGAGCAAGCCGAGTGCGCCGCAGATTGCGAACGGGCCTGATTTGCCGAAGGGATCGCAGGGCGGAAAGTCTTCCGACGGAGACCAGAAGAAGGAGAACATGCCGAGCATCGCGGACAAGGAAGGCACGATGAGCAAGCCGGAGGTGAAGCCCTCCGATTCGAATGCGCAGCCCGCGCCGCCGAAGCCGAGCAGCCTGAAACTGCCGACGACGCAGATGGCGGCGGCTCCGTCAAAGAAGCAAGACGGCGAGGAAGAGGCTCCGCAGGCGCAGTCACCGGCGCAGGCGAAGATGGACGACGCCATCGACGAGCAGGCGTTGCTGCTGGCGGAGTTCGCCCGCGTTTCGGACGAGTTGAGCGCGATTTTGGCGAGTTTGGAGGCGAGCACCTTTGTGAAGCGGCTGAAGAAGGCCTCCCGCGACCAGATGGTGGCGGCGACGGATCTGAACACGAAGACGCTGAGTGCTTTCGGCTTGGAAATGAAGCCCGTGAAGGATGCGGCGGCGATCGCCGAGCATGAGAAGAAGCAAAGTGAGACCGTGCGGGTGATTCAGAGCGATCTAGAGGCCTACTATGCGCGGAAACCGGAGATGCATTTCAAGAATGTCATCGGCCAGATGAAAGACACGCGGGTGGTGCAGATGCTGGCGTATGTGGGCGATCAGGCGGCGGTGAATCTGAGCGGTAGCAGCATGGCGGGGGCTGAATTTTGGGCGGATACGCTGGACCGCTGGGCGGAGGAGATGGTGGCGGCGAGCGAGTGCAAGGCCTGCAGCAGTTCCAGCGCGGACAGCCTGCCGCCGGAAATCGTGCTGAAGGTGATGAAGGCCTTGCGTGACGAGATGAGCCTGCGTGATGAGACCCGCGAGCTGGAGAGCGCGAAGGCGGCGCTGGCAGAGGGCGTTCATGCGAAGGCATCCCGTGACCTGGGCTCGAAGCAATACGGCATCGAGGCAAACGTGCGCGGTGCGTTTGACGACATCCGGCGGCTGCCGCAGGGAGATGAGAAGTTTGGCAGGGAATTGAAACTGCTGGGGGCGGTGATGCAGGTGATGACGGAGGCGGCCGGTCTGCTGGATCAGCCGGAGACGGGAGCGCCGACAATCGCCGCGGAGACGGAGGCGATCGAGCTGCTGCTGCAGGCGAAACGCCAGAGCCCGAAGGGCGGCGGGGGTGGTGGCGCGAATCCGGGCGGCGGCGGCACGGCGGAATCGGCCTCCGAATCGGCGCTGGCGGATCTGGGCGCGGGCGGCGACGCCGACTCGAACGTGGAGTCGCGGCCGGTGGGCCAGTCCACAGGCAAAGCGGGGCGCGAGCTGCCGGAAGAGTTCAAGACGGGGCTGGACGCTTACTTTAACAAGCTGGAGTCGGGAGGGGCGCTGAAATGACGCGTGTCCTGGCCGTCCTGCTGCTGCTTTGCATCACCTCCGCGCAGGGGCAGACTTATCTGACCCGTGCCGAGCTGAAAAAGCCGCTTTCCGAGGTGGTGGAAAAGCAACTGGCGGAGTTCGTGGAGCGGTGCGCGGTAGAAAAGCGCAAGCAGCTCACGGCGCATATGGAGGAGGTGATCGCCGCCGTGGACGCTGTGACAAAGCTGACCGGCGGGGAGAGGGCGGCGCTGGAAGGGCCGACGCGGGAGGTGGTGGACGCTGCGGTGAAGGCCTGGGTGCCGCAGGGCACGGTGGCGATGCGCACCTATCTGAGCCGGACCTCGGAAATCGCGGCGACCCGGCACATCACCCAGTGGAAGCCGGAGCTGGCCGGGCTGAACGAGCCGGTGGAGGACTGGGCTCCACCGCATGAGGACGCGGCCTGGCTGGCGGTTTTGCAGAAGACGCTGGGCGACGTGCGCTTCAAGGCCTGGAAGGCGTCTGAGGCTGAAAAACAGGCGGAAACGGAGAAGGAGATTCAAGGCTACCTGGAGCGCTGGGTGCGGGAGTCGCGGGGACCGATGAACGAGGACTTGGTGGCGAGGATCGGGCTGATGCAGACGAAATTGGAGCTGGACGAAAAAACGCAGGCCGGACTCAAAAGGGCGGCGGAGGGGCTTTTGGACGGGATTGTCGGGGTGGAGCGGACACGGGCTTTCGGGATGCTGCGCGCGATGCCGGCGGCGGCGCGGCAGAGCATCATGGGACGCAGCTACTTCTACATCCGCTTTGACCGACCGCGTGGAGATGCGTGGGACAGGCGCTGGGAGGAGGTTGCAGCGAAGGTGCTGCCAGCGGAGGCGATGGATCAATGGCGGAAAATTCTGGCGAAGGAGAAGCAGGATGAGGAGGCTGAGTTTGCGAAGCTGATCAAGCCTTCCGAGGTGTACGCACGGCAGCAGATGGAGAGTCTGATGACTGCGGAGATCGACAGCATCACGACGGAGGTGAAGGTGGACGAGAAGCGTGTCGAGGAGCTGCGGAAGCTGTCCTCAGCCGCCATCGAGGAGGCGCTGAACCTGGGCCGTAAGCAGTGGATGAAGCAGGTGCGGAACTATTCCGCCGCCGAACGCAAGCGCATGGGGGCGAACTCCTACTTCGGTCTCAGCGAGGAACAGCGGGCGCCGACCCTTCCGGTGTGGAAGGAGGGCCTGAAGAAGGTGCTGACGCAGGACGAGCGGGTGCGGATGGAAGAGGGGCTGCGGCAGCGCGAGCGGCGCTCCGTCCTGGCGCTCTCCCGTGCCTGCCTGGCGGAAATGGACCAGTCCCTGATGCTGAATGAAGGACAGCGGAGGAAACTGCAGCCGCTGATCGAGACGCAGATGGAGCCGCTGCTGGAGCAGCGCCGGCAGGAGTACTGGAGCTACAACGCGCAGCAGTTGTTTCAAAGCGCCGGCAAGCTGCCGGAGGAAAGCCTGCGTGGCATTCTCGACGAGGCGCAGATGGAGCGCTGGCGGGCCCTGGTGAAGGCCTCCGCAAGCACGCGGCCGACGGAGGCGGCCAAAGGCGAAAAAACGGCCGTGGCGGATATGGAGGCGGCGATTTCCAAGCATTTGTACGAAATGTTCGTGACCGAGCGCCAGAAGGCGCTGGAGCTGATGATGCCGCATGTGGAGGAGGCCGGGCGTGTGCTATCCCTGCCAGACGCCACGATGGCGGAGCTGACGACGGCGGCGAAGGGGGCCGTGGAGCACAGTCTGGGCTACTGGCGGCAGAATACCGAACGCTACGTCCGCCAGGCGGTGCAGACGGCCACGCCGCAGAATGTGCTGCAGGCGCTGGCCGGCACGGAGCGGGTGAACTTCAGCCGCCGAGGGGACGAACACCTGCCGGAAAGCATGGAGGTGTGGAAGTCCGCGCTGCGGGAAAGGCTGAACGAGGAGCAGCGCGGGGCGCTGGAGAAGATGGCGCAGGAGCGTGCTGACTACCGCCTGGACGCGATGGCGGCCATGACCGTGGCGGAGCTGGACCGCCGCCGCCGCCTCGACGGGGCGCAATGCGCGAAGCTGGAGCCGGTGCTGAAGAAGGTCCTGGCGGACTACCGCCCGGATATTGAGCGCTACATGTCCACGAACTGGTTCCTGCAGTACTACTACGCGCTGGTGCCGGTGGCCGGAGTGGCCGAGAAGGATCTGGTGGCGGTCCTGACGCCCGAGCAGTGGAAAAGTTTCAAGGACCGTGACCTGCCGGACGCGATGCAGTACTGGGAGGGCATCGAGAACAATCACAAGAACCGCGCGAAGAAGGAAGGCGGGGGCGATGGCGGGCTGGGGATCGATGACGAATGACCAAATCAGAACGACGAATGAATGACGAAGCTCCAATGACTCAAAGCGAAGGTTCCCGGACGGTGGAGGGCCATTCGTCATTCCTCCGCGTCTGCGGCCTGCTTCTCATCTTCGTCTCCGGAGCGCAGGCGCAGGATCCGGCGCTGCGTTTTGGCGGCGGGATGCCGCCGGAGGTGGAGATCGTCTATGAACGTGGTCTCACATGGCTGGCGGCGAAGCAGAGCGACAAGGGCAACTGGACGGACGGCCACAGCGGTTCCGGTGTGGACGGCATCTGTGTGATGGCGTTTCTCGCCGGCGGTGACGATCCGAATTTCGGCCGCTATGCGCCGAACATCCGCCGGGCCTTGAAGGCGATGATCCGCAGCCAGGACGCGAGCACCGGTTACCTGCCGAACAGCATGTATCACCACGGTTTTGCCATGCTGGCGCTGTCTGAGGCTTATGGAGCGGTGGACGAGGCGCTGATGTGGGAGGGGGAGAAGCCCGTGCGCACGATCGCGCAGGCGCTGGATCTGGCGGTCCGCTGCGCCGGAACCTCGCAGAAAAACAACCGCTGGGGCGGCTGGCGCTACATGCCGAACTCGACGGATGCCGACACCTCAGTGACGGGCGCGGTGCTCATGGGGCTGCTGGCCGCGCGAAATGCGGGGATGGAGGTGGCGGACGAAGTGATCGACACAGCCCTGGAGTACATGCGGCGCAGCACGGGCGCGGATGGCAGCGTGACCTACAGCGGCGGTTTCGGCGGTTTCGGGGAGTCGATGAACCGCAGCGCGATCGCGACGCTGGTGGCGGCTGTTTCGAAGAACAAGGAGAGTGACGAGTTCAAGGCCACGCTGAAGCACATCACCGAGCGGCTGGAGCACAACGAGGGGAACTACAAGGAGTACTTCCGCTACTACATGGCTCAGGCGCTTTTTCAGGGTGACTACGCCGCCTGGCAGAAGTGGAACACCGCGACTGTGCGGGCCTTGAGCGAGACGCAGGCCGCCGACGGCAGCTTCAACAACGGACCTTTTGAGACCGGCATGTCGCTGCTGGCCCTGGCGCTGAATTATCGTTTTCTGCCGATTTATGAGCGCTGAGGCCGGGGGATGCCGAATGAGGAAATCTGCATGACAAACGAACTCCTAATCACCCATGCCCGACGGCGCTGGACGACGTGCGCACGGCCGCTGCTGAGCCTGCTGGCGTTTGTCACATGCTCGGACGCCGCAGAGCTGCACTGGCGGAACGGGGAGTTCATCGGTGGGAATTTCAACGGTGCTGAGGCGGATCATGTGATCTGGACGGAGAAGATCTTCGGCGAGCCGCTGAAGGTGCGGAGGGATGTGCTGGAGAGGGTGATCCGGCATAAAAATGACGAGCAGACTCAGGAAGCCTTCAGCGTGCGCCTTGCGGACGGCTCGCGGCTTTATGGCACGATCACCGGGCTGGATGCCAAGACGCTGGAGATGAGGTCGGCACGCTTCGGAGCGCTGAAGATCGCCCGTGACGCCGTGGTTTCAGTGCAGCGACTGCGGGCGGAGGGCCTGCTCTTTGCCACGCCGACGAGCACGAGCGGGTGGATCGAGGGGAAGGCTCCCGCTCTCAACGGCAAGGAGAGCACGAGCAAGTACTGGCGGGTCGTTCCCGGTGCGGCCTTGAAGCAGACCGGCTGGAACCGCAGCGCGAGTCTGCCTATGGACCTGCCGGAAAAGGTGGAGATGCAGGTGACGCTCAGCTCCAGTGCGCGCCCGGAGTTCAGGCTGGAGCTGAAAGCCGGCGGTGAAGAGAAGATGGTCGTGGAAACATGGCTGGACGAGGTGGTGCTCCAGGGGCGTGGATCTCAGAAAGTGAGTTCCTTGGCGGCTGACGACCGCCGTTTCACCTTCACGCTGTTTTGGGACCGCAGCACTGGCCGCTGTGCGATCCTCAGCAAGGATGGAAAAGTCGTGCTCCAGGATGAAAAGCCTGAAGCTGAAGAACCAGAGGTCGAGGCGCCAAAGACCGGAGATGCGAAAAAGGCGGCGCCAAAGGCTGGCGGCGGGATTTTCGGCGCCCTGCTCGGCATCGTGCAAGACGCGGCGCAGGTGCGTGTGGAGGCGGCCGCGGCGGCCATCAGCAAAGGAAACGCCCGCAGCACGTCGAATGAGGCCGCTACGCCGGTGGGGCTGACTTTGGAGAACAAGGGGCCGGATCTCGTGCTCGAGGCCCTCCGCGTACGCTCCTGGGATGGTGTGCTGCCGGCTGCCGTCCGCGATGACCTTCCGCGCGTGGAATTGACAGACGGGAGCGTCCTGCAGGCGACCGCCGTCAGCGCGAGCGCCACCGATTTGACGGTGGCTGATGCGAAGGGTCTGCGGACGACCCTGCCGTGGGGGAAGATTCTGGCGGTGGAGGGGGCGGCATCGCCCTTTTTCACCGGATCGGCGGCGGATGTGGCGCTGTGGTTCACGGATGGCGAGTGGCTGCAGGGCGTCCTGCGGCATGTTCGCAATGAGGCGGCCACCATCGCCACGACGTGGTCGGAGGCACCGGTGACGTTCAAAATCACGCGCATGCAGCGGCTGGAGTTCCGGCCGGGGAGCGATGATCAGCCAGCCCCCGATTTCGCCGGCTATGACACGCTAACGATCGCCGGCAAGACGCTGCACGGCACGCTGGATGCCGGGGGCGGGCCCCAGCCGCAGTGGCGCCCGGTGGGCGGTCTGAATGCGGTCACGATGGCCGGCGGTGAGAACATGGAGATAACGCGCTCGACGGCGGAGAATCCGGAGAGCATGAGCAGCGAGGCGCTGATTTATTTGAGCAGCGGGGATGTCCTGCCCGGCAGGCTGCGGGCGATCGATTCGAAGCTGATCGACGTGGAGTCGGAGCTCTCCGACGTGAGGCGGCTGCCGCCGGAGAAGCTGCGGGCCGTCCAGTTCGGGGGCGAGCTGCTGAACCTCGACGGATTCGAGGACAAGGGCTGGAGCCGCGTGCGCGGCGGTGCGGACCTGGTGACGCGGAAGGGCAGAGACGGGCTGAAATTCGAGCCCGGCGGCTCCTGGGGCCATCCGTCCTTCATGCAAGTGAACGAGATCCGCTTCGATCTGCAGAGCAGCGGTTTCAATGCGCTGCGGGTGCGGCTGTTCTGCGATGGCGTCAATGAGAAGGGGGCCAGCACGAACCTTCTGTTCGGATACACGGGAAGCGAGGTGTGCTTCG
Source organism: Akkermansia muciniphila (assembly GCA_945863205.1). Taxonomy (GTDB): domain Bacteria; phylum Verrucomicrobiota; class Verrucomicrobiia; order Verrucomicrobiales; family Verrucomicrobiaceae; genus Prosthecobacter. The sequence continues at coordinate 1,763 of CAMAZK010000097.1, read as the reverse complement.
GTCTGGAGGCCAGCGGGGACCAGATGGACCGGCAGTTCCGCGTGCGCAGCAGCGGCCCGATGCCGGTGCGCATCACCGTGGGCGAGGACCGGATCGAGGTCTTCATGAACAGCGTGTCCGCCCGGAAAATCACGCTGAATCCCAAAATGCGCTCCGGCAGCGGCATCATCATCGAGCCCTTCAGCCTGTGGGGAAACGGGGAGCGGGAGGTGGAGATCGCCGCTTTCAAGGCCCGCATCGCGCCGGGGCGCGTGGCTGCGCCCGTGGTGGAGGCGAACACGAAAAAGCACGCCCTGACAGTGCCCCGTTTCAGAAAAGAGGATCCCCCACGCCATGCGCTGCTGGCTGCGAACGGCGACGTGCTGCGCGGCGTGATCGAGTCGGCCACGGCGCGTCATTTCGCCGTGCGCTCGGGTTTGGAGACGATCCAGGTGCCGCGTGATCGCGTGAAGGCCGTCGTCTGGCTGGTCGAGCCTGCGGACGACGTCAGCGCCGCCTTCGAAGAGCGGGCCAAGGAGGAGAATCCGCCGGAAATCACGCACTGGCTGCTGCTGAACAACGGCGGGCGCCTCGGACTGAAGGTGGAAAGCTTCGCCAAGGAGATGGTGACCGGCACGCACGAACTGCTGGGGGCCTGCCGCGTGCCTTTGAAGCAGGTTTACCTCATCCGCAGCCGCGTGCCGGCGGAGAACGGTGCGATGGTGGCGCTGAAGGACTGGAAGCTGGAGTTCGCGCCCGAGCCGGTGCTGCCGGAGACGGGCGGTGAGAGCTCTCCGCTTTTGAATCAGGAGGCCAAGCCCTTCAAGCTGCCGCTCCTGGGCGGCGGGGACTTCGATCTCGCGGCGGAGAAGGGGAAGGTGATCGTGCTCGACTTCTGGGCGACGTGGTGCGGCCCCTGTGTGAAGTCGCTGCCGGAGATGATCGACGAGTTGTCCGTTTTTGCCCCGGAGAAGGTCCGTTTCATCGGGCTGAATCAGGCGGAGGGGAAAGAGCAGGTGGCGCGCTTTCTGGAAACGCGCGGCTGGCAGTTCGAGGTGGCGCTGGATGCCAGTCAGCGGGTGGGCCAGTCCTTCGGCGTGGAAGGCATCCCACACACGGTGATCGTGGGGCCGGACGGGAAGGTGGCGTATGTGAAAACCGGCTACGAGCCGGGCGGGGCGAAGAAGATCGCCGAGGTGGTGCGGAAGCTTTTGGAAGGAAAGCTGTAGGAAGTAGGAAAAGGGTTCGGGGTCAAAAATTGGCAGAATGACCGATTTGTCACGAATCGACTCCTGAACCCTCTTGGCGAAGCAAAGTAGCCATCTCGCTCCTGCGAGATGAGCTGGGGGCTTCGTTGGCACGGGAGACGTTCGTGGTGCGGTGAGTCTTCGTTTCGGCGACAGCGCTAAGCTCTTCTCGCAGGAGCGACGAGGGCTACGTTGCTTCGCGAATCCGAACGCTGGGTGGAATGCGGGAGCAAAGTAGCCATCTTGCTCCGCAAGATGAGCTGAGCGCCACCGCCAGCTCACCGGGCAGCGATCGCTCGTCCACCGCCGTCGATCCCGCCACCTGTTGCTACAAAGGGACAGACGCGAATGGCACGCAAGGACGAGGAAATAGCCGACGTCCTCACCCTCGCCCGCAACCACTTCGGTAACAAAGCGGACCCGGTCACACCGGCTGAAGGCGGGCGGTCTGAAACCCGGCAGTCTCTCCGAGGTGAAAGGGTCCGACCCACGGAAGGTGCTGCTGGCGGACCTGCTATGGCGGCGGACGGTGGTCTC
>CAMAZK010000096.1 GCA_945863205.1 Akkermansia muciniphila | reverse complement strand
AAAGAGAGCCTTTCGCAGCGCGAACCCGCGCCACATCTCTACTCGCCCACCGGCTACCTCGACGACAACTGGTGGCACCGCACCTACTGGGTCTATGGCGAGGACACGAAGAGCGGCTACGGCGGCTGGTGGCAGAGCGGCAACAAGCTTCCTGCGGGCCGCATCCTCGTCGTCGGCGATGACGCCGTGTATGGCTTCGGCCGCAACTTCTACGCTGGTCAAAACTCCGCGCAGTTTTCACGCGGCGAAAAGTATGTGCTCAGCGCTTCCGAAAAGCGCGCCGGTGCGGAGCCGAATTTCGCGCCCGCGATGAAGGACCACAAGGAAGGCAATTACTTGAAGACCGACTGGACGAAGCTGCGCACCACGCCGGTGAAATGGTCCGACGAAATCCCCTTCAGCGTCCGCGCCATGGTGCTCGCGTACAAGACGCTCTTCGCCGCCGGTCCCTATGGCGATGCCGTCCGCTCCGACGACGCCTTCACCGGCAAGCGCGGCGTGCGCTTGGCCGCGGCCGCCACGGCCGATGGTAAACTGCTCGCTAGCTATGCCATCGACGCCATGCCCGTCTTCGATGGCCTCGCCGCCGCAAACGGCAGGCTCTACCTCGCCATGCAGGACGGCAGCGTCGCCTGCTACGGCGCGCAGGGCAAAGTGCTCGAGTCCAAACTCGGCGAACCCATCGAAGTCCTGCCCGAAGAGCTGCTGCCCGACGACAACGAATACCGCAAGGAGTTCCAGGAAAAGCTCGGCATCACCGACTTTGGCAACAAAGGCAACGCGAAGGGCAAAGGCAAAGCGGCGCCCGCCAAACGCGCGCAGATCACCGGCGAAGACATCTCCTACCGCTTCGCCAAAGTCACCGGCGGCAAGGTCGTCAATAGCGAGCTCGGTTACCGTCTCGCCGCCGATGACAACAGCGTGGTGCAGGCGCTCTACGAATTCGGCAAGCCCGTCACCACGAAGACCACGTGGACCTTCAAGCTTCAGCGGACCCCCGGCTTCCCGAACCCGCCCTACTACGGCAACGGCTTCTTCGTCCTCGGTGACGGCACCAAGGACGAGCAGCTCATCAAATGCGGCATGCAGTTCATCCGCGGTAGTCTCGTCATCTTCCAAGGTCCCACGCCCGCGCAGAAAGGCGAAAAACTCGCCTTCGAAGGCGTTGCCGATGCCGTCGCCGAGCTCTCCGTCACTTTCGATCCCGAAGCGCAAACCATCACTCTCAAAGCCGGCAATCAAACCCTCACCGCCAAGCTCGCCAGGCCATTGAAACAAATCACCCACACCGGCTTCGCCACCTGGAAAGCCGTCACCGACTTCGGTGCTCTGGGGCAGGAGTGAGGTGAGCAGCCGCAAAGGCGAAGCAAAGTAGCCATCTCGCTCCCGCGAGATGAGCGCGACGCTCCCGCAAACTCGCAACGGCCTCAACCCATACGAAGAGTGGTCGCGTCGGCTTGAGCGCTGTGTACCTCTCGCAGGAGCGAGAGGCCTACTTTGCTTCGCGGAAGGGTGCCGTTTACCGCAGCGGATAGCGCTTCTTCATGTGCAGATAAGCGAGATTCGACACCTCGCGGATGACGTCGGCGCGGCGGGCGATCCAGGAGCCGTAGGAGGACACGCGGACGACGCTGTCGATGACGCCGACGACGATGTAGGGGTAGCGGCGGCCATTTGTGCCCTGCGCGACGAGGATGCCCATGTCGCCGCAGCACATGGCGGTGCTGCCGGTCTTGTCATAGACGTGGGTGCCGGAGGGAATGCAGCGGGCCTTCGTGTAAAGGCGGTCGGGGCCGGGCAGCGCCATGAGGCGGAGGATTTCGTCCGCATAGGGAAGCTGCTTTTTCCAAGCGGCGGAGAGGAAGCCGGCGTAGTCGCTGGCAGAGCCGAGATTGCGATAGGCGCGACCATTCGAGGGGATGTATTCGACGAGACGGAGATTCTGGCAGAGGCCCGGGTAATGACGCGCGAGGAGCGCCTTCGTGGCTGCGGGGCCGCCGGTTTGTTTCATGACCCAGTTCGTGGAGCTGTTACTGCTCTTCTGGATCATGAGCTCCATGTGCCGTCGGCTGCTGGTGCCGTAGGATAGTTTTCCGGCCTTCACCTGATGGAAAAAGGCGAGCGCGAGGAAGGGCTTGATCATGCTGGCGGCCTGCCGCGGCGAGTTCTCGTTGATGCCGGCCAGCGTGGTGCCGGTGGTGAGGTCGTGGACTAGCCAAGCGGTGCGCTCGTTGCCCGAGATGCTGCCGCGGGCGCGGAGCGACTTCACGTAGTTCTCGATCTGCGATTCGAGCGGGCTGGCAGCAGCAGCCCGGATCGAGGGAGCCGAAGACAGCGTGAACAACGCGACGGTCAGCGCCGCCAGAATGAAGTGGGGAGTCCTTGGGTGAAGCACGGTGCTCACTGATGATGCATTTCGCGGGAATTTCACGGACGGATTTCGCCGAATCAGCCGCAGCTTCACTTCAAATGCTTGTCAAACCAAGCAACGGAGGCCTCGACCATCTGATCGAACCACTTCTGGCGACCGGGGAAGGCGTGGGGCGCGCCGGGGATAAGGCGCAGGCCTTCAGGGATGTTCAGAGCCTTCATTTGCTCGCGGAACTTGTCGGCGTGGGTGGTGTCATTGTCGTTCTCTCCGGTGATGAAGAGCATCGGCCCGTCTTGGGCGTCGAGATGAGTGATGGGGGAGGCGAGCTTCCAGCGCTCGGGCGCTTCACTCGGACGCGCACCCATGAACTGCAGCCAGATGTTGGGTTTGTCGCCGACGGGCTTGGGATCGGACTTCTCGATGTTGTCGTAGTGACGGCGGAAGTCGGTCTGCGCGCCCATCGGCACGGCGGCTTGGATGGTGCTGCTTTGGTCGTCGTGGTTGCCGCTGCCTTCGAGCTCGGCGACCCCGCCCGAGGTGGCGAGCAGGGCGGTGAGATGCCCGCCTGCGGAAAGACCGGTCGCGCCTACCTTGTCGGGGTTAATGCCGAAGCGTTTCGCGTTCGCGCGGAGAAAGCGCACGGCGGCTTTGCAGTCGTGAATCTGCGCGGGAAATGGTGCTTCGCCGGAGAGGCGGTAGCTGATCGTCGCGGCGACGTAGCCCTTGGCAGCGAGTGCTTTCGCCAAGTGGCCGTGATTGCTGCGATCTCCCTGCCACCAGCCGCCACCATGAATGCAGACGATGGCAGGCAAAGCGGTGTCGCCGGCGGACTTCGGTCGATAAAGATCGAGCGCGAGTTCGCGATCACCATGTCGCGCATAGACGACGCCCTCGTGCGCGATGAGCAGGGCCTCGATCTCCGGCGAGGTGGAGACGGGCAAGCCTCCCGCATTGGCTTGAGCGAAAAGAGCGGAGGGAAGCAGCAGGCTGGCGGCGAGGAGGCGAATCATGGCGTGGGAGAGAACGGTGCATCCTTGCCGCGATCTTGCTCCGGGGTGCTTGCCGAATCAGACGCCGGAATCGCTGGAATCTTGACGCAGGTCGCTGCGTTGAAGACGATCCGTCCGACCTCCACCATGCGCGCTTTTCTTTTTCTCATTCTTCTCACCGGCCTCGCCCACGCGGCGGACTCGAAGCCAAACTTCGTCGTCATCATGGTCGATGACATGGGCTACGCGGGCGTGAGCTGCTTTGGCAATCCCTATTTCAAAACGCCCGAGATCGACCGACTCGCGACGGAGGGCATGCGGCTCACGGACTTTCATTCGTCGGGCACGGTGTGTTCGCCGACACGCGCCGGACTGCTCACGGGGCGTTACCAGCAGCGGGCGGGAATCGAGGCCGTCATTCATCCGGTGGAAGACCATCCGGAACATCGCAAGGGCCTGCAGAAAAATGAAGTGACCTTCGCCGAAGCACTCAAGGGCGCAGGCTACGCCACCGGCATGATCGGCAAATGGCATCAGGGCTACACGGAGGTGTCTGATGTGTACCACCCGCAGAATCACGGGTTCGACGAGTTCATCGGCTACCACAGCGGGAACATCGACTTCATCAGCCACGTCGGCGATCACGTGAAGCACGACTGGTGGCATGGGCGCGAGGAAACTCACGAGGAAGGTTACGTCACCGATCTCATCAATCGCCATGCCGTCGAGTTCATCGAGCGGCACAAGGCCGAGCCGTTTTGCCTCTACATCCCGCATCTTTCCATTCACAACCCCGTGCAGGTGCGCGGCGATCCCGTGCGCCGCTCTGAGGAGGACGGCTGGAAGCGCTGGAAACCCGCCGACGACGCGGAACGCATCGCCAAGTATCGCGGCATGGTCATGCCCATCGACGAAGGCGTGGGCCAGATCCGCGAGACGCTCATCCGCCTCGGGCTCGACAAAAACACGCTGGTGCTGCTCTTCTCCGACAACGGCGCGTCAGCGGACTTCCCCAGCGGCAGCCCGCAGTGGCGCGGCAACAAAGGCAGCGTGTATGAAGGCGGCCACAAGGTGCCCTTCATCGCCTGGTGGCCCGGCAAGATCACGCCCGGGGCCAGCAGCGACGCGCCCGCGATCACGCTCGACGTCATGCCCACCCTGCTCTCGCTCGCCGGACTGACGCCCTCCGCCGAACGCCCGCTCGATGGCGTGAACCTCTCCAATCTCCTGCTCAAAGGCGAATCCCCGCGCGCCCGCCCGCTCTACTGGGCCTCGCTCGGCAACAACGGCTCGCGCAATGAAGCAATGCGGGACGGCCCGTGGAAACTCGTCGTCAATCATCCCAAAGCCAAGCCCGGCAGCTTCGAGAACGAACAGGTCGAGCTCTATCGCCTCGATCAGGACCCATCGGAAAAGAACGACCTCGCCGCCAGCGAACCCGAACAAACGCAAGCCCTGCTCACCCGCCTCAAAGCCTGGTACGTCGGAACCCAGCGCACGGCGACACCACAGGTCGGCGGATGGTGAATCGGCGCGAAAAGTAGCTTCGGCTTTAGCCGAAGGTTTTTCGATCTGACGCGGCTCAAGCCGCAGCCACTTTCAGCGAGGCCAGCCCTCGAAAGATTGACGGAAGCGCGTCTCAGCCCCATCCTCCGTCTGAAGTCCGTTTCGTGGTACCTGAATAGAAAATGAAGACTCTATGTTTCATCGGTGCGCTTTTGATCGCATGTCCAACAACTGGACGGAGCGAGCCAATCGCCGAGAAGATAAGAACAATCGCCGAAGCCTGTATGCCGGCACGCTGGCATCTCAGCTCGGATGGTCAGGTCTTGATCGCAAGTGTTTCGGGCATCAGGCTGCTGAATCCAATTTCGCTACCCGATTCCCCGTCATCAATGAGAGTCTGGGACGAGTTCTCTTGGGAATCAGACTTTCACATTCAGATAAGGATCACACCGAAGATCGATCATCAGGATTACGCTGCTCTTCTTCAACTGCGTTCGGAATTTCTTGATCGCAGAATTTTGGATTGGGAGATGGAGAGAGGCAAGAAGATCGACGGCAGATCACGGTATGGGCTAGTTAATGAAGTCCACTCGATAATTCGTCTCCCGTATTGCCACAGCGAGAAGCTATCAATTTGGATCAGCTCAACAGACGACGGTATTCTCATGACCCGTCCCGAGACAGCCCGTGATTTTTCTGACTCACTGAGGAAGGCGCTAGCAGAGCAATTCACGTTATACGAGGAGGAGCACTAAATGGCTCGCCATCCGTGATTGTGTCACAGCACTGCGGCTAAAGCCGCAGCCACTTTCAGCGAGCCCTTGCCAAATCCGACTCCGGATTTGCCGGAATTTGGGTGGAGTTGGGTCGTTTAAAGTTCCAAACGTGATCCCAACCATGCGATTCATTCTTCTCTCTCTCTCTCTTCCTCGTCGGCATCGCCCACGCTGCGGACCGTCCCAACATCGTCTTCCTCTTTGCCGACGATCAGACTTCCAGCTCGCTGGGCTGCTATGGGCGCCCGATTGCGAAGACGCCGAACACCGATGCGCTGGCGGCGCGGGGGACGCTGTTTCGGAACTCATTCGTGAGTCAGCCGATCTGCTGGGTGAGCCGCTCGACGATTATGACCTGCCTAGTGGGGCGCAGTTTCGGAACGCCGGCGGAACCGGGATCAGGTGAGGCCGGAGGCGGCGAAGGAATGCTACGTGGATCTGCTGAGGGCGAGCGGCTACCGCACCGGGCATTACGGCAAGTGGCACACGAAGCTATCGAAGGGGAGCAAGCCGCAGGATCACTTCGACGAGTTCGAGGACATCGGTCGCGACCTCTACTACGAGTCGCAGCCGGACGGCAGCGTGCGTCACGAAACGGAGATCATCGTGGATCGCGGCATCGAGTTCGTGAAGAGCCGGCCGAAGAACGCTTTTGTTTGTAGAGGGACAGACACGAATGGTACGGGCTCAAGGCTGTCTCTCTGCAAAACGTCGCCGTTAGTTCAGGAAGTCCGCCGCCTCGGAGCATCTCAAAACCTACCAGCGCCAAGAGTTTCAGATCTTCTCATGCCAGCCTGCCGCATGGCTGAAATCAGCCACTGCGTCGAAAAACGGTCTTAATCCCGGGCCATTCGGGGCAGACACTTTGTTTTATTGACTATCTTAATAAGATAAAACTCACGTAGCCGATAATTGGGTGTATCGACGCAAAATCTGAGGCAACCCAATATATTTGCAATATCCAATCCGTAGCAGCAGGGGGCCAATTCTCAGCTTTGAAACGTCAGCGCGAATCAGACGTGGATGCCGAGAACCGACTCGGTGGGCTAGGCCAAGGCCTTCTCGCGAGAACTACCCCGGTCTAGCTACCTGCAGTCCAGCGGACTATCTTTTGCTTCAAATCGCAGGGTTAATCCTGAGTAAAGCTGGAAGTAATAATTGACGCCCGGCGACGCTTTCTACGAGGCGCGGCAGTGGCTTTCTTCTAGTAGGAAATTGCTATTTAGCGCACTGCGTCGAGTTAGCCCTGGGGGTGGAGCGGGGACGGGGTGTGCGGGAGGCTGTGACTATTACCGCGCCGACATTTTATGGAACCATGTTTATCGGTCCAAGCGCCCCTGACCCCATTCACGCTCCCCGGATTGAAACCCAGGTTGCTTTTTCTCAGAGATCCGCCAACGATCCCGCCAGATGCCGCGCACCTTCCGTCTTCACTTCTTTTTATGGGGGGCACTCACCCTAGGTGCCTGCACCTCGGCCACCAATCCCAAGGTCAAAATCGCTCAGATCGGACTCAGCGAGGACGAACGTCATCACTTGCGGGATCGCTCCATTGCCAAAGCACTTACCGACGCCTCCTTGGCGACAGCCAACCTCCGTCACTCCAGGGACCGCTACAACCAAGCTGTTGCCACTGTCCTCCTCGAACTGCAAGAACGCGCCCCTTTGAAGGACTGGTCTAAACCCATCCGCGTCGAGCAAGCCGGCCAAGACTGGGAAATCCATTTTGACCAACGCTCATTCGAAGAGCAGGGCAAACCCGCATGGGCACCCAGCGCATTCGATCGTGCCCTTCCCGCCAGTAAGATCAACTCTAATGGCTACGATCAAAAAGTGGCCAACACCGGTCTCGGCGCTCCCATGGTCCTTGCTTTTGAAGATGTCGAACGTCTCAACCAACAACGCAGATACCGCCCCGCCAACGGTGTTTATGTTCTTGGCACCGCAGTGCTCGAGTTTGGGTGCGCGGACTCTCCTCTGGCCCCCATTCCCGTGCACCTTAGGTTGATCAATCCACTCGCCCAGCGCCAGTATCGACTGGCTGGTTCCAACCATTGTCTTGCCTCGGATATTACCGCTGCCATTGAGATCTCTCTCAACAACCCTTACATCGTCAAGAGCGCTGGCAAAGGCCTGCTTCGCCCTGATCAACATCAGGAAATGGGCCTGTTCGCCCTCGAACAACATACGCCCGGAAAAATACCCGTCGTTTTCGTCCATGGCCTCCGCTCTGACGCCCATATCTGGAGAAATGCCGTCAATGAAATCTACGCAGATCCCAAACTCCAAGCTCGCTATCAGCCCGTGCTGTTTTTATATCCCACCGGTCTCAGCGTGCCCGGCTCCGCCGCCAAACTCCGCAGAAGTTTGAACCACTTCCGCCAGACCTGGGACCCCACCGGCACCGACCCCGGCATGAACAATATGGTCATCGTCGGCCACAGCATGGGTGGCCTTCTCTCCCGAATGCAAGTCATCGATTCCGCCTCCGACTTTCGCAAAGCCTTCTTCACTCGCCCCATCCAAGAAGTCCCATGGCTCGGGCGCGAACTCGCCAAGAAAGTCCAGTCCGTCCTCGTATTCGATCGCCAACCCTTTGTCAAACGCGCTGTCTTCGTTGCTGTTCCTCATCGTGGCAGTGCTATTGCTGACTGGCGCCTCGTGCAGATCGCTATCCACCTCATTAAATTGCCCTCCGAGCTTATTGGCCTCGCCAGCCAAGCTCTCACCGCAGACGTCAGCGCACTCAATCCTGCCCTGCTAAGCTACAACCTGCTCGGCCTCCGCAGTGTGGACATGCTTTCCCCTGACCACCCCTATTTTCAGGCCCTCCAAAAACGTCCCATCCTCGTGCCCTATCACAGCATCATCGGCGACCGCGGCCGTGGCGACTCTCCCGACAGCTCCGACGGCGTCGTACCCTACGGCAGTTCCCACCTCGATGGCGCTGAATCCGAGTTCATTACTCCTCACCCACACAGTTGCGTCGGCCAAACCGAGACCGTAGCCGAAATCATGCGCATTCTCCGCCTACACATCGGCTGCCGCTGAACCAAGACCCATTCTGGAAAAGAGGCACATTTTGATACGGTAAGCACCACTGCGTCAGCGGCAAATCTCCAAGATCTTTCTGGTCGGAAATTGCTTGTGAGAGCACTGGGTCGTGTTGGCCCTGGACATGGAGCGGGGACCTGGTGTAAGGGGGGCTGGCTAGCACCACGCAGAGCAGTGCTTATCTTTCAAAGCTCTGCCAGAAAATCGCGGTCACCGGCTGGGATAAGACACAGCGACGGTTTTCCAGCCGGCAGCGGCAATCCCCGCCGCAGCGATTGGAGAAAGCTTGCCGGTGTGGACGAGGGTGCGGGTCGCTGCCGGTATGTCATCACGGCTGGCAAAGGCGGCGACCTCTTCGGTCCAAGTCACGAGGTCCACCGGGGCGGGCACGTGGATTTCACCCGAGGTGGTAGCAGCGGCGGGAAGGCGGCCGAGCACTTGGATGGACACATAGTTGGCAGCGCCGCTGCGTTGATTCTCCGCCAGGATGGCCAGTGCGCCGATTAGGAAATCCGCCTGATCGCCACTGCTGCATGCGTTGGCCAGCGAAACGATGTTAGCGCGGCCCATCGCATTCGGCAGGTCCTCAAGCAGGGTGGCGATGCGGTGGCGACGTGTGATGCTGAAGGCGCGCTGGATTTGGAAGGTCTTGATCTCGGCGTCACTGGCACCAATGGATTTCAGGGTTTTGGCATCGCGCAGGGCCAGTTCGGAGGAGGTGAGGGCGTAGGTGTTCTCGGGGATGCCCACCATGTTGGTCGCCGCCACAGCGAATCCCGCAGAGGCCATCGCAGCCCCGATGCGCAAGGGAAGGCCGCCAGCGAAAAAGGCCCAGGTGACTTTGTCCATTTCTTCCTGCAGGCGGATGTTGTCTGAATAGGGATCCACGCCGAGTTGCTTGGCGGTATCGAGTTTCGCCTTGTCGAATCCCGCGGCGTTTTTGGCCGATTGGCCTAGGCCAGCGCCCATTTCTCTCGCCGCAACATCCGGGTCTTCATTGGAACTGGCGCTCTCCTGAATTTTGCGGGCACCGCGTTGGATGGATCCGCCGATTTTGCTGAAAAAGTGCCCCACGGTCTTTGGTGCCTGTTTCACGGATTTCACCGGATTGGTGACGATGTTTTTCACGGCGTCGATGGGTTGCTCGATCGAGCGTTTGACACCCTCGGCGAATAGATCTCCCTTACTGGTATCCACCAGCTTGCGGATGGCTGCGGCCTCCAGAATACGGCGTTTGGCTTCGGCAACGCCGATGGCTTGGAATGTCCCGAAGTCGGTATCGATTTCGAAATGGGCCATGTAACCATCCGTACCCACCAGATCCCGCACCCGGTGGGTGGGACTGCGAAGAATTTCGGCTGGAAGAAGCTCGGCGGCAAGAACGAATGTGCCTTGCTCATAGGCGGCTGGTGGTGCCTGGGGGAATGCCTGTGAACCAAGGGCAAGGCAGGCGATGGCGGGCAGAATGTTGGTTTTCATGGGAAAGGCAGAGTGGTTTTTCAGGGTTCAGTTGAAGCAGAGGCTTCAGCAAGAACGAATTTCTGGTAGGAAATTGCTTTTGAGTATGTCGGGTCGAGTTGGCCCCAGACGTGGAGCGGGGAAGGGGTGTGAGCGGGACTGACACGACAGTTGGCTTGGGCCCTCGGGTCTTTCATGCATGGCTTTTGCACACTCATTTGGAGCTGAAACCAATGAAGTTGTTGTGTAGCAGGCAGAAGCTCAACTAAAAGGACGTTTCGACTTCAAATCGCGCCGCATAGCAACATCCTTGTTAAACATACAGCCGCTGACAAAGCGACGTTTCTGCCGATGAAGCAAATCTTCGGCTAAATATTAAGTCCATCACCAGCGGTGACGGATAACTTATTCTTTCCTCTCTAATTTCAACTCTAATTCCATCCTTCGAGAAGATGCGTTCTTCTTTGCGAAGACACCTCCTAGAACCGCACAACACGGTACTGGGTTACGCCACTCATAATGACCGGTTGGTAGTAGTAGCCCTCGAAAGAATAGTAGGAAATACCGTTGACCAAGGCAACGACGGCTCCTGGGGGCAGCATGGGGACCGTGGCGCCAACTGGTGGAGTGACCACGATGTAGCCGGAAGGAGCAGGCTGGTAGAAGACGCCACCGTAGTAGGCATAAGGAGCTCCGCCGTAGTAGATGGTGCGATATCCACGAGGTGGGGCCGTGACGGCTGCCCCAATGGCAATACCTGCAATTGTTCCTGCCACAGCAGCGGCGACGAAGCCCCCACCGCGGTGATAGTAGCGATTGTTCACGTCCACATCAACATGGCGATTAACGTTGAGGCTCCGGTTAACGTTGACGTTGCGATTAGAATTGATACTCCGGTTGGAGTTGATGTTGATGTTACGATTAATGCTTCGTCCGCCAAGAGGACCTGCTATTAGCGATGCGGAAGTCGCTACGGCTGTGAGGAGAGCGATGCCAGCGGTGGAGCGGCGGCCGAGTTGGTGAAAAAGCTTCATAGGATAGTAGATGAGAGTTGTCGTGTTACTTGGCCTCTTTGGTTTTTCCTTCTTCGGCAGGCAGGACTTCGATCTTAGTTGAGTTAGGTGGTGGTGTGAAGGTGAAGGCGGACGCAGGAATGGCGGTATCAAGATCCCAATTGGAAATGTGCGCCGTGAGGCGGGCATCGTCTTCGTCTTTGAACGTCACGGCAACTTTGCGGAGGAGCGGTTTGGGACCTGTTTGAACCCAGGCCTGCCACTCGATGCTTTTGCTTTGGAAAGCGAGGTGATGACACTCGGTGCCGAGCACATTCACGAGTCCGAGGTATTGACCGGAATCGGCTTTGGAAGCGCCATCTCCGAAGGGTTTGGAGACAAGAAGATCTTCGATAGGGAAGTGGATGCCGATCTCATCGGCATTGCTGATGGTTTCGTCGAGGGAGGGCGCAGCATCAATGCTGCCGTAGAAGCCGGTGCGCACATCGTAAATAGTCAGTGCCTTCCCATTATGTGTGAAGGTGCGTGTAGGCTCGGGCGCGGCGACTTCAAGTCGTAGGCCTGCCGGCCGGGTGAGTGAGACGGTGACGGTGCGGGCAATTTGCAGGATCGGGCCGTCCTCAATTGCGGCGTCTTCGCAGATCTCCGCAACGAACTGAACATTCTTGGCACTGCCGAGGTAGTTAGAGGCGCTTTGAATGATCGATAGCGCATAAGGATCAACGGTTGAGGCCTTATCTGCATGAGCCGAGCTTGGCAGATAAAGTGCAAAATTCAGTGCGAAAAGCGGCAAGTATCGAAATAGAGAGTTATTCATGAGAGGGGTGTTACAATGTTGAAAACGAACAAAAAAGGACCGAAAATAATGCAGCTACTTTAGCACTCTTGGTCCAATGGCGTTGGTTGAGTTTGGAGAGTTATAGTTCAGTCTTTCAGACGCCGATGCGCGCTGTGGCGTTCCGAGGAATCAGGCGCCGGCAGACGCAAGCCCAATACCGCCCATGCTGTCAGCACCAAGCGACGCTTCATGTCGTTCAATTGATGATTCATATGCTCTGTTCCCCTTTTCATTTTATGTTTATTCCCATCGTCAAACTCCAAGTTTTCTGAACTTCAAACAATAGTCGGACAGCCTCTGATTTCCCATGCACTCAAATGCTTCTGGTAATCGGCATATTCGAACTGTCGTGCGTTGACGAACCAGTCCACGAAGTAGGCACCGAAGATGTGCTGTATGTATCGTAGGAAAATGCTTTTGCGGGCGCTGGCTCGAGTTGGCTCTGGACGTTGAGCAGGGACAATGTGTGAGGGGGGCTGATGGAATATTCAGTCATGGATCTTCTATATCAGTCGAGTGATGACTCAAATAGCCAAGATTTGGGCTTACCAGTGCCACATATTGTGTTAACCCAAACTATTTTGCGTTTCATACTCAATAGACGTCGCAGGCCAACCCTGGGCTTTGAACCGTGAACGCGAATGAGACGGAAATACCGAGAAACCATAGGTGGGCTTGGCCAAGGCTTTCTTGTGAGAACTACACCGAATCTAGATCGCCAGACTTCGAACAAAGCTGGACTCCACCATGATGCTCGCGTGTGTATGTGATTACAACGTCATGAGGATAGCTTCCCTGGCCTCTGTACCATGTCTTTTTTGACAGCGGTTTTTCGTGGGGCTGATTCGGGCCTCTGGGTATCAGCCGGATCTATTGGGCATCCATGACGAGGATGCGGTCCTCATTAAGCAGGACTCCTCGGGGCTTCCAGTGGGATTCGTTGCTGTGATGCATGTCCTGACAGTGGAAGCTGGCTTCGTGGTCATCGGCGGGGATCCATTGTTCGATGGCCTGCCAGGATGGTTCGAGGGTGTCGATGTCGAAAGGGAGATCGGGCGGTTGCGGGATGCTGATGAGGCCCTCCACCGTTGCTAGTGGGCGGAGGAAAAACTCGATCTTTTACGGTTGAATGCGGGTTTCGATTCTCCGCATGGTGCCTTTGCAGCAGGAGGTGCTTTCTGTTATCGGAGACAGTGTGTCGCGCCCATGCGCATCCGCAATCCAACACCGCACTGCGGCTGAAGCCGCAGCCACTTTCAGCGAGCTCTTGCCGAATCCGACACCGGATTTGCCGGAAGTTGGGTGGCGTCGGGGCGTTTCAAATACCAACCTTGATCCCCACCATGCGCTCCCTTCTTCTTCTCGCCCTCCTCACCGGCCTGGCTCATGCCGCCGACAGGCCGAACATCGTATTCCTTTTTGCCGACGATCAGACTTCCAGCTCGCTGGGCTGCTATGGGCACCCGATTGCGAAGACGCCGAACATCGATGCGCTGGCGGCACGAGGGACGCTGTTTCGGAACTCGTTCGTGAGTCAGCCGATCTGCTGGGTGAGTCGCTCGACGATCATGACCGGGCTCACCGGACGCAGTTTCGGCACGCCGGCGGAACCGGATCAGGTGAGGCCGGAGGCGGCGAAGGAATTCTACGTCGATGTGCTGCGGGCGAGCGGCTACCGCACCGGGCACTACGGCAAGTGGCACACGAAGCTGCCGAAGGGGAACAAGCCGCAGGATCACTTCGACGAGTTCGAGGACATCGGTCGCAATCCCTACTACAAGCCGCAGCCGGACGGCAGCGTGCGGCACGAGACGGAGATAATCGTGGATCGCGGGATCGAGTTCTTGAAGAACCAGCCGAAGGACAAGCCCTTCGCCCTCAACCTGTGGTTCAACGCCTGCCACGCCGAGGACAGCGACCGACGCCCGGGCATCGGCATGTTCCCGTGGCCGCTCGCGATGAACGGCCTGTATGAAGACCAGGAGATGTATCGGCCCAAGCTGGATGATCCGGCGACCTTCGAAGCGCTGCCGGACTTCTTCAAAACCAGCATCACCC
>CAMAZK010000095.1 GCA_945863205.1 Akkermansia muciniphila | reverse complement strand
TGCAAGCTCACCGGCGAGAAGATCGACCTCGGCAGCCGCGACTTCCGCTTCAAGCCGGACACCGGCGAGTTTGATCCGCAGACCGGCCCCTCGCAGTTCGGCCGCGCCCGCGATGACTGGGGTCACTGGTTCGGCGTGCAGAACAGCTTTCCGCTCTGGCACTACGTCTTGCAGGATCACTACCTGCGCCGCAATCCGCACATCATCCCGCCGGACCCGATCCATCAGCTCTTTCCGCGAAATCCGCCCGTGTATCCCGCCAGCAGCATGGAGAAGCGTTTCCACAGCTTCGACCAGGCCGGACGCTTCACCAGCGCCTGCGGCATCGAGGTGTATCGCGATCAGGTGCTCTTTAATGACGGCAAAACACACGCCTTCACCTGCGAGCCCTTCCACAACGTCGTGCAGCATCACCTCCTCGAAGACGAAGGCGTCACCTTCAAAGCCGTGCGCGATCCTGCCGAGTCGAAGATGGACTTCCTCGCCAGCGAAGACCGCTGGTGCCGCCCCGTCATGGTCCGCACCGGCCCCGACGGCGCGTTGTGGGTCGCTGACATGTATCGCTACATGATCGAGCACCCGCAGTGGCTGCCGCAGAACGGCAAAGAGGAGCTTCTGCCGCATTACCGCGAAGGGGATGACAAGGGGCGGATTTGGCGGGTGGTAAAGAAAGAGGCTAAAGAACCGAGTGGAGACTTCATCAGAGTGGTCCGGAGCAGTGGCTATGGGCGCGACAGGATGCAGATGATAGAGCAGTGGAGTGGTAAGTATAACGCCGCGAAGTTTGGTCGGGTCGCATCTAGCATCGAAACCGTGCAGTTCGCATGGACGGCTCTTAATCTAAACAAGTTCAGTGCATCTGACTGCCTGCTTCTTTTTGATGACCCCTTTGACGAGCAGTCGCGGGTGTGTGAACAAGCCCTGCAAATGGCCGAAAAACTCGAATGGAAGGCGGACGAGGCGTCCGCACTCCAAAAGGTACTGACGAAGCTCGTGAATGACCAAGACGCCAAAGTGCGCCTCCAACTGGCCTGCACGCTCGGCGAACTGAAATTCGAGTGGGCAGGAGATTTGCTCGCGGAGGTGCTGAACAGCGCGGAGCCGGGTTCGCCGTTGCAAGGCGCGGCGTTGAGTTCGGTGCTGCCGCATCTGGAGCGGGTTTGTGCCCGAGCGGACACGAAATCGTTCGCGATGCTCCTGCGCTGCGCTTTGGCGACGAAGAACGAAAAAGCCATCGCGGCGCTCGTCACTCGTTTGGACGCGCAGAAGGGCCTGGAGGAGCTTCTGGCCGTTTTGGATGAGAAAAACCTCTCGCTGGCGGCTTTCGCGAAACAGGTTACGGATGCGAAGGCGCGTGAGGTGGTCGGAAAAATGGCGGCGAGGCTGCAACAGGCTGCGGAGTCGATCCAGACGGCTCCGACGATGGAATCGCTGGCCTTGCTGGCCTCGGATCGCGAGCATCGGGAACGCGTCAAAGCTTTGCTGCCGGAGCTTTGGGCAAAGACGGGCAACGCGGAGGTGCTGCGACTCGTCGCGAAGCTGCAACCGCAGGGTGGCGAGCAGTTTTTGCTCGAAGGCTGGGACCAGCGCACGCCGGCGCTGCGCGTGCAGATCCTCGAAACGCTGCTCTCGAACGACGCGTGGACGCTGGCGCTGCTGAAACGGCCCGAAGCCAAATCTGCCGACGCGGCGACGCGGGCACGGTTGATGAAGCATCCGAAGAAAAACATCGCGAACCTCGCGGAGAAGGTCTTCGCGGACTCGACGAGCGCTTCACGCGCCGCGGTGGTGGAGAGGTTCAAACCGGCGCTGAAGCTCCAGGGCGACGCGACACGCGGGAAGACCGTTTTCGCGAGCGTGTGCATCAGTTGCCACAAGCTCGACGGCGTGGGCCTCGAACTCGGCCCGGACCTGCGCAGCGTGGCGCAGCACGACGCGGAAAAGCTCCTCAACTCCATCCTCGACCCCAGCGCGATCATCGAGCCCGGCTTCATGGCCTACCACTGCACCCTGAAAAGCGGCGAGCAGCTCTACGGCGTCATCGCCACCGAAACGAGCGCGAGCCTGACGCTGAAGATGGCCGGAAACATCACCAAATCCGTCCTGCGCAGCGATGTGGCCTCGTTGAAGAGCGCTGGCACCTCCCTGATGCCAGAAGGCCTCGAAGCCGCGATGACGCCGCAGTCGCTGGCGGATTTGATCGCATATTTGAAGGTGACCCGTTGATGGGACGGAGCGCGAGTATGGCGAAGCCTACTCGCCTGTTTGTCTGCTAGATCGGCAACGAATCACCCCAAGAGTGGCGAGTGGTCTTCGACAGACTCGCGCTCCGTGTTGGCGGTTGTGCTGGATGGGCATGAAAAAGCCGGGGCTTTGCGGCCCCGGCTATGACGGGCTAAAGCCCGAACTACGAACGACGAACTTACTTCGTGGGCTTCCAGTTGCGGACGAAGTCGATGCACTGGGTGATCTCCGGCACGCTGGTCTCCCAGTTGTGCTCGTATTCGCAGTGCAGCGGGCCGGGATAGCCCTGGGCGTGGTATTCGGCGAGGATGGCCGGGATGTCGCTCTTGCCGGTGCCGAAGGGCAGGTCGTGGGAGCCTTTGAGCACGCCGAACTCGTTGAGGTCCTTCATGTGGCTGTCAAAGATGCGGCCCTTGAGGATCTTGATGCACTCGACGGGATTGAGGCCGCTGCGCACCCAGTGGCCGACATCGGCACAGGCGCCCATGCGGGGATCGCGGTCTTTGACGAGTTCCAGCACGTAGTTCGGGTCCCAGAACTTGTAGGCGCGGTCGAGCGGGCGCTGGGGATGGTTGTGAATGGCCATCTTGATGTCGAACTCCTTCACGAGCGCCTCGATGCCGTCGAGTCCGGCAACATCGGGCTCGGTGACGACGATGCTGATGCCGACTTTTTTGCAGAACTCGAAAACCTTGCGGTCCTGAGCGGCATCCTTGCCGAGTTTGACGACGCCATAACCGACGGCGGTGAGGCCTTTGGCTTCCAGGTGCTTCATGACCTTGTCGATCATCTCCGGCGTGGCGTTGTGGTCCCACTTGGCGGTGTCGTCGAATTTCTGACCGGGATAAAACTCGATCGTCTTGCCGCCGCACTGGGCGGTCTTGTCGATGGCCTCAAAGACGGTGTAGAGGCGGAAGCTGTAGGCCTGACAGCCGGCGTAGAATTCGCCGACTTTGGCAGCATCAGGAATCGTGGCCGCGAAGGTGGACGCGGCGAACAGCAGGGAGAGAAGGATGTTCTTCATGGTGGAGGGAGGCGAGCGTAGCGGGAGGATGCAGGAATGGAAGAACTGAAAATGGAAAATTGAGAATGGAAAAGGGCCTGGGGCGGGCGTTTGAGGTGCTGATGAAAGCACTCAGCCTCCTTCTTGTCTCTGCCGCCCTTGCTTCGGCCCAGCTTCCTTCCGCCAAGCCGATCCCGCGCGTGCAGGCGGTGCCGATGCCGCATCACATCACGTCGTTTCAGCTTGATGGGCGCGAGCTGACAGCGATGCACTTCGACCCGCAGGACATGCGGCCGTTTTGTCACCCGATCAGGGCGTCGCGGGACGTCAGTCTGACGCGCATGGGGCATCCGCACGATCCGCTGACGCATTCGCACCACAACAGCGTGTGGGTGACGCACAACATGGTGAACGATCTCGATTTCTGGGGCGATTATGCGAAGAAGCAGGGTCGCATCGTGAACGTGGAGGTGTCGCGTGAAGGCTACGAGGATACGGACGAGTTTGCGTCGATGCGCATGGTGAATCACTGGATCAGTGAGGCGGACAACTCGGTGCAGTTGATCGAAGTGCGGCGCACAGAGGTGCGGCCGGTCGAGGGCGCGAAGAGCTGGTTCATGATCGTGGACATGGAATTCACACCGCCGAAGGGGAGAACTACCACCTTCGGTGCCACGGGCTTCGGATTGATCGCCGTGCGGCTGGCGAAAAGCATCGGCGTGCATGACGGCGGCGGGCGCATCTTGAATTCGGAAGGCCAGGTCAATGAGGAGGAGATTTTCCGCAAGCCGGCTCGCTGGTGCGATTACAGCGGTCGCATCACCAACGACGCGGACGGCTTTGGCGGCATCACCTTGATGAATCACCCGATGAATCCGCACAACCCGACGGCCTTCCACGTCCGCAACGATGGCTGGATGGGCTGCTGCCTGAGCCTGGACGAGCCGGTCGCAGTGACCGAGGAGAAAAAATTGCGCGTCCGCTACGCGCTGTGGGTTCACGACGGTGTGGCGACCCAGGAGCAGAGCGAGGCGCACTGGAAGACTTTTGCAGCGATGCCTGTGGCGGAGCTGCATCCGAAGAAAGCGGCCAAGTAGCAGCGCAACCGGTCGCAAGCACCGGCTCTGCTCTCACCCGGGCGCATGGCCCTTTTCCTGCTCTAAGCGGGGCCTGATGGAACCTTCCTCCTCTTATTTCAGGCACACCAAAATCATCGCGACGCTCGGGCCGGCGACCGAGTCCAAGGACATGCTGGCCAAACTCATCCTCGCCGGCGTGGACATCCTGCGGCTGAACATGGCGCACGCCTCCCACCAGTGGGTGGATGACGCGATGTGGTTCATCCGCGAGGCATCGAGCGAGGTGGGGCGGCATGTGGGCGTGATGATGGATGTCAAAGGCCCCGAGATTCGCACGGGAAAGGTGGACGCGCCCATCGAGCTGAAGGTGGGCGACCGTTTCGAGTTACACATCGAAAGCGCCGAGCCGACAGGCGACGCGCCCGCCGTCTCCGTCAACTACCCCGGGCTGCCGGGCGATCTCGCGGTGGGGACCGTCGTGCTCATCGACAGCGGGCTGATCCGCATGCGGGTGATCGACAAGGACGATGCGCACGTCCTCTGCGAGGTGCTAACGCCCGGCGCCATCGGCTCCAAGCGCCACATCAACCTACCGGGCGTCTTTGTGAACCTGCCCTGCCTGACCGCCAAGGATGAAATGGATCTGCAGGCAGGGGTGAGGGCCGGCATTGATTTCGTGGCCTTGTCTTTCGTGCGGCAGGCGGAGGATATTCGCGTGCTGCGGCGCTTCCTCGACGGCCTCGGCTCGTCGGCAAAGATCATCGCCAAAATCGAGGACCAGGCGGGCGTGCGCAACATGCGGGACATCATTCGCGAGGCCGATGCCATCATGGTCGCGCGCGGCGATCTCGGCATCGAGATCGACTACCACCGGCTGCCGCTGGTGCAGACGGAGCTCGTCGCCGCCTGCCAGGCGGAGGGGAAGCCGGTCATCATCGCCACGCATCTGCTGGAAACGATGATCAGCTCCCCGATGCCGACGCGGGCTGAGATTTCCGACGTCTCCAATGCCATCCGCGAGCAGGCGGATGCGGTGATGCTCTCCGGTGAGACCACGGTCGGTGCCTACCCGCTCGAGTCCGTGCAGGTGATGAAGAACATCATCGAAAGCATCGAGCCCTCGGTCAGCGGGGCATTGAATCGGACGATCGTGCTGAAGGAGCCGAAGTCGAAGATGCTGCGCTCCGCCGCCGTGCTGGCGCAGGAGCTGGGGAACTCCTCCATCGTGGTCTTCACGCGCAGCGGCTTCCTCGCTTATGTGCTCGGGGCTCTGCGCGCCCGGGGCGTGCCCATTTACGCCTTTACGGACGTGGAATCGGTCTTCCGCCAACTGCTTCTCCCGTGGGGAGTCGAGCCTTTCCTGATGGAATTTTCCGACGATCCCGAGCTGACGATCTGCAACGCGCTCAACACGCTGAAGGCCAAAAACTGGTGCCAGCCCGGAAGCTGGCAGGTCGTCATCACCAACGCCCTGGCGCACGACAAGATCATCGACACGCTGCAGCTCCGGCAGGTGTCGTAAGGCCGCGCCGAGGGCTTCATGGCTCGTGAGTGCATTCAGGCGATCATTCCGCCTGTCAAAGCGTGTGCGAAGTGCGGCACGAGGAATGGTTTCCGAGTCCGGCGATGCTCCGGGCCTGCGGCGACAGCAAAGTAGCTCTCTCGTTCCCGCGAGAGGAGCGGAGCGTTCACGCGAGCGGGGGGCGGCTCGGAGTTCGAATGCGGACTTTGCTGGAGAGGGCGGCAAGCTCATCTCGCGGGAGCGAGATGGCCACCTCGCTTCGCCGAAACACGCAGGAGGCGTTCAGCTCCAATGCTGCGCGATCTTGCGTTTCAAGAACTCCACGCTGCGGGCGAGCTGCTCCATGCCATCGACGCCGTCTTCGATGCTGATCCAGCCGTTGAAGCCCTTGCTCTTCAGCTCGGTGAAGATGGCGTCGTAGTCGTTGAGGCCTTTGCCGATCTCGCCATGGCGGAGGCGTTTGGCGTAGCCTTGCGCACCGCCTTCTTCTTTGCGCAGGTCTTCGATGGTGCCTTCGGCGAGGTAACGGTCGCTGGCGTGCATGGTGACGACGCGGTGCGAGACTCGCTTCAGCAGCTCGATAGGATCCTCACCGGCGAGATAGGTGTTCGAGGGGTCGTAGTTCACGCCGAAGTTTGGGTGATTCACCGCATCGACGAGCTTGCAGAAGACATCCATCTTCTGCGCGAACTCGGGATACTCCCAGAAGTCGTCCTTGTAGTGGTTTTCAATGATCAGCGTGATGCCGCGCTCCTGCGCATACGGCAGGCAGGCGTAGATCGAGTCCGCCGCGAGCTTCACGCCTTCATCCAGCGTCAGTTCCGGCCTGCGCTGACCACTGAGCACCCGGCAGTAGCTGCCACCGAGCGTGTGCGTCATGTCGATCCAGCGTTTCTGCTTGGCGATCTCCTTGTCGCGGAAGGCGGCGTCGGGATGCGTGAAGTCCGGCGAGCAGCACATCATCGGGATGACCTTGCCGGTATCCTCGACCTCTCGGCGGAAGCGCGGCCAGTTTTTCTCATCGGCCATCTCCAGAAAGCCCGCATACCATTCCAGGCCCTGCACATCGAGCGTGGAGGCGAGCTTGATCCATTCGGAGACGGTCATCGTCCCTTCTTTGCAAAGGGCGACCATGAAGGCTTTCGGGAAGGCGGCGAGTTTGGGCATGGTGAGTGATTCGTGATGCGTGAAACGTGAGATGGATGCGGCGTGGTTAGTGATGACGGGAGAAATGTGGCTCACGCATCACGAATCACGCATTACTTCGTCGGAATCGTACTCGCGTCCTTCGGGGGATTGCGGCCGATGAAGGGATGCTGCTCCAAATCGAAGACCTGGCCGCTGATCGGGCCGCATTCGTCGGCGAGGAGCCAGGCAGCGCAGGCGGCGATCTCGTCGGGCCAGAGGATGCGGCCGGCGGGGGCATAGACCTTCGGCAGATCGGCATACCAGTCGTCTTTGAGGCCGTGGGAGCGCTTTCGTTTGGCCTCGTTTTCGGTGAGCACCCAGCCGGGGTTGATTTGATTCACGCGCACGCCGTCCTCGCGCATGAGCGTGTCGCCCAGATTGCGGGTGAGGGTCATTAGAGCGCCTTTGGAGACGCTGTAGGGCATCAAATTGGGCTCGCCGCTCCACGCGTTTACGCTGCCGATGTTGATGACGCTGCCGTGGGTTTCACGCAGGTGCGGCAAGGCGGCCTGGGTGATGAGGTAGGGCACGACGCAGTTGATCTCGAGCATTCGGCGGAACCATTTCGCATCGGTGTCGTGAATGTTGCCGAGCCCGACCTGCGCGGCGTTGTTCACCACGGCGTCGAGCCTGCCAAAGGCTGTGACGGCGCTTTGGACGAGTGCTTGAGGCGCATCGTCATCGGCGAGGTCTTTGAGGACGAGCACCGCCTTGTCTGCGCCGAGTTCAGCGAGGGTTTGTTCTCCGAGATCGGCTTCGAGGCCGTGGATGAGCACTTTCGCGCCTTCGGCGACGCAACGCTTCGCGATGGCCTTGCCGATGCCGGTGACGCTGCCGGTGATGAGGATGACTTTGTTTTCGAGTCGGTTCATGGAGTTGCGCAGCATAACGAGCCCCGCGCCCTTTTCACCACGACAAAGTGTGTGTGAAATGCGTCCACGGGCTTCATTCCTGCTTTTGCAGATCGAGGCTGAGGTCGTAACCGCCATCTTCGGCGACCGGATCGGCCCGCAGGCCGAGGGAGAGCATGGCTTCGTTCGAGTTGCCGATGGAGATGCGGGCTTGCTGGCCGGGATGGCTCACCACGGCGGGTGTGGTGAGCATATCGACTCCGCGAGTTTTTTGCAGTGACGTTTGCAGCTCACGCAACCGTTCCGGGCCGATGGCGCTGTAGTTTTCGAAGTCGAAGATGTCGGGGAACAGGTCGTTCGCCTCCGTGTCCGATACAGCGGCATCGGAGAGGTGCAGCAGCTTGGCTGTCATCTTCACATGGCCTTCGGGCGTCGTTTCCGGTGTCACGATGGCCATGCCGTTCATGCCCGGCGCGATCTCCCAATACCCCAGCACCGCCGATTCCCCCGGTTTGAGCCGCACTTTGCCCTTCGACGAGATTTTCAGCGGTTTTCGGGCGGCGGGCGCCTTTTGGTCTTTCGGCGGAGTCGCCGCCGAAAGGCTTGTTGGAGCCGTGGCGACGGTTTCGGGCGCTGAAACCGGCTCTTTTATGCCGAAGCCCGTTCGCATGAGCAAGAACGCGATCAGGCACAAGACGAGACAGAGAAGGATGATGGATCGTCGCATGGGTGCGAGGAAAAGTGGACGCGGCTCAACGCTCATTCAACGATCCTGATTCGGCCAAAGCCGAAGCTGCTTCAATCCTCCGGCTCCTTCTGAATGACCTTCGCACCCGGTGGCAAAGGACCATTGTTGATCGACACCCCGCTGGAGCTTGTCTCCGCACGTGGGTCGAGTGCCATCTCAGCGGCGGCTTCGTTCACCACATCGGCAAAAAGCTGCGCCAGCGCCTTGGCGTCTTTGGCGAGCACCGCGCCAAGGTAGCGTTCCGCCTGGCTTTCGTTGTTCAGGAAGCCCTCACCCATGTTGAGGCTGATGTTCGTTCCGGGCGAGGGCTTGATGCCTTTCACCTGCATCGCGAGCTGCATGGCCTCGCCAAACTGTTCGCCTAGCTCTGGCTTGGTCATCATCTCTTGCATCAAGGTCTGGAGCTTCGGCGCGAGCGCCGGGTCTTTCGCCAACTCGATCAAACTCAGGCCCGGATGGGCCGCGCGGTAGTCATCCACCAAGGAGCGGGCATGCTTTGACCGATCCGAGTCACCGCCAAAGAGCAGGTCGAACATTTCCTGATCGCTGATCTCGGCCGGGTTGGATTTGGAGATCGGATTCGTCGCGATGGCCTTGGTCTCGGCCGATGGTCTGCTGGGTGCGGGCTTGTTCTCCGTTCGAGGAAGGACAAAGGTAAGTGAAACGGCGGCGAGAGTGCCGGTGACGAGGAGGGCTGTGGTGGTGGCGGTCATGGTGATGAGTGTGGTGGTGACGGATGCGGCGGGGATCGTGGATGAGTTGCCGATGCCGGTTAGAGATAGCTTTCCCAAGGAAGCCTGCACCGCGATGGGCATGGCCTGAGCGCTTTGAGCCGTGAACAAGGCCGCGAGACCTGCTCCCGCTATCACGCCACGCGAGCGCAAGGCCTCCCGCATGGCCGAGATGCCGCGCTCGATGGCCCGCGAGACCGTGGCCTGATTTTTACCAAGATGCCGCGCGACTTCTGCCTGCGTGCGACCTTCGAGAAAGTAGAGCACGAGCACCTCACGCAGCCCATTGGGCAGTTCGTTGAGCGAGGCATCGACGTGTGGCTCGATGTCCGGCCACGTCGCCTCACGATCCGTGTGCCACGTCTCCGCCATGGCCTCCTCGACACGTTTGCGCGTGCTCTCGCGACGCACGGCATCGCAGGCCCGGTTCCACGCCACACGATGCAGCCACGCAGCGACGGATTGCGTGATTCCGCCTGCCTTTCGCGCCAGCTCCAGAAACGTCTCCTGCGCCACATCCTGCGCCGCGGCCGCATCGCGAGTCACCCGCAACGCCGTGGCATGCACCATGGCCCCATGCGCCTGCACCAGCTCACGAAACGCGTGAGCATCGCCCGTGGAGGCGTAGCGCTGGAGGTGCTGGAGATCGGACGGCATCGCTTTTCATGAAGGTCGCATGGGCGGCGAGATTTATGCGCATGAGGGCGAAAAAAGTGGCTTCGGCTTTAGCCGCATCGTTTAGAGCGAGGTGGGCGGCGAATGCGCTGCTGCTGACGAACGAGAGGGAGATGTTTTA
Organism: Akkermansia muciniphila; assembly: GCA_945863205.1. GTDB lineage: Bacteria > Verrucomicrobiota > Verrucomicrobiia > Verrucomicrobiales > Verrucomicrobiaceae > Prosthecobacter. The sequence continues at coordinate 3,928 of CAMAZK010000095.1, read as the reverse complement.
GGCAAGAGAGTCGGGGTCGCAGCCAAAGAAGGGATAGTCGTTCTCCGGGACGAACTCGGAATCGGGTGGCGAAGTCGGCGCCGTGGTTGCGGCTTGCGCGATGACAAGTGTGGCCACGGCGGCAGCAGCTGTGCCTTTGAGAGCGGTCAAAAGCGCTTCGCGGCGGGTACAGAAAGTGGCTGCGGCTTTAGCCGCATCTGGGGTAATTGAATTGAGCATGGTGTCAGTGATTTAGGGGCGGGGTGATCCTTGAAGAACTTCGGCTAAAGCCGAAGCCACTTTGAAATGCTGCCCGCCAAGTCCAACTGCATACTCATGCGGCTGCAATCCTGCCTTGATGGGGTTCTCTGCGATGTAGCGGCGATAATGATGAAACTGCGCCTCCGAACGCACGATGTGGTCATACGGCTCTTTTTGCCAAAGCGGTCCGCTGCGCCCGAGAAGTCGATTGATATCGAAGGCGCTCCCGCCCTTCCAGCTTTGTAGCACACCACCAAGCGTTTGGTCTGCCGGGGCAACGAGGGCGTGGAGGTGGTTCGGCATGATCACCCACGCATCCAGCGATGGCTCGGAAGTGAGGCGTTTTACCAGGATGCCAGAACGTCCTGTCGGCGCAGAAGACATTCACCATAGCCAGCGTCCAACCACTGATGCCATTGCATTGTAAATGTGGCGTGAAACTCATGCTGCTGATCCTCTGGCAGCGTGTGGATGTCACCAGACTTCTGCAAACCGTGGGCACTGAGCCACGCATCGCGGCGGTTTTGCCACTCGCGGAGTTTTTCCTGTGGCATGGAATCGGCGAGCCGGGTCGTGACGAAGTAGGTGACGTTCGCTTGCCGCCAGTGTGGGAGGTTGCCACGATGGATGTGAAGCTCGTCGTGGGGGCGGAAGAAAGTGGCAGCCAAAGTGGCTTCGGCTTTAGCCGAAGAGTCTTCTTCTGGTTTTTTGTGTGGATCCGCATTCATGGTCTTTGAGTAGATCAATTTTCGGCTAAAGCCGAAACCACTTTTCTGATGCGGCTAAAGCCGCAGCCACTTTCTAAACCTCGCTAAAGGGGCCTCCATTTTGTTGTGCGAGCGTTTTCCGCACTTTCACGCCATCCAGCGTGCCGACTTCGCTCTTCGCCTTCATCGCGAGCGCGGCGGCGCATCCGGCGGCTTCTCCGAGGGCCATGGCGGTGGCGGTGACGCGACTGGAGGCACTGGCTTCGCTGCTGGCGCTGTGACAGCGACCGGCGACGAGCAGATTGCTCACCTTTTGCGGCACGAGCGTGCGATACGAGATGTCGTAGGGCTTCGGTTGGAAGCCGGAGCCGGTGAAGGGTTTATCGACGGAGACCTCGGGCGGATGGATGTCGAGGAACCAGCAGCCGGTGGCGACCGCGTCGTCGTGGCGGGTGGTCTTTTGCAGGTCTTCGAGCGTCAGAACATTCAGCCCCACGATGCGGCGCGTGTCTCGCACGCCGATGTATGGGCCGCTCATGATGTAGTAGCTGTTTTCAAAGCCGGGCACTTTGGCCTTCCATTCGTTGAAGATGGTCCATGCGTCCTTGCGGCCCTGGATCTCGGCGCGGGTGAAATCGGAGGCATTCGTCGCATCCGCCGGGACGCGAGTGGCGTGGACGTAGCATTCGTCCTTCGCGAAGGCGAAAATCAGCCCGGGGCCGTAGAAGTTCACGAGACGGCCTTCCTTGTGCGCTTCGATGAGCACCTTCTTCGCCGCTGGCTTGGTCTCCGGCGTCGGCACGACGTTTCCGATGCGGAAATGCATCGTCAGCGGCATGAGCGGCTTCGACGAGATTGTCGGGCAGCCGGCCCAGTGCGCGATGTCGCCATCGCCGGTGCAGTCGATGACCTGTTTCGCCTCCACCCGCGTGAGTCCGTCCTTGTTCGCGATGATCACCGCCGCCACGCGACCTTCCTTCACCTCCACATCACAGGCGACGCTGTGGTAGAGCACTTTCAGATTCTCCGAGTGCTGGAGGATCAGTTCATCCGTCAGCACCTTGAAGTGCTCCACATTCAGAATCCACATGCTGCCCCAATACTTCGTCACCAACTCCGGCGGCAGGTCGTCGATCGACTTCGCGCCCGGCTTCGCGATACCCAGCCGCTGCAGCAACTCCAGCGCGATGCCTTTCACGACAAAACGCCCGCTCGGCTTGTCGATCAGCCCGTCAAAGTAAGGCAACCCCACCGTCGTGATGATGCCGCCGGAGAAGCCAGCGCGTTCAATGAGCAAGGTCTGCGCTCCATTTCGAGCAGACGAAAGCGCCGCAGCGATCCCTGCGCAGCCGCCGCCACAGACAAGAACATCGGTTTGGATGGTTTTCATGGTGGCAGAGCATAGCGAAGAGGCCCGCTTTCATGCCACGACAAAGAGTGTGCGAAATGCGACGCGGGGGTGGGTGCGGCCAAAAAACTCTCGCGCGAAGCGGCATCCGCGTGCCTGATCGGGGCCGCTATGTCCCTCCTCGAACGTCTTTTCTCCGTGCCGCCGATCCGCAAGGCGATCTGGCGGCTTTGGTATCCCTTTCTCACGCGTCGGCTGAGGGGGCAGGACGTACTGTTTTTGAACTACGCTTTTGAAACCGATCCGCCGGTGGGATTGACGCTGGAACCGGCCGACGAGCCGAACCGGGCCTGCATCCAGCTTTATCATCATGTGGCGTCCCAGATCGAACTGACCGGCAAGGAGGTGCTGGAGGTCAGTTGCGGCCATGGCGGAGGCGCGGCGTGGATCACGAAGACGCTGAATCCGAAGAGCTACACGGGCCTGGATCTGAATCCGGCCGGCATTCGCTTTTGCAGCCGCCAGCATCAGATGCCGGCGCTGAGTTTCAGGCAGGGGGATGCGCAGGCGCTGCCGTGCGCGGACGGATCGCTCGATGCGGTGATCAGTGTGGAGGCCTCGCACTGCTATCCTGATTTTGCGGGTTTTTTGAGCGAGGTGAAGCGCGTGCTGCGACCCGGCGGCCACTTCCTGTATGCGGACTTTCGATTCAGCGGCGACATCGCGGCATGGGAGTTCGCCATCGCGGCTTGTGGTCTGGAGGTGAAGCAGACGCGTGACATCCGCGAAGAGGTGCTGCGCGGGATGGAGACGAATGCGGCGCGGAGCGAAGCGCTCATCTGCCAGCGATTGCCGGGCTTTTTGCACTCTCTGGGTCGCGATTTTGCCGGGCTGCCGGGCTCACGCGTTTACGAGGCGCTCAAAGCGCACGAGCTGTCCTACCGCTCCTGGTGCTTTTTGAAGGCGTGAGCGGGCGGTGAGGCATGCGGGATTGATCGGCGCTGGATCGTGCGGCAGTCTGATGGCTGTGAATCCTTCCCGCACACGCCGCCCTCCGCCTCAGCCCACCGCGTGGATCGCACCCGCTGCGCGGCTGGCATTCGAGTCCGAAGGGACGAACGCCCACCGGATCGCCTCCGGTGCGGATGGCTGGGTGGAGCGGCTCGGCGATGACGCGATGATTTCGCACAAGAATGACGCCGCATTGACGGAGTTCGCCGCAGGACTGCAAACATGGAGCGATCAGGCCGGGTGGGCACCGACGCGGGTCTTCACGCGTTTTCTGCCGCTGAAAAATCAAGACCGCGTCTCGCCCGTGCTGCATTCGGGAGATGCGACGCTGCCGCTGACGACCGTGGTGACGGAGGCGGGCATCCGCTACGGCTTGGATTTCGCTGCAGGCTACAGCCACGGCTTGTTTTTGGATCAACGGGCGAACCGGGCGCGGCTGCGGACCATGCGGCCGAAGCGGGTGCTGAACACCTTCGCCTACACGTGCAGTTTCAGCGTGGTCGCCGGTCTCGTAGGAGCGGAGACGGTGAGTGTGGACCTTTCGAGGAAGTCGCTCGATCGTGGGCGTCAGAATCTGGCCCTCAACGACCTCACGGAGGACGGGCACCGCTTCATCGCTGGC